>NZ_JBFATO010000056.1:0-32183 GCF_040678355.1 Streptomyces sp. NPDC052701
TCAGGAAGTAGCCGAACGAGGTGATCAGGTACAGGTGCCCGATCTTCTTGTGATCGGTGGTGGTCAGCCAGGACACGATCACCTGCCCCAGGCCATGGCGCTCCACCGCCGGCACAGGAGAGACGGGTTCAGTGTGGGTGGCCATCGGCTTCCTCGATTCGTCCCCGTGGAGGGCGGGAGGTGGGGGGCGCTGGGACGGACAGGGGGCACACGTGCCACGGAGCTCCCGGCATCGGGCAGTGCGTAATCAAACCTTGCGGTTGCAATCCTGATTCGTCCGGATGCCACGCCGTAGAGTGGTCGAATACCGGCAAATGGTGGAAATCCACTGCGGTTGGTGACCGGTATCCGTTCCCCGAACGGGGCACTGTGTCCGCGTCCGCCTCTGTGTCTGTCTCCGCGACTGCGGCGCGAGGCGGCGCGGGTCCGTGTGGCGCGGGTCCGCGCGGTGCCGGGCTGTACCGGTACGGGCCGGACCTGGCCGTCGGTCGTCGGTCGTCGACGAAGTGTCGGGTGGTGGTCCGGTGGGCGGCGCCCACCGTCGTCGCCCCGCCGCTCCCGGCCGCCGCGTCCCCGCCGTCGGGGCGGCCCCGCCGGCGGGGCCCTCCCGCCGTCGTCACGGCCGGCGCAGCAGGTGGTTCACCGCGCGTCCGAACACATACCGGGCCGACCGCCGCAGCAGGCCGTCGAAGAGGCCCGGCAGCGGGCGGACCCGGATCTCCTCCCGCCACAGCACCCGGGCCCGGCCGCCGGGCCCCGGCCGTACCTCGATCTCGGCCCACCCCAGGACGATCCGGCCCCGTTTCTCCAGGCGGCACAGGCCGGGCGCGCCGTCCCGCGGTGGCTGCCAGACCGTGACCTCCATCGGGTCGTCGAAGGTGAACGGGCCGACGCCCGAACGTGCCACGAAGCGCGTGCCCGCGCGGGTCGGCGCAGGTGTGACCACCGTGATGCGGGTGAGCGGTACCACCTCGCCGTGCCGGGGCCATTCCGTGAGCCGCCGCCATGCCTCGTCGAGGGGGAGCGGTGCCGTGCGTTCGAGGAGGAAGTCGACCACACCACGATCGTAGGGAATCGTCACGGTCCGTCGGCGTCTTCGCGGGTGCCTCACCCGCTCGGCGCAGTGCCGGCCGGGTGCCGCGGGTCCCGCGTGCGCGGGCCGTCCGCTGCGGCGGCGCGCCGTGCGGCGACACACGATCCCCTCTGTCCCGGCCGGAGCTCCCCCGCACGGCAGCGGACGCCCTGGCCGGGAGACGGTCTCTCAGTCCTCCCCGTTCTCGTCGAACCGCGCCAGCCTGGCCGTCACGTCGTCGGCGAGGCGCGCGAGGAGCCGGACGAGGTCGTCGCGGTCCTGCTGCGGCCAGTCGGCGAGCGCCTCGGCGAACCAGCCCAGCAGGAAGGTCACGTAACGGTTGGCGGCCTCCGTCCCCTTGTCGGTCGGTTCGATGAGGCTCGCGCGGCGGTCGTGCGGGTCGGCGACACGGCGTACGAGACCACGTTTCTCCAGGGCCTGGACCTGGCGGGTGACGTGTGGGCCCACGACCTGCAGGCGGTCGGCGATCTCGCCGATCCGCAGCGGCTTGTCTGCCGTACGGAGGGATACCAGCACGCCCATGGCGGGGCGGTCGCGAGCCAGGCCGGCCGCCTCGGTGGCGCGTTCGGCGAGCCGGCCCTTGGTGAAGGCGGCGCTCAACTGGGTGATCCGGGGCAGCACTGCGAGCAGGTCGGCGTGCGTGCTTCCCGGTGCGGGCGTCTGGGGGGACTCACCTGGGGACTCGGACGACACGGCAGCTCCACTTGCATACCTGAGTTAGGTATCTATATCTTGGGGGTGTCCGGCACCGGCAAGGGTGCCGCATGGCCTCCATAAGGATACCTAAGGTACGCATTTTTGCCGCTCCTGCGGTGCGCACCGCCACCGTGCCGGGGCCCATCCCGGCGGAAAGGCACGAAGACATGAGCCACAGGCCCCCTTCCCCCCGCCGCGTGCTGATCTCCGGAGCGAGCATCGCAGGCCCCGCACTCGCGTACTGGCTCGACCGGTACGGCTTCGAGGTGACCGTCGTCGAGAAGGCACCCGCCGTGCGCGGGGGCGGCTACGCGATCGACGTACGCGGCACGGCCCGCGAGGTCGTGGACCGCATGGGTCTGCTGCCGCGCCTGCGCGCGGCGCACGTCGACAGCCAGCGGATCACCTTCGTGGACGCGACCGGCGAGACGGTCGGCTCGCTGCGGCCCGAGCAGATGACCGGGGGAGAGGCCGGTCTCGACGTCGAGGTCCGGCGCGGCGACCTGGCCGACGCGCTCTACGCGCTGCTGCGCGACCGGGTCGAGTTCCTCTTCGGCGACTCGATCGCGACCCTGGACGACAGCGGGGACGCCGTGCACGTCGTCTTCGACAGCGGTACGCGCCGCACCTTCGACCTCGTGGCCGGTGCGGACGGGCTGCACTCGAACACCCGCCGGCTGGTCTTCGGCCCGGAGGAGCCCTTCCACCGCTACCTCGGGTACGTCTTCGCGGGCTTCACGCTCCCGAACGAGTTCGGGCTCGCGCACGAGGGCGTCATCTGGAACAAGCCGGGCCGCAGCGCGGTCCTGTACGCCCACGAACCGTCCGAGCGGGTGCACGGCTTCCTCACTTTTACGCGCGGCACCCCGCCCTTCGACGCGTTCCGCGACCCGCGGGCGCAGCGCGATCTGGTCGCCGCGCACTTCCCGGAGCAGGTCTGGCACGTGCCGCGCCTGGTGGAGGCGATGCGGGAGGCCGACGACCTCTTCTTCGACATCGTGAGCCAGATCCACATGCCCTCCTGGTCGCACGGGCGTGTCGTGCTGGCGGGCGACGCCGCGCACGCCACCTCGTTCCTCTCCGGCCAGGGGTCGAGCGTCTCTCTCGTCGGCGCGTACGTCCTGGCCGGCGAACTGGCCACGCACGCCAGTCACTCCGACGCCTTCGCCGCCTACGAGCGCCGGATGCGCTTCTTCGCGGAGCGCAACCAGGCGCTGGCCACCGGCGGCGGCACGGTGGTGACACCGACGACGCAGGAACAGATCGACGCCCGCAACGCCCTGGTGCGCGACCCGCGGACGGCGGCGGAGGCGATGGCGGCAACGGGCGCGGAAGAAGCGCGCGCGGCGCACTCGGGGCTGGTGTTGCCCGACTACGCGACGACCGTTTGAGGCGCGGGCCCGAGGCGAGCCGGGATCCGGTGGCTGCGGGTGTGGCCGGCGGGCTCGTGGCCCTCGTCCGCCATGCGCCGCACCGGCTCCGGGTACTTCTCGATGTGCCGCTTGCCCAGCGGGGACGACGTCGCCGGGCCCGGCGCCGAGGGCGAGCGCGATGCGAAGGCGAGCGCGATGCACTCGGCCCCGCGGCGGTCGACGCTGCCGGGCCGCGCCTGGACGGTCGTGGCGCGGGCGGCGCTCGGGACGGTGGCGGCGCGCCATCAGGTCCCCGTTCCGGTCGTCCTCCCGGTCGCGGAAGGCGTGCGGGGACTGCGCGCAACGCGTGCGTACGCAGTTCGCGGACCGATGTCGAACGCAGGTTCGAGATAGCCGGGGCGCTGCCAGGTTACCCGCGCCGACACGCAAGTGGCGACGAGAGCGAGGAGAACCCCGTGAACGGACGCCCCTGGCACCGGGCCCCGGCGACCGGCGGAGCCGGGTCGGTGGACCCCCCTTCGTGCGCACGGCCGCCCGACACCGGCACCCGCCCCGCCCCGGAGCGGGCCCGGGCCGGCGGCGCCCGCCTGCTCCTCGCCGCCACCAGGCACCGCCGGGCCGCCGGGACCAGGGTGTTCGCCCGGGCCCGCGTCGCCCGCGGACCGCGCACCCGGTACGGGACGAGGGCCGCGCCCGCCACGAGCGGGCTCGTCCCGCCCGCCTCGGGCCGGCACCGGCCGGCGGGCGCCCGGCGCCCCCGCCGCGCTCCCGCCTGGCGGGAGGCGGCCCGATGAGCCCGGTCAGGGCGGTCCTGTTCGACCGCGACGGAACCCTCGTGGAAGACGTCCCCTACAACGCCGATCCCGGCCTCGTCCGCCCCGTCGAGGGCGCCCGCGAGGCCCTCGGCCTGCTGCGCGAGCGCGGCATCCGCACCGGCGTCGTCACCAACCAGTCCGGCGTCGCCCGGGGCCTGCTCACCGACGCCGACGTGCGCCGCGTCAACCGGCGCGTCGACGAACTCCTCGGCCCCTTCGACGTGTGGGCCGTCTGCCCGCACGGACCGGACGACGGCTGTCACTGCCGCAAACCGCAGCCCGGCATGATCCTCTGGGCGGCCGGGCGGATCTGCACCCACCCCGCCGACTGCGTCGTGATCGGCGACATCGGCGCCGACGTGGAGGCCGCCCGCCGGGCCGGCGCCCACGGCATCCTCGTACCGAACGGCGCGACCCGGCCCGAGGAGACCGCGAGCGCCGGGCACGTCGCGCCCGACCTGCCGGCCGCCGTCCGCGCGGTGCTGGACGGGCCGCCGTGGGGCCGCGACCCGGCTGGCGAACGGCCCGCCCGGAGGGGGTTCACGCCCGGCCCCCCGCGGGGGAGGCGTGCGTGACGGCGCTCGTCACCCCGTCTCGGCGACTCCGGCGAGACCACCTCGAACGCCTCCTGTCCGGCTGTCCGGCTGCCCGACCTGCGCCCCGGCGTCCCGGCCGAGGACGGCGGCGACCATGCCGCCGTCCTCCCCGGCCGCCGTCCTCCCCGGTCACCGCGCTCCTGCCGGAGCCGGTCGGCCGGTGCTGTCCGGTGCTTTCGGGGCTGTCCGGCCGGTGGCGCGCAAGGGGTTCCGGCCCGCGGGCGTGGGCGTGCGGTGCCGCGTGACCGGTTCCGGTGCCGGGCCGGTGGCCGGGGCACCGGGGCCGGCGCAGGGGCGGCAGCCCGGAACCGGCCCGGGCCCGCTCCCGCGGACGGGCCGCACCCGATGGACCCGCTGCGGCGGCGGACGCGCGCGGGACGGGACAGGCTGCTGGCATGGGTGAACGAAGGAGCCGGACGCTGACGGTGGGTGCGGACGACGGGCAGGGCCGGGGCCCGCAGGGGCCGCCGCGGCTTCTGGTGCTGCGGGCGCTCGGCCTCGGCGACCTCCTCGCCGGCGTCCCCGCCCTGCGCGCGCTGCGCCGGGGCTTCCCCGAGCACGAACTCGTGCTGGCGGCGCCCGCCGAACTCGCGCCGGCCGCCGCGGCGACCGCGGCCGTGGACCGGCTGCTGCCCGCCTCCGCGCCGGGCCGGGCCGTCCCCGAGAGCCTCGGCTGGACCGGCCCGCCCCCGGACGTCGCGGTCGACCTGCACGGCAACGGCCCGCCCAGCCACCGCCTCCTCATGCGGCTGCGTCCGCTGCGGCTGCTGGCCTTCGCGCACCCCGGGACGCCGGAGATCGACGGTCCGCCCTGGGACGCGCGGGAGCACGAGCGCGACCGCTGGTGCCGGCTGCTCCAGGCGTACGGCATCGACGCCGACCCGAACGACCTGCGCCTGCCCCGCCCGTCCGCGGCGTCCCCGGCGCCCGGCGCCGTCGTCCTGCACCCCGGCGCGGGCGCGCCCGCCCGCTGCTGGCCCGTCGAGCGGTACGCGGCCGTGGCCGCCGGACTGCGCGCCCGCGGCCTGCGGGTCGTCGTCACCGGGGGAGCGCGGGAGGACGACCTGGTGGCCGGGCTCGCCCGGCGGGCCGGGCTGCCCGGCACCGACGTCTTCGGCGGCGGCCTCCCCTTCGACCGGCTCTCGGCCCTCGTCGCCGGCGCCCGCGCCGTGGTCAGCGGCGACACCGGCATCGCCCATCTGGCGTTCGCCCACGCCACCCCCTCGGTGACGCTCTTCGGCCCGGTCGCCCCGAGCCGCTGGGGCCCGCCCCCGCACCCGCGCCACCGCGCCCTGTGGCACGGCCCGGAGGGCGACCCGCACGGCCGCACCACGGACCCGGCGCTGCTGCGGATCACCACCGACGACGTCCTCGCCGCCCTCGACGGCCTCCCGGAGGCCTGAAGTCCGTGAAACCCGTGAAACCCGTGAAATCCGTGAAACCCGTGAAAAGGGGCCGCGCCATGACCACCCCGCCCACGGACCGCGGCACGGCCGTGCCGCACACCGGCCGCGCCCCCGTCGGCGTCGTCATCGCCACCCGCAACCGCTGCGCCGGCCTCGCGGTCACCCTCCGCCACCTGCTCGCCCTCCCCGAGCGCCCGGAGATCCTGGTCGTCGACAACGCCTCCACCGACGACACCCGGGCGATGGTCCGCCGCGAGTTCCCCCGGGTCCGCGTCCTGGCCCTGCCGTTCAACCGCGGCGCCCTCGCCCGCACCCACGGCGCCCGCGCCCTGAGGACCCCGTACGTGGCGTTCAGCGACGACGACTCCTGGTGGGCGCCCGGCGCGCTGAGCACCGCGGCCCGCCTGTTCGAGGCCCATCCGCGGCTCGGCCTGATCGCCGCCCGCACCCTGGTCGGTCCGGCGGCGGAACCCGACCCGCTCAACGAGGTGCTGGCGGCCTCCCCCCTCGGCCCCGCCACCGACCTCCCCGGCACACAGGTCCTGGGCTTCCTCGCCTGCGCCGCCGTCGTCCGCCGCAGCGCCTACCTCGACGCGGGCGGCTTCCACCGGCTGCTGTTCTTCGGCGGCGAGGAGACCCTCCTCGCCTACGACCTGGCCGCCCGCGGCTGGGGCGTCACCCACTGCCCCGACGTGGTCGCCCACCACCACCCGGCGCCCGTGCCCCGCACCGACCGCCCGGCCGTCCAGCGCCGCAACGCGCTGCTCACCGCGTGGCTGCGCCGCCCCGTGCCGTACGCGCTGGCCCGCACCCGCGACCTCGCGGCCGAGGCCCGGCGCGACGGCCACGCCCGGCGCGCCCTGCGCGAGACGCTCGCCCGCCTGCCCGCCGTCCTGCGCGAACGCAGGCCCCTGCCCCCGCACGTGGAGCGGGCCGCCCGCCTGCTGGACGGAGCGACGGCATGACCGACCCCCGCACGACGGTCGTCGTCATCACCCGCAACCGGCGCGACGAACTCCTGCGCACCCTCGCCCGGCTCGCCGAACTGCCGGAGGAGCCCCCGGTGATCGTCACCGACAACGGCTCCACGGACGGCACCTCGGCCGCCGTCGCCCGCCACCACCCCCGGGTACGGCTGCTGACCCCCGGCCGCAACCTCGGCGCCGTCGGCCGCAACCTGGCGGTGCGGGAGGTCCGCACGCCCTACACCGCGTTCTGCGACGACGACTCCTGGTGGGCGCCCGGCTCGCTGTCCGGAGCCGCCGACCTGCTCGACCGGCACCCCGCGGTCGGTACGGTCACGGCCCGGATCGTCGTCGAACCGGACGGCACCGAGGACCCGATCGTCAGGGAACTGCGCGACTCGCCCATCCCCGGGCCCGAGTGGCTGCCCGGTCCGGCCCTCGGCTCCTTCCTGGCCGCCGCGACCGTGCTGCGCACCGACGCCTTCCGGGCCGCCGGCGGGTTCCATCCGCGGCTGTGGCTGGGCGGCGAGGAGGAACTGCTCGCCGCGGACCTGGCGGCCGACGGCTGGTGGCTGACGTACGCCGATCATCTGACGGTGCATCACCACCCTTCCCCGGCGCGGGACTCCACGCTGCGCCGTACGCACGGCATCCGCAACACGCTGTGGTTCACCTGGCTGCGCCGCCCGGCCGGTCCCGCGCTGCGCCGCACCCTGAGACTGGCCCGCACGGTCCCGCGCGACACCGCCTCCCTGCGCGCCTTCGCCGAGGCGGCGGCCGCCCTGCCGTGGGTGCTGCGCGAACGCCGGGTGCTGCCCCCGCAGGTGGAGTCACGGCTGCGGCTGCTGGAGCCCGCGCAGCGCGCGTCGACGGCACGCCGCTACATCGGGTGACGGACCGCACGCGAACGGGGACGCGGGAGGAAGAGGGCGGCCCGCGGCGGGAAGGGGGCGGGCGTTCAGCGTTCGGACCACCGGCACAGCAGCCGGAACGCCGCGAACAGCGTCGTCGGCCACACCGCGGCGAACGCCCAGATCACCGCCGGCTCGGACGTGACGATCCCGGCCACCATCAGGGCGACCGACACCGCGAGCAGAGCGGCCACGGTCCGTGGCCGGGGGAAGCGGGCCGCGTCGCTGCCCGGACGGAACGTGCGCAGCCGCCGGTCGAGGCGGCGGTCGCGGCGCAGCGCGCGCTCCATCTCGTCCAGGACGCGCTGTTCGTGATCGGTGAGTCGGCCGATGGACACGGTCCCTCCTTCCGGGGCGGTCCGGCGGGCCACCGGGTGCCCGGACCCGCCACGGGCTAACCGGCGGCCCGCGGCGCCAGCGCCTCGACGAGCCGGTCCGCGCTGTCCGGCACGGTGCCCTCCTGGAAGGCGTCGCGGATCTGCCGGGCGGCCACCCGGCCGCCGGTCAGGCACCAGTTCCACCAGCGGTCCAGCCGCCGCGCGTCCAGCCGCTCGGCGGTCAGCAGCGCGGGCCAGCCGCAGGCCCGGGCCTGCGCGGTCACCTTCGCCCCGCCCGCCACCGGGTCGACGGCCAGGACCGGCGTGCCCACCCGCAGGGCGAGCACCAGCCCGTGCAGCCGGTCGGTGACGACCAGGTCCAGCCGGGCCAGCACGGACTGCAGCTGGGCGGGCGTCGCGCTCAGGTGCCAGTCGTGGGTGTCGAGCCGGGTCTCCAGCTCCAGCCGGGCGCAGTCCTTGCCGCCCAGCCAGCGCGTCACCTCCTCGGCCACCCGTCCGTGCCGCCGCAGCTCCCCGTACTCGTGCTGCCCCTGCGTGAGGATCACCCCGACCACCGGCCGGGCGGGCACGGCCGGGGCGCGGGCCGCCAGGTCCTCCACCGGCGCGGTGTCCGGCGCGTCCCGCGGCAGCACCCGGTGGAAGCCGGTCACGGCCGGGCTGTCCGGGTCGATCACCGAGGTGCCGACGGCGATGCGCACACAGTGCGCGAACCTCCGGTGCAGCTCCTCGACCTGCGGCCCGTGCAGCGGGCCGCACACGAACACCAGGTGGGAGTAGTCGCCGGGCCGTACGTCCGCCAGGTGCAGCGCCTCCGGCAGGAACCCGGGGCTCCAGGCCACCTCGTACGGGATGCCCGTCCCGCGCAGCACGTCCTCCACCCGGCGCAGCGCCAGCACGTCCCCGGCGGTCGCCTCTCCGTCCGGGAAGCTGAACCACCCGGTCAGCAGGACCCGCCGCGGCCGTGCGCGCTGTTGCGTCTGCTGTGTCCGCACAGGGCCGGAGTGCCCCCCGCGCGGCAGACGCAATCGGCGCACAGGGCTTGTTCTGCGACCCGCCGGGTGGTCACGGGGCGCGGAAGCCGGTGCCGGCCGCGAAGCGGGCCGTGTCGTCGTCGACGTGAAAACCGCGTTCACCCGGCGTGGGCGGGCCGGGCGGGCCGGGTGCGGAGTCCGGTGCCGGGGGAGACGGCGGCACCGGGGTACGCGCTGGAACCCGGCGGGGTGTGCGGCCGCTGCGCGGCCGTGCCGCGGTCCAGATCCGGGAAGACGTCCCCGACGGTGTTCCGCCGTGCCGTCGTGCGACCCCGTCCCCCCTGCGTGACGCCGTGGTGGCTCCCGCGGACGCAACGACCGCCGGGCGTGGCGGAGTTCCGGGACGGGCGTACGGGCCGAGGGCGACGCGCTCCCAGGGGCCGGACGGCGCTCAGGCGGCCCGCTCCCGCGCACCGTCCGCTCCGGGGACGGCCCGCTCCCGCGCGGATCCGCCCCGGATCAGGCGCAGATGACGCTTGCGTGCCGCGTGCCGGCGCCGCGCGGGGGCAGGCTCGAACAGGCGCTCCTCCACACGGTCCATGACCAGCAGCAGGACGCTCAGGAGCGGCAACAGCAGTACGGCGACCCAGACCATGACGGACCCCTCGACCAGGAGACAGCCCTACGGGTGCTCGGGTACGGGCCGCCGATGCGTTCGAGCGCGGTGAAGAAGTCGTAACGATCCGGATGGTGGGGCGGAAGGCCTCCCCGGCCCCGGGCCCGCCGGCCCGGCGCGGTGCCGGGACCGGTGGCAGGACCGGTGACGAGACCGGTGACATTGCCGGTCCCCGGACGGGTGTCCCCCGCCGACAGTGGCAGCTCCCAGCCCATCGGCGGAGCCCGTCGGGCGGTGCACGGACGCGTCACGCGTCTCCCCCCGTGCGCCGCGCCGCCGGGCCGCTGGTCGACAGAGAGGACGACTCGTCGTGCAGCACCCCCACAGCAGCACCGCACGCCCGCTCCCGGTCCGTACCGCGCCCCGCAGGGCCGGCCGGCTCGCCGGCCTGGCCGCGGCGGTCACCGCCGTCGTCGGACTCACCCTCAGCGGCCCCGGCGCCCACGCCGCGGACAACCCCTACGAGCGCGGCCCGGCGCCCAGCAACTCCAGCATCGAGGCGCTGCGCGGCCCGTACGCCGTCTCGGAGACGAGCGTCTCCTCGCTCGCCGTCACCGGCTTCGGCGGAGGCACCATCTACTACCCGACCAGCACCGCCGACGGCACCTTCGGCGCGGTCGCCGTCTCGCCCGGCTACACCGGCACCCAGTCCTCCATCTCCTGGCTGGGGCCGCGCCTGGCCTCCCAGGGCTTCGTCGTCTTCACCATCGACACGCTCACCACCCTCGACCAGCCGGACTCCCGGGGACGGCAGCTGCTCGCCGCCCTGGACTACCTCACCGAGCGCAGCTCGGTCCGCGGCCGCATCGACAGCAGCCGGCTGGGCGTCATGGGCCACTCGATGGGCGGCGGCGGCTCGCTCGAGGCCGCCAAGTCCCGCCCCTCGCTGCAGGCCGCGATCCCGATGACGCCCTGGAACCTCGACAAGACGTGGCCGGAGCTCAGGACGCCGACCCTGATCTTCGGGGCGGACGGCGACTCGATCGCCCCCGTGTCGAGCCACGCCGAGCCGTTCTACTCCAGCCTGCCGTCCTCGCTCGACCGGGCCTACCTGGAGCTGAACAACGCCACCCACTTCGCGCCCAACACGTCGAACACGACGATCGCGAAGTACAGCATCTCGTGGCTGAAGAGGTTCATCGACAACGACACCCGCTACGAGCAGTTCCTCTGCCCGCTGCCGCGGCCGAGCTCGACGATCGAGGAGTACCGGGGCAACTGCCCGCACACCTCCTGACCTTCGCGGCGTGACCCGGTGGCGGCCCTCGCGGCCGCCGCCGGCGTTGTGCGGGCGCACCGCGCCGGGCCGCGGGCGTTGTGCCCCGGCACAGAAAGACGCCCGGCCGCACCCCGCGAACGCGCAGGTGGCACGGTCGATGAGCCGCCGAGACGGTGTGGACGCGCGCCTTCCACCTCTCGTTACCCGTACGTAACATGGCGGGAATGACCGGACAGACGACCCCGAGACCCGCTCCGCTCCGGTACCGCGCGGGCACGCGGCGGCAGGCGGTGGCCGAGCTGCTGGACCGGCTGCGCGCCGAGGGCGCCGTCCACGTCGTGACCGGTGAACCCGGCTGCGGCCGCACGGCCTTCCTCGAGTCCGCCGCCCGTTGTTTCACACCGGGCCCGGTGGTGCGGGTGCGGTCCGACCCGGCCTGGGCGCGCCAGCCCTACGGCGGCCTGCGCGCGCTGTCGCGAGCCCTGGGACGGCCCGCCGAGGAACTCGCCCGGCCCGGGCCGGGGCCGGCGGGGGAGGCACTGTTCGGCGCCCTGCGCGCGGCGGGCGCGCAGGCCCCGCTCCTGGTGTGCGTGGACGACGCGCACCTGTGGGACGCCGCTTCGCGAGCCGCCCTCGGGGAGGCGGGCATCCGCCTGCACACGGCGGGCCGGGCGGGACTCGGCCTCCTCCTCACCGTGGCCGGACACCGCCCGCCCGACCGGGAGTTCGCCGGGCTGCCCGTGCTGCGCCTGGGGCCCCTGGCCCCGGCGGACGCCGCCGCCCTGGTGGACGACGCGACGGACGGAGCCGTCGATCCGGCCGTCCGCGACGAACTGGTGGCCGAGGCGGAGGGCAGTCCGGCCCTTCTGCTGGCCCTGGTCCGCCGGCTCTCACCCGCCCAGCTCGGCGGATGCCGGCCCCTGCCGCGGCCGTTGGCCGACGCCGAGGCCCTGACCGCCGCGGCCGGCCGATGTCTGGCCGGCCTGCCGCCCGAAGACGACGGCCTGCTGCTGACGGTGGCGGCCGCGCTGCACGCCTCGGGGGAGGCGGACACCGACGCCGGCGTCGTCCTGCGGGCGGTGGAAGGCACCGGTGACGCCGCGGGCGCGCCGGCCCCCGACCACGCCCTCGCGGCCCGGGCGGCCGCTGATCCCCCGGGCAGCGGGGGCGTACGGGTCCGCGTCCCGGGCCCCGGCCGGCGGGCGGCCGGGGCCCGCGGTGACGGCGGGGACGCACCGGCCCGCACCTCCCTCCTCGTCCTCCGGACGGACGCGTCCCTCCAAGGCGGCCAGGAGGCGCCGGCCCCGGACCCCCGCCCCGCCCCCGGGGAGGCGGGCGGCCCTCCCGCGGAGCCCGCCCCCGTCACCGCCCCCGTCACCGCCCGCGTCACCGCCCGCGTCACCGCCCCCGTCACGCCGGAGCCCCTGCCCGTGCCCGACACGCTCGTGCTGGCGGACGGGCGGTTCCGGTTCCGCAGCGCGCTGTTCGGCAGGGCGGTGTACGCCGCCGCGGCGCCCGAGCGGCGCCGCGCCGCGCACCGCGCGCTGGCCCGTGCGCTGCCCGGCGGCCACGACGTCCTCGCGCTGCTGCACCGCTCCTGGGCGGCGACAGGACCCGACGCCGCCCTCGCGGCCGCGCTGTCGGCCGCGGCCGACAGCCCGGCCGCCCTTCCCCACGCCCTGCGCCGCACGGCCCACCTGCGCGCCGCCGAGCTGACGCCTGAGGAGTCGCAGCGGGCGCACCGGTACACGGCCGCCGCGGAGCAGGCCCTGCTCGCGGGCGACTCCTGCGAGGCCCTGCGCCTGCTCGACCGGGCGCGCAGCCGGCCGGCGGCCGCCGTGGTGCGCGGCCGGGCCGAGCTCCTGCGGGGGACGGCGCTGCTCGCGGACGGTCCCGTGGACGACGCCCGTGAGTCCCTGCTGCTCGCCGCCCGGCTGCTCGCGGCCCACGATCCCGAGGAGGCCGCGTCGGCCGCCCTGGCAGCGGCCGACGCGGCGTGGGCCGCGGGCGACCTGGCGGCGTGCCTGCGGGTCCTCGACCACGACGGACCCGGCCCTTCGGCCGCCGCGGACGGGCCCGAGCCGTCCCCCGGCGAGCGGCGGGCCCTGCTGCACGACCACCGCGAGGGCATGCGGGCGGTCCTGCGGGGGCGTTTCGACCTGGCGGCCGGGCCGCTCGGGCGCGTGGTGGACCGGTGCCGTCCCGCCGACGATCCGGGCCGGCTGCTGCGCTCGGCCACCGCCGCCCTGCTGCTCGGTGACGTGACCGCCGCGCGCCGGGCCGGCGCACGGGCGCTGGCGGCGGCCCGCACCCTCGGTTCCGCCGCCCTGGAGCCGCGCGCCCTGGAGTACCTGGCCTACGCCGAGCTGCGGGCCGGGCGGCACGCGCTGGCCCGTACCCACGCCGAGGAGGGGCTGCGCAGCGCGCACCGGACCGGACAGCGCAACACGGCCGCCCAGCACCACGCGATCCTGGCCCTGGCCGCGTCGATCGAGGGCGAGACCGACCTCGTCGCCGGGCACGTGTCGGCCGCGCTGACGACGGCCCGGCGGCACGGCCTGGCGCAGGCCGCCACCCTCGCGCAGTGGGCGGCGGCCCGCGCCGACCTGGGCCGCGGCCGGCCCCGGGAGGCCGCCGACCGGCTCGGCCCGCTCGTGCGTCCCGGCCCGCGGCGCGGGCACTTCGCGGTGTGGATGCTCGCCGTCCCCTGCTTCGTCGAGGCCGCGGCGCTGAGCGGGCAGCCCGAGCACGCCCGTGCGGTCGTCGAGGACTTCGCCCTGTGGGCGGCCTGCGACGCCGACCCCCAGGCGCCCGCCCAGCTCCTGCGCTGCCGCGCCCTGCTCGCCGCACCGGAGGCGGCCGACGAGCTGTACCGGCGGGCGCTGGACCGCCACGAGGAGACGGCCGGGGACTTCGAACGGGCCCGTACCGAGCTGCTCTACGGCAAGTGGCTGCGGCGCCGGCGCCGGCTGCGTGAGGCGCGCACGCACCTGGGGGCCGCCCTGATGGGCTTCGAACGCTGCGGCGCCCGCAGGTGGGCCCAGCAGGCGGGGGCGGAACTGCGCGCCAACGGCGCCGCGCCGAGCGGGACGGCGGCCGGGGAACCGGCCCGGGCCGGAGCGGAGCGGCTGGCCCGGCTGACCCCGCAGCAGCTGCGCATCGTGCGGTGCGTCGCCGAGGGCGCCACCAACCGCGAGGTCGCCCTCAGCCTGTCCGTCAGCACCCGCACGGTCGACTACCACCTGCGCAACGTCTTCGCCGCGCTCGGCGTCCGCTCCCGGGTCGAGCTGGCCCGCATGGTCGAGCAGGCGGACGGACCGCCGCCCGGCTCCGCGCACAGGACCGGCGCCCAGCTGTGAGCCGCCCCCCGGCGGGGCGGCGGGCGGGGCGCGGCCGCGGGGCCCGGGCCGGTGCGTGGCCGTCCCCAAGGACCCGTCACCAAAAGACCGGTGCACAACTCTAGGGACCGACCGGACGGTATGCCATTCTTCGGGGCAGGACGAGTCAGGTGGCGGCCGGCCCGGGACTGCCGGGCCGGCCGGGCGCCGGCGCGGGACCACCGGGCGGGCGCCACCGGGAAGCCGACCCTGGGGGAGAACCACGATGCACCAAGCCGTACGGCCACGAACCGTGCTCCGCCCCGGACCGACGCCCGCGCCGCGGACCCGCCCCCCGCGCGTGCGGTCGCTGATCGACGCCGACGCGCTGCGCGCGCTGCACCGCGCCGCCCGCGTCCTGCTGGCCGACCTGCCCCAGCTCACCGACCGGCTGGTCGCCGTCCTGCAGGAGCAGGAACCCGCCTACCGGGCCGCGCTGGAGAGCGACCCGGCCGGCATCTGGCAGGAGGTGCACCGCTCACTGCGGCACAGCGTCTCCTCCCTGCTGGACCCGCGCGGCACCCGGGACGCGGCGCGCCGCTGCTCCTGGCGGATCGGCACCACGCGCGCCGAGCAGGGACTGCCGCTGGACGCGCTGCTGCACGCCTTCCGGCTGGGCGGCTCGCTGGTGTGGCAGGGACTGGTCGACGAGACGTGCCGGACGGCCCCCGAGGACGTACGGCTCCTGGTGCACGTGGCGTCCGACGTGTGGGACTTCGTCGACGAGCACTGCACCCTCGTCGCGGACGCCTACCGGCAGACCGAGCGGCAGCTCGCCTGGCGGCGCGACAACCGGGTGCGGCTGCTGGCCGCCGCCCTGCTGGACGGCACCAGCCGCATCGCCGACCTGCCGGAGGCCGCGCAGGCGCTGGACCTGCCCGAGCACGGCCGGTACGTCGTCGTCGCGGTCGAGGGCGGCGATCCGGCCGACGGCGCCCGTGCCGTCCTCGCGCCGGGCACGCGCGCGTACTGGCACCCGGGCGCCGAGACGGACTACGGCATCGTCCTCGCCGAGGACGGCGCGGACGCGGTACCGGACGCACCGCTGCCCGGCGCACGCGTCGGCGTAGGCGGCGCCGTCGAGGGCCTGGCCGCGCTCGGCGAGGCCCGCCGGCTGGCGGACACCGCCCTGCGGCTGTGTCCCGCGACCGGCGGCACCGTCCGTCTGACGGAGCACCTCCCCGAGGCGCTGGTGGTCTCCAGCCCCGACCTCGGCGCCGCCCTCGCCGACCGGCTGCTCGGCCCGCTGGCCGGCCTGGAACCCGCCGACGCCGAGGTGCTGCTGGACACCCTGGCCACCTGGCTCGCCTGCGACGGCTCCGCCCAGCGCGCCGGCCGCCGCCTGTACTGCCACCGCAACACCGTCCTGAACCGCCTGCGCCGCTACGAGCAGCTCACGGGCCGCTCCCTGTCCCGCCCCTCCGACCTGGTCGAGGTCGCCCTGGCCCTGGCCGCCCGCCGCCTGCTGCCCCGCTGAGCCCCACCGGGAGGCGGGCGCCCGGTACGCGCCGCCCTCGCTCCCGGGGCTCGCACCCCGAGCGCCCCGCGTACGGGACACCCGCCCGCCGGCGCCACACCCGCGGGACACTGCCGCCGCGCACCCCCGTGAACGGGTCACCGCCCCCACGTACGGGGCACCGCTCCCACATACGGGGCACCGCTCCCACGTACGGGGCACTGCCCCCGCATGTACGGGGCACCGCCCCTCATGTATGGGGCACCGCACGCCCCCGCGCACAGGACGCCGCACACGTACTGGGCACCCGCACAACGCCCGGGCACCCGCGTTGGGACACCGCAGCGTCCCCGCCCGGGAACCTGTACCGCCGCCCGGCGCCCGTGCTGTCGTGAGCTCCCCTTCCCCCGAAGCCCTGTGCCGGTCCAGGCGGGGCCCTGAGGAGCCGCGATGCCCGAAGCACCACCGGACGACCGGCCCGCGCTGCACGTCGAGAACGTCGACGTGACGTACGGGCGCGCCCTGTCCGCCCTCCGCTCCGTGTCCCTGACCGTGCCGCACGGCGGTGTCGTGACGCTGCTCGGCGCGAACGGCGCCGGCAAGACGACCCTGCTGCGGGCGGTGTCGGGCACGCTGCGCCTGCACCGGGGCGCGATCACGGCCGGCCGCGTCCGCTACGGCGGCACGGTGCTGGACGGCCGGGACCCCGTCGCGGCGGTCCGCGCCGGAGTCGTCCAGGTCCCCGAGGGCCGGCGGGTGTTCGCCGGCCTCAGCGTCGAGGAGAACCTGCGCAGCGGCGGGCTCGGGCTCGGCCGGCGCAGCCCCGCGCAGGTGAAGGAGGCCCGCGACCGCGTCTTCGCGCTGTTCCCGCGGCTCGCCGAACGCACCCGCCAGGCGGCGGGCCTGCTGTCCGGGGGAGAGCAGCAGATGCTCGCCATCGGCCGCGCCCTGATGGCCGCCCCGCGCCTGCTGCTCCTCGACGAGCCCTCCCTCGGCCTCGCGCCGCGCATGGTGTACCGGATCGCGGAGGTGATCCGCGAGATCAACGCCCAGGGCACCGCCGTCCTGCTGGTCGAGCAGAACGCCGGCATGGCGCTGTCCCTGGCGGACCGGGCGTACGTCCTGGAGGTCGGCGAGATCCGGCTGTCCGGGCCCGCCGACGAACTCGCCCGGACGGACGCGGTGCGCCGCCTCTACCTGGGCGACACGGCCGACGGTCAGGGGGCCGCGTGAACGACTCCCCTCCCGAGCTGCAGGTGCGGGACGTCACCGTGCGCTTCGCCGGCCTGACCGCCCTGGACGGCGTGGGCCTCACCGTCGCGCCCGGCTCGGTGCACGCCCTCATCGGCCCCAACGGGGCCGGCAAGTCCACCTGCTTCAACGTCCTGTCGGGCCTGACCCGCCCCGCCTCCGGCACGGTCCGGCTCGGCGGCACCGACCTCACCCGGCTGGCCCCGCACCGCATCGCCGCGCTCGGCGTGGCCCGCACCTTCCAGAACATCGTCACCACCGAGGGCACGGTCGCCGACAACCTGATGCTCGGCCGCCACGCCCACTCCCGCGCGGGCTTCGCCGCCAGCGCCCTGCGCCTGCCGCGGGCCGTGCGCGAACAGCGCGAGCACCGCGCCCGGGCCCGTGAGATCGCCGAACTCACCGGGCTCGCACGGCACTTCGACAGCCCCGTGGCACTGCTGTCCTACGGCGACCGCAAGCGCGTGGAGCTGGCCCGCGCCCTGTGCCTGGAACCGCGCGTGCTGCTCCTGGACGAGCCCGTGGCCGGCATGAACGCCGCCGAACGCGCCCGCACCGCCGAGGTGGTGCGCGAGGTCCGCGCCGGGCTCGGCCTGTCCGTCCTGCTCGTGGAACACGACATGGGCCTGGTCATGCGCCTCGCCGACGAGGTCACCGTCCTCGACTTCGGCCGGGTCATCGCCCACGGCACCCCCGACGAGGTCCGCCGCGACCCGGAGGTGCTGCGCGCCTACCTGGGCACCCCCGGAGAGGAGGACGCGGCGTGACCGGCTTCCTCGGCAACGTCCTCGACGGTCTCGCGCTCGGCGCGGTCTACGCCCTGGTCGCCCTCGGCTTCGTCGTCATCTTCAAGGCGTCCGGCGTCCTCAACTTCGCCCACGGCTCGCTGCTCCTGCTCGGCGGCTACCTCACCGCCGTCCTCCACGACGACCTCGGCTTCCCCGGGGCGCTGGCGCTGGCCGTCGCGACGACCGCCGCCGTGGCGGGCGCCCTGGACCGCTTCCTGCTGCAGCCCGGCGGGATGGACCCGCGCGCCGCCCACGTCCAGACCATCGTCACCATCGGCGTCGACATCGTCCTGCTCACCGACCTGGCCCGCCGCATCGGCGGCGACCTGCTCTCCCTCGGCGACCCCTGGGGCGACTCGGTCACGCACCTCGGGCCGGTCACCGTCGCCGACAGCCGGCTCGCCGCGATCGCCGTGTCGGCCGCGGTCATCGGCGCCGTCTTCGCGCTGTTCCGGTTCACCGCCTGGGGACTGTCCCTGCGGGCGGTGGCCGAGGACCTGGAGGCGGCCGCCCTGATGGGCGTACGGCTGTCCCGCGTGCGCGCCCTGGCCTGGTGCCTGGCGGGCGCGCTGGCCGCGCTGGCCGCGGTGTTCCTCGCCGCGTTCCCCGCCCCCGGCCTGGAACGCGGCACCGGCCAGATCGCGCTCAACGCGTTCCCGGCCGCGATCCTCGGCGGCATGGCCTCCCCGCCCGGCGCCCTGGCGGGCAGCCTGCTGATCGGCCTGACCGAGGCACTCGTCGTCGGCTACCAGTCCGACCTGCACGTCCTGGGCGAGGGCTTCGGCGACGTCGCCCCCTACGCGGTGATGGTGCTGGTGCTCCTGGTCCGGCCCACCGGGCTGTTCGGCGCGAAGGGGGCGGCCCGTGTCTGAGCGCCGGATCCCGCGCCCGGCCGGGGCGGTCCTGCTCGCCCTCGCCCTGTGCCTGCCGCCCTTCTACCTGGACGCCTTCTGGCTGCGCATCGGCCTGTTCGCCATGGCGGCGGCCATCGGCGCCATCGGCCTGGCCCTGCTCAGCGGCACCGCGGGACAACTCTCCCTCGGCCACGCCTTCTTCCTCGCCGTCGGCGCCTACGGCTACGCCTGGCTGGCGGGCGAGCCCGGCCCCGGCCTGCCGCCCGCCTCGGCCGCCGTCCTGGCGGTGCTGCTGGCCGGGGCGGCGGGCGGCCTGTTCAGCCCCGTCGCCGCCCGGGTGCGCGGCATCTACCTGGGCGTCGCCACGCTCGCGCTGGTCTTCCTCGGCCACCACGTGCTGCTGACCGCCGACTCGGTCACCGGCGGCTTCAACGGCCGCTCCGTGCCCCCGCTGGAGGCGGGCGGCTTCGCCTTCGCGGCCGACGGCCCGCGGCTGACCGTCCTCGGCGTGCCGTTCGGCGCCGAGGAACGCCTGTGGTACCTGGGTCTCGCCCTGTTCGCGTTCACCTGGTTCACCGCCCGCGGCCTGCTGCGCGGACGCCCCGGCCGGGCGCTGGCCGCGCTGCGCGACAGCGAGACCGCGGCGGCGGTGATGGGCGTGGACGTGGCCCGGTACCGCTCGGCGGCCTTCGTGGTGTCGTCGATGTACGCGGGCCTGGCCGGCGTGCTCCTGGCCCTGGCCTTCCGCCGCGTCGTGCCCGACTACTTCTCCCTCGCCCTGTCGGTCGACTACCTCGCCATGATCGTCATCGGGGGCCTCGGCTCGGTCGCCGGAGCCACCGCGGGCGCCGTCTTCGTCACCGCGCTGCCGCTGCTGATGACCCGCTACGCCGACCAGCTCCCGCTGGTCGCCGCCCCCGGCTCCGCCGAGGGCGCGGTGGGCCCCACCGAGGCGGCCCGCTACCTCTACGGCGCCGCCATCGTCGTCGTCCTGCTGTACGCGCCCGACGGCCTGCACGGCCTGGTGCGCCGCGCCCGCGACCGCGTCGCCCGGCGCCGCCGCGGCACGCCCTCCCCGGACCCGGACCCGGCCCCCTCGCCCGAGCCCTCCGCCCCGCCCGTACGACCCAAGGAGCACACCCCGTGACCACCCAGCACCCCAGGCACCGCACCGCCGCAGCCGTCCTCGCCGGGTCCCTCGCCCTGCTGCTCGCGGCCACCGGATGCAGCTCCAAGGCGGACGGCGGCAAGGGCGGCGACGCCGCCGACGGCGTCCGCACCGGCCCCGGCGTCGGCGCCGGGACCATCAGACTGGGCGCGCTCACCGACCTGACCGGCCCCTACGCCACCCTCGGCAAGAGCATCGTGCAGGCCCAGCAGATGTGGGCCGACGAGACCAACGCCAAGGGCGGCGTCTGCGACCGCAAGGTCGAGATCGTCGTCAAGGACCACGGCTACGACGTGCAGAAGGCGGTCACCGCCTACGCCGACATCGCCCCGGACGTGGTGGCCCTGCCCCAGGTCATCGGCTCCCCGGTCGTCGCCGCCCTGCTCGACGACATCGAACGCGACGAGATGCTCACCTTCCCGCAGGCCTGGGCCGCCTCCCTGCTCGGCAAGGACCCCGTCCAGGTCCTCGGCACCACCTACGACGTCGACATGATCGCCGCCGTCGACTTCCTCACCCGCACCAAGGGCCTGAAGAAGGGCGACACCGTCGGCCACGTGTACTTCGAGGGCGACTACGGCGCCAACGCGCTGGAAGGGTCCACCTGGGCGGCGAGGAAGGCCGGCCTGAAGGTGGCCGGACAGAAGATCAAGGCGACCGACACCGACCTGTCCGCCCAGGTCTCGGCGCTGCGCAAGGAGGGCGTCAAGGCCGTCCTGATCAGCGCGGGTCCCGCCCAGACGGCCTCCCTGGTCGGCGTCGCCGCCTCCCGGGGCCTGCGCGTGCCCGTCGTCAGCAGCGCCCCCGGCTTCGCGCCCCAGCTGATGAAGACCCCCGCCGCACCGGCCCTGGCGGCCATGCTGCACGTCGTCAGCGCCGCGCCCGCCGTCAGCTCCGAACTGCCCGGGGTGCGGCGGATGGTGGCCTCGTACAAGAAGAAGTACCCGGACTCGCCGGTCGACTCCGGTGTGCTCTCCGGCTACAACGCCGCCCAGCTGATCGGCGCCGACCTGGAGAAGGCCTGCGAGGCCGGCAGCCTCGCCCGCGAGGACGTCGTCAAGGCCCACCGCACCCGGAAGAACGCCGACACCGGCCTCGGCACGCCGCAGGACTTCTCCGACGTCGACCGTCCCGCCAGCGTGGAGAGCTACGTGCTGCGGCCCGACGCCGGGGCGGTCGGCGGCCTGGTGGTGGCGGAGGACGCGCACCCGGCTCCGGACGTGGAGGAGTACCTGGCGTCACGGACGCGGTGACCGGACGGGCCCGGCGCCGGGGCGGCATCGCGTGGCGCGGTCCGCGTCCCGGGGGAGCGGTCCTCGCCGGGACGCGGACCGCGCCGCCGTCGCGGAGGCCGGACGCCCCGCGCCGCCTCGCCGCCTTCGGCCCGGCCTCCGTGCAGGACGTGCGGACCCGGGCCGGCCCGGCCCGGCCGGGGAGCGGATGCTGCGGGTGATGCGCCCGCCGCCGTCGTACGGCATCCGCTTCGGCACTGTACGGGCGCGTGGAAAGGGGGCGTTGCGGGCCGCTCGTGGAGGCCCGCAACGCCCCCCGGTATCGCACCTGAGGGATCCTCAGGAGTCCGGTGCGCTACGAGGTGACCTGGGCGGTCACCAGGCTGGAGAAGGTCGTCAGCCGGGTGTAGACACCCGGGTAACCGGCCTGGGCGCAGCCCTCGCCCCAGGACGTGATCCCTGCCAGGACGCCCCCGATGAGCAGGGGACCGCCGCTGTCGCCCTGGCAGGTGTCCACACCGCCGGAGGTGTATCCGGCGCACACCATCTCGCTCCGCACGAAGTCGGAGCCGTACGAGCTGCCGCAGCTGGTGTCGGACACGACCGGCACGGTCGCGGTCCGCAGCTGGTTGGAGGAGCCGCCGCCCGAGGAGGTGGTCCCCCAGCCCAGGATCCGGGCGGTGGTGCCGGCCGCGTACACACCGGTGTCCGACGAGGAGACGTACTTCGCCGCCGTGTACGGCATCGCCGTCGACAGCGTCAGCACGGCGACGTCCTCGCCCCGCGTGGCGGTCGTGTAGTTCGGGTGGATCCATATCTTGCTGACCCGGCTGACCGTGCCGTTGGTGCCGTTGAGGTAGGTGCGGCCGCCGACCACGCGCACGCTGCTGGTGGTCTCGCCGACCATGCAGTGGGCGGCCGTGACGACCTTGGTGGGCGACACCAGGGTGCCGCCGCAGAACTGGTTCTGCGAGGCGTCCGTGATCTGCATCACGAAGGGGTACGCGGACGTCGTGGTCGTCGTACCGCCGACGATGGGCTGGGGAGCGGCGCCGGCGGAGGGGGCGGCCAGCAGCGCTGTCGCGGCGGCGGCAGCGGTGGCCGCGGCCAGGGCGGCGGCCTTTCTGGCACGGGTGAGCCCGAACATGAGTCTCCTCAGGGGGGAAGAGCCGGTGGGGGGTCGCGCGGGTGGGGTGGTGCACCGGAGGTCTCGGGAGGGACCCCCGTGTGCCCGGCGGGCGGCACGCCTCTACGCTAGGACCGGCCCGGTCCTGCCCCAATGAGGGAGTCCCCTAAGGGAGTTGGGCAGGGAAAACCCTCGGTCACGCCCGCTGAAACCTCCGCGCGTCCCCGGTCCGTGAACCCACCGCGGCGCACCAGCGCGGTGCACCCATCGCGGTGGGCCGGTGGGCACCACGCCGACGGACCCCGCCGCGAACTCCCGCCGGGTTCACGGCGTCTACGGACCTTCGCCGCGGACTCCCGCCGGGGTCAGGACGTGTACGAGTCCCCGTCGCGAACTCCCGCCGGGCTCATGGCGTCCACGGATCTCCGTCGTGAACTCGCGCCGGACTTACGGCGCCCATGGATCTTCGCCGTGAACTCCCGCCGGGGACAGGACGTGTACGAATCCCCGCCGGGAACTCCCGCCGGGCTCATGGCGTCCACGGATCTCCGTCGTGAACTCGCGCCGGACTCACGGCGTATGGCGCCCCGCCGCCAGTCGGACGATGTCCACGCGCGACCGGATCCCCAGCTTGCGGTAGACCCGGGTCAGGGTCGCCTCGACCGTCTTGACGCTGATGAACAGGCGCGCCGCGATCTCCCGGTTGGTGGCGCCCTCCATGACCAGTGCCGCCACCTGGCGTTCCATCGACGCAAGGCCCTCCAGCGCGCCGAGCGGCGCGGGGGGCGCGACGACCGGCGCGGCGGGAGCGGCCGAGGCCGCCGCCGCGGCGGCCTCGACCTGCCGCAGCCAGGGCAGCGCGCGGCAGCGCCGGAACAGCCGCGCCGCCTCCTCGTACGGGGCCGGCCCCGGCACGGCGGCCCTCCCGGCGCGGGGGAGGCCGAGGGCCTGGGGGAGGGGGCGCAGCCGGGCCAGCGCGAAGGCGGCCCGTGCCTCCTCCAGGCCGTAGCCCAGCTTGGCGAGCCGGTCCTGGACGGACGACAGCTGCACGAGCGCCGCGTCCTGCTGGCCGCGCGCCGCGCGCACCAGGGCCTCGGCCCGGTCGAGGACGGCCAGGACGCTCTCGCGGCCCAGCCGCAGCGCGTGCACGCGCGTGACGTCGATGACGTCCTGCGCCTCGCCCGGCTCGCCGGTCCGGACCAGGGCCTCGGCGAGGTCGCCGTGCCAGCGGCCGCGCGCCGGGTCGTTGATGCCGAGACCCTGCTCCAGCTCCCGCACGCGGCGCAGCGAGCGGACCGCGCCCGCCGGGTCGTCGGCCACCAGCTGGGCGTAGCCGAGGGCGGCCAGGGCCCGCGACAGGTACATGTGGTCGCCGTCCACCTCGGCGTGGTCCGCCGCCTCCCGGGCGAGCGCCAGCGCCCGGTCCACGTCCCCGGCCGAGGCCTCCGCGAGGGAGGTCAGCATGGCGGAGGCGCCCTCCCCGATCCCCGAGTCGCGGGCCAGCCGGAGGCTCTCGCGGGCCAGGTC
This sequence comes from Streptomyces sp. NPDC052701, assembly GCF_040678355.1. Classification (NCBI taxonomy): domain Bacteria; kingdom Bacillati; phylum Actinomycetota; class Actinomycetes; order Kitasatosporales; family Streptomycetaceae; genus Streptomyces; species Streptomyces sp. NPDC052701. The sequence continues at coordinate 23,839 of NZ_JBFATO010000056.1, forward strand.
CAGGGCCCGGCCGCAGTGCCCGGAGCGCAGTTCGGTGTCGGCGAGGAAGCGCAGGAAGTGCACCTCGCTCTCGACCATGCCGCGCCGCCGCGCCTCGCGCAGCAGCGCGGTGATGGCGGACCGGGCCTCCGGGAGCCGGTCGCTCATGATCAGCCAGCGGAAGCGGGCCGACCCGGCGCCGTTGTGGTGGCACGCCACGTACGGGTCCTGGGGCTCCTTCAGCGCCCGCTTGATGGTCGCGGGCGCGTCGGGGTGGCCCATCAGGGTCTCGGTGGAGGCCTGGAAGGCGAGCGCCATCAGCTCGGTGCGGCGGTCCCCGCCCCGCGCGGCCAGGTCCGCCGCGTGCGCGGCCTCCTGGCGGGCCTCGGCGAAGTCGCCCTCCACCACCAGGCCGCGCCAGGCCAGCTGGTAGTGGACCAGGGCCAGCAGGCGCGGGTCGTCGCCCGCGTCGGCCAGCACCTGCGGGAAGACGGCGTCGACCTCGCCGAGCGCCTGCCCGGCCGCCTCGATGACCACCATCCAGGCCCGCACCCGCTCCGCGGGCACCGTGGCCCGGGCCAGCACGTCCCGGGCGATGTCGCGGGCCAGGTCCACCTCGCCCGCGGTGATCGCGTCCTCGGCGGCCAGCAGCCGCCGCTCGTCGGGGCCCGGCGCGCTGTCCGCCGGGGTGTGCCGGGCCGCCAGCAGCCCGAGCGAGGCCGCCACCGACGGGGCCCCGCGGTCCCGGGCCAGCGCGGCGGCCTCCGCCAGCCGGGCCGCCACCTCCGGGTCGGTGCCCGTGGTGGCCAGGGCCAGGTGCCGGGCCCGCTCGATCGGGTCGGAGGCGGCCCGGGACAGCGCCGCGTGCGCGGCGCGCCGCTCCTGCGCGGACGCCTCCGCGTACAGGGCGGCCGAGATCAGCGGGTGCGCGAACCGTACGGCCGGCCCCTCCGGCTCCGTCGCCAGCAGGCCCAGCGCGGCGGCCTGGGCGGTCTCCGCCTCGGCGTCGTCCCGGCCCGCCGCGTGCAGCAGGGCCAGGGTGGGGCGGGCGCCCGCGCTGGCCACGAGCAGGGTGCGGCGCGCCTCGTCCGACAGCATCTCCAGGCGGCTGAGGACCAGGGCCCGCAGCGAGGTGGGCACGGGCAGCGGCTCGCCCGGCCGGGGCCGGGCGGGGCTCTCGGCCAGGGCGCGGCCCAGTTCGAGGGCGAAGAGGGGGTTGCCGCCGCTGGTGCGGTGGATGTCGCGGACCGTGGAGCGGGACAGGCCGGTGTAGCCGCGGTGGTCGAGCAGCTCGGAGACCTGGACGCGGGAGAGCGCGCCGAGCCGCACGGCGAGGGTGTCCGGCGGGGAGGCGCGCAGGTGGCGGTCGTACTCCTCGCCCTCGGTCCGCACCGCGCACAGCAGCTGCACGGGGGTGTCGCCGAGGCGGCGCGCGGCGAAGCCGAGGAGCTCGGCGCTGGCCGAATCCAGCCACTGCAGGTCGTCGGCGACGAGGAGGACGGGGCCGTCGGCGGCGAGCGCGCGCAGCGCGGACAGCACGGCCAGGCGCAGCGCGAGCCCGTCACGCTGGAGGGAGGACTCGCCGCGCCCGGTGAGCGCCGACTCCAGGGCGGTGCGCTGGGCGGCGGGCAGCTTGCCGGAGACGTCGTCCAGGACCAGGCCGAACAGATCGGCCAGCGCCAGGAACGGCAGATGCGATTCGGACTCGGTGGCCGAGCAGCGCAGAACGGTCCGCGCCGTCCCGGCGTAATCGGCGGCCAGCGCCCGCAGCACGGTCGATTTCCCGATTCCGGCGGGTCCGTGAAGCAGCACACTGCCGCCCCGGCCGAGTTGCTCACGCGCCGTCGTGAACAGTTCCTCCCGGCCGATGACCAGGTCGGGGCGGTTTCTGGCAGGCTCCTTGAAGTCCCGTCGCACGGTCACCGCTCCCTCCGCGTGTCGTGTTCTGGCCAATATTAGGCAACGGCTCTTTGAATTTCGGACGGACGGCGAGGTGAGGGACATAACAGCGGACGGGCCGGGGGGAAATCCAAAGTGCGCCTGAGCGAATAGAAGCACTCCGGGCCTACGGCAGCCACCCTGCCCGGCGCGCGGCGACCACCGCCTCCCCCCGGGTGCGGGCACCCAGCTTCCGCATGGCCGACCGAAGGTACCCCTTCACGGTCTCCGCGGTCACTCCCAGCCGCTCGGCGGCGACCGCGTTGGTGGCCCCCGTCGCGACGCAGGCCAGGACGTCGACCTCGCGGGGCGCCAGCCGCACCCGGGCCGCCGGCCGCGCGGTCAGCAGCGCGCACGCGTCGAGCAGCCGGGCCCGCAGTTCGGGGTCGGCGACGCGCGGGGCCAGCGCCCGCAGGGCCGCGTGCGCCTCCCGCACCTGCTCGGCCCGCGCGGCGCCGAGCACCTCCCGCACCTGCTCGGCCCGCGCGGCGCCGAGCACCTCCCGCGCCTCGTCCCGGACGAGCAGCGCCCGCTCCACCTCCCGCGCCGCCCGGACGGCGGCGTCGAGCGTGCGGTCGCCGAGCGGCCGGGCGGTGCGCAGGGCGCCGTAGAGCACGCCGCGGACCCGGTGCCGTACGACCACGGGGACCGCCACCACCGACCGCAGCCCCTCGGCGGCGACCGGGCCGTCGTACTCGTGGCTGATCCGCCGGGAGGCGGAGTAGTCCGTCACCGCGCACGGGCGCGCGAGCGCCACCGCCTTGCCGCCGAGGCCGTTGCCGGAGGTCACCGCGAGCGCGCGCAGCGCCGACGTCGCGGTGCCCTCGAGCTCGGTGATGCGCACCTGGGGCCGCCCGGCCTCCAGCAGACCGCCGAAGGCGACCGGGAGGCCCGTGGTGCGGCGCAGGCGCACCAGCGCGTTCCGGATCTCCACCGCGTCGGCCGTCACTGTGCTCGCCCTTTCCCTGCGGCTGTCCCGCAGTACTCACCCCCGTTCGGGGGTGGTGAGACCTGCCTCACGGATTACACGATGTCCCTGAGCCGCCCGGCAACGGTCCGGCACCGAGCGGGAGCGATCCGCGGGGCCTGACGCCGGCCGGGGCGCCCGCGGGCGGACGACCAGGAACGAGGGAGTACAGATGACGACGGCGACGGAGCTCTTCCGCAGGGCCCGGGACTTCCTGCTGCAGCACCGCGAGGACTACGCCACCGCCTACGCGGGCTTCACCTGGCCGCGCCCCGAGCGGTTCAACTGGGCGCTGGACTGGTTCGACGTGATCGCCGACGGCAACGCCCGCACCGCCCTGCACATCGTCGAGGAGGACGGTTCCGAGACCCGCCTGTCCTTCGCCGACCTGTCGCTGCGCTCCGACCGGGTCGCGAACGGGCTGCGCGAGCGCGGGGTCCGGGCCGGGGACCGGGTCCTGGTCATGCTCGGCAACCAGGCCGAGCTGTGGGAGACCGCGCTCGCCGCGATGAAGCTGCGCGCCGTCGTCATCCCCGCCACCCCGCTGCTCGGCCCCGCCGACCTGCGCGACCGGATCGAGCGGGGACGGGTCCGGCACGTCGTCGTGCGCCGCGAGGACACCGGCAAGTTCGACGAGGTGCCCGGCGACTACACGCGCCTCGCGGTCGGCGGCGCGCCCGGCGGCTGGCTGCCCTACGAGGACACCCACGACGCGCCGGCGGCCTTCACCCCCGACGGCCCCACCCGGGCCGGCGACCCGCTGATGCTCTACTTCACCTCGGGAACCACGGCCCGTCCCAAACTCGTCGAGCACACCCACACGTCGTACCCCGTCGGCCACCTGGCGACGATGTACTGGATCGGCCTGAAACCCGGCGACGTGCACCTGAACATCTCCTCGCCCGGCTGGGCCAAGCACGCCTGGTCCAACCTCTTCGCCCCGTGGAACGCCGAGGCGACCGTCTTCCTCCACAACTACACCCGGTTCGACGCCGCCCGGCTGATGGCGGAGATGGACCGGGCCGGCGTGACCACCTTCTGCGCCCCGCCGACCGTGTGGCGCATGCTCATCCAGGCCGACCTCACCCAGCTGCGCACCCCGCCCCGCGAGGCCGTCGCGGCCGGTGAGCCCCTCAACCCCGAGGTCATCGAACAGGTCCGCCGGGCCTGGGGCGTGACCATCCGCGACGGCTTCGGCCAGACCGAGACCGCCGTGCAGGTCGCCAACAGCCCCGGCCAGCCGCTGAAGACCGGCTCGATGGGACGGCCCAGCCCCGGCTACCGCGTCGAACTCCTCGACCCGGTCTCCGGCGCGCCCGGCGCCGAGGAGGGCGAGATCGCGCTCGACCTGTCCGACCGGCCCGTCGGCCTGATGACCGGCTACCACGGCGACCCGGACCGCACGGCGGAGGCGATGGCCGGCGGCTACTACCGCACCGGCGACATCGGCCGCCGGGACGAGGACGGGTACATCACCTACGTCGGGCGCGCGGACGACGTCTTCAAGGCCTCCGACTACAAGATCTCCCCCTTCGAGCTGGAGAGCGCCCTGCTGGAGCACGAGGCGGTGGCCGAGGCCGCCGTGGTGCCCGCGCCGGACGAGCTGCGCCTGGCCGTGCCCAAGGCGTACGTCGTCCTCGCCGACGGCTGGGAACCCGGACCCGACACGGCGAAGGTGCTGTTCGAGTACTCCCGCGAGGTCCTCGCGCCCTACAAGCGGATCCGCCGCCTGGAGTTCGGCGACCTGCCCAAGACCGTCTCCGGCAAGATCCGCCGCGTCGAGCTGCGCGAGGCCACCGCCGCGGGCTCGGCCCGCGAGTACCGCGAGGAGGACTTCCGGTGAACTCCTACACCCACGGGACCAGCGAGACGCCGCTCCTCGGCGACACCATCGGCGCCGACCTGGACCGGACCATCGCCGCGCACCCGGACCGCGAGGCGCTGGTCGACGTGCCCTCCGGACGGCGCTGGACGTACGCCGAGTTCGGCGCCGCGGTCGACGAGGTGGCGCGCGGGCTGCTCGCCAAGGGGGTGGCGAAGGGCGACCGGGTCGGGATCTGGGCGGTCAACTGCCCCGAGTGGGTCCTCGTCCAGTACGCCACCGCCCGCATCGGCGCGATCATGGTGAACGTCAACCCGGCCTACCGCGCCCACGAGCTGGAGTACGTGCTGAGGCAGGCCGGCGTCTCGGTGCTGGTCTCCTCGCTCGCCCACAAGGGCAGCGACTACCGGGCGCTGGTGGAGCAGGTGCGCGGCAGGTGCCCCGGCCTGCGCGAGACGGTCTACATCGGCGACCCGTCCTGGGACGAGCTCACGGCGGGCGCCGCCGCCGTGCCGCACGACCGGCTCCGCGCGATCGGCGCCGGGCTGAGCTGCGACGACCCGGTCAACATCCAGTACACCTCGGGCACGACCGGCTTCCCCAAGGGCGCCACGCTCTCCCACCACAACATCCTCAACAACGGCTACTGGGTGGGCCGCACCATCGGCTACTCGGAACAGGACCGGGTGTGCCTGCCTGTGCCCTTCTACCACTGCTTCGGCATGGTCATGGGCAACCTGGCCGCCACCGCCCACGGTGCCTGCATCGTCATCCCGGCCCCGTCCTTCGACCCGGCGGCCACCCTGGAGGCGGTGCAGCGGGAGCGGTGCACGTCCCTGTACGGCGTGCCCACCATGTTCATCGCCGAGCTGAACCTGCCCGGCTTCGCCGCCTACGACCTCACCTCCCTGCGCACCGGCATCATGGCGGGCTCGCCCTGTCCGGTGGAGGTGATGAAGCGGGTGGTCGCCGAGATGCACATGGAGCAGGTGTCCATCTGCTACGGCATGACCGAGACCTCCCCGGTGTCGCTGCAGACGCGGATGGACGACGACCTGGAGCACCGCACGGGCACGGTCGGCCGCGTCCTGCCGCACATCGAGGTCAAGATCGTGGACCCGGCGACCGGGGTGACCCGGCCGCGCGGCACGGCGGGGGAGCTGTGCACCCGCGGCTACAGCGTGATGCTCGGCTACTGGGACGAGCCCGGCAAGACCGCCGAGGTCATCGACGCCGGACGCTGGATGCACACCGGCGACCTGGCCGTGATGCGCGAGGACGGGTACGTGGAGATCGTCGGCCGCATCAAGGACATGATCATCCGGGGCGGGGAGAACATCTACCCGCGCGAGATCGAGGAGTTCCTCCACGGCCATCCGAAGATCAGGGACGTCCAGGTCGTCGGCGTGCCGCACGAGCGGTACGGCGAGGAGGTGCTCGCCTGCGTCATCCCGCGCGACCTGGCCGACCCGCTCACGCTGGAGGACCTGCGGGCCTTCTGCGAGGGGCGGCTGGCGCACTACAAGATCCCGAGCCGGCTCCAGCTCCTGGACTCCTTCCCGATGACCGTCTCGGGGAAGGTGCGCAAGGTGGAGCTGCGCGAGAGGTACGGCGTCTAGGACCGGTGAGGGGGGTGCAGGTCGCGGCGCATGCACACCCGCGGCCACCGGTCGAGGCCGTGCGCGGCCTCCGCGGCGCGGATCGCGCGCAACCCGGGCGTGAGCTCGGCCCCGGCCAGCACCCGGAAGCCGAGGCGGGCGTAGTACGGGGCGTTCCACGGGACCTCGGCGAAGGTGGTCAGGGTCATGCCGGTCAGGCCCTCCTCGCCCGCGCGCCCGGCGGCGTGCGCGAGGAGGGCCCGGCCCACGCCCCGGCGCGCGGCGCGGGGGTGGACCGAGACCTGCTCGACGTGGAGCGCGCCGTCCACCGGTTCGGCGACGAGGTACGCGACCGGGCGGTCCTCCTCGTCGGCCGAGACCCAGCAGCGGCCCGCCCGCCGGTAGTGCTCCAGGGTGCCGAGGGCGGGCGGTTCGTCGTCGGCGATCTCCGCCATGCCGAACGCGCGGAAGAGCGAGCCGGCGGCCCGTTCGACGTCCTGGAGGACGGGGAGTTCGGCGGCGGTGGCGGGGCGGATGCGCATCTGCATGCGCCGAGTATCGGGCGCCGGCGGGGCGGGCGTCGCCCGGCCGGCGGGGACCGGGGCGCGGCGGCCGCCGGCCGCGGTCCGCCGGACGGGCTGCCGCCGGCAGGTGGCGGGCGCCGGCCCGGAGCCCGCCGGCCGGCGGCCGCCGCGGTGTCAGCCGCCGGCCGTGTGCAGGGCGTCCGCCGGGGCGTTGACGGGTCGCGGGACGCCCGTGAGGTCGAGGACGAACAGGGGGATGCCGAGGGCGTCGGCGCGGGCGCGGGCTCGGTCCGTGTAGCCGGCGAGGGAGAAGTAGAGGCAGGCGGCCGACTCCGCCATGGCCGTCAGCCACAGGCACTCCACGTCCCGCAGCGACGCCGGGCGCACGGTCGGGTCGACCTGGGCGAGGACGCCGCGGGCGGTCAGCCCGACGCCGGAGGGCAGGCGCCGGTCCGTGCGGCGGACGTCCCGGTGACCGAGCCGGCGCAGGTACAGCGCGGCGGCCACGACCGCGTCCCGTGCCGTGCGGATGGCGGCGGGCCGGAGGGCGGGGCGCCGGTCGCCGGGGCGCCGGTCGGCGTCGCCGCCGGGCTCCACGCGGGCGTCCGTGCCCGCCACCGGTATCCGCAGCACCGTCCCGCACGGGCACCCCAGCTCCGGGCGGGGCCACTCGCCGTCCCGGCCGCAGCGGGCGCACCGCACGGTGATCCAGTCCTCCGCCCAGACGCGATGGGCGACGGGCGTGGCGCAGCCGTGCCGGTCGACCGGCGGCGCGACGGGGGCCCCGCACGCGCACGGGTAGGCCGGCGCCGCATAGCGGTGTTCACGGCGGCAGGCCGGGCAGCGCACCGGCACCCTCTCGGACATGGCCCCCCGTGTTCCGTCGGGACAGGTCGCGGCAGCGCACCCATCGTGCTCCAGGAGGCCTCCGCCTGTCCGCCGCTTGGCGGCCTTCGCGCTTCCCGCCCGCTTTCCTCCCTGTGGCGGAAATGAGTTTCCACCACAGGGAAGAGATCGCCGCAGGGTGCGACGGAGGGGTGCGAATCCGGCAGCCGAGGCGGGAGCACTCGACGGCTCGAACGGCCGCCGCCCGCGCGGCAGGCGGTTCGCGCGGCAGGCGGTTCGCGCGGGGGGACGGGCTCCCGCCGTCCCCGCCCGTGCCGGGCCCGGACCCCGCTCCCCCGTGCGAGGCCCGGATCCCGTCCCGGGCCGGGCCCGGCCCCCGTCGCCCCCGTCCGGGCCCGTTTCCCCCGTTTCCCCCGTTCCCCCGTCACGCGGGGCCCGCCACCCCCGTGCCGGCGGACCCCGCGTGACCGAGGATGTGCCCACGGGCGGGGGGTGTTGAAGCCTCCGGGGCCGGGTTCAGAGGTTCATTTGAGGGTTCCGTAGCGGGTGTACGCCCCGTGGCGTAGGCGCGGACCGCTCGCTCAGGGCTGTGACGGTCCGACGGTCCTGACCGGCCGCCCCGGAACGCGCCGGGGAGCGCCGGACGCGGGAACCGTCCGCGTCCGGCGCTC
>NZ_JBFATO010000057.1:0-30836 GCF_040678355.1 Streptomyces sp. NPDC052701
CTCGTACGGGGCGACCTGCGTGCCGCGGCGGACGCCATCCGGCTCGCCCGCCGCACCCTCGGCACGATCCGCTCCAACCTCTTCTGGGCCTTCGCCTACAACGTCGCCGCCCTGCCGCTCGCCGCGGCCGGACTGCTCAACCCGATGATCGCCGGTGCCGCGATGGCGTTCTCCTCGGTCTTCGTCGTCGGCAACAGCCTGCGCCTGCGCGGCTTCGAGGCCGCAAGCTGAGGCCTTGCTCCGGACCCGACGAAGGGACGGGCCGCAGGCCTGTCCCTTCTCCCGCTTCAAGCTTCGCCGCGCCCCTTGACGAGAGCTCCTCACGGTACGACCGAGGCAGGCCCCATGCGTGGCTTCGTCCACCGCGGCGGCGACGGCTGCCGGTTGCACGCAACGGCCCTGGCGGGCAGCCGCCGCCCTCCCGGACCGCCTCCGTGCCCGCCGTCGTCATCGGCGTGGAGGATGTCGAGGACGACGCCGCCAGGCAGGCCGGGACCGCGATGCTCGAGGTCCTGGCCTCCCGCCTCACGCATCAGGGCATCGACCGCCCGTCCTGCACGGGAACGTGTGCGCGCCCCCGTGGGCATGCCGTACGCCTCTGAGCTTGCTCTTCGCGGCTCTCACAGCGCTGGGTCCGGCGAGCGCGCGCCCGTCCTGTCAGCTGTGCAGGATCTGGACGGCGTAGAGGATGCCGATTCCGGCGGCGACGGCGGCCAGCAGAAGCCGGAGTGCGGTCTCGGGCAGGTACGGCTGGACGTGGGCGCCGAGGTATCCGCCGACCAGGCCGCCCAGTCCGCACACCAGGCCGAGCGGCCAGTCGGGGGCGATGTCGCCCGTGGCGGCCAGTGAGAGCAACGCGTAGGTGGCCGCGCCGACCACGGAGGTCACGAAGGTCGAGGCCAGGGCGGCGGGCGCCACCGTGGCCACCGGCAGCCCGCGTCCGACCAGGACCGGTCCGAGCAGTGAGCCTCCCCCGATCCCGTAGATGCCGCCGGCGATGCCGACGACCACGGCCAGCGCTGTCGTGGCACGAGGTGAGGGCTGCCCGGTGAGGCGGCCGCGGACCGGCCGTAGGGTGCGAAGCCACAGCCACACTCCGAGCGGCAGAAGCAGGGCGGCGATCAGGAGCCGGAAGACCCGCGGGCCCGGGACGGCGAACACACGGATCACCGCACCGATGACCACCCCTGGCACGGTGCCCGCGATCAGCAGACGGAGCAGTGGCCCGCCCAGGCGTCCGGCCCTGCGGTGACGCAGCAGCGCGCCGGGGCCGGCCACGACGTTGAACAACAGGTTCGTCGGCGTCACTGCCGGGCTCGGCACCCCCAGCACGCTGACTTGCACGGGCAGCAGGAACATCGCGCCGGAGACGCCGACCGGAGCCGTCGAAAAGGAAATCAGCAGCCCTGCGGTGAACCCGAGCAGCCCCGTCGACCACGTCACCGCAAGCCGCCCCCCTTGAAGACTGTTCCCCAGTATCAGCCGTGGGAGCCCTCACCCGCAGGCGCCCTCCGTTCCTGGGCCGGGGCTCACCCGTTGAGCTGGACCGCGCCGCCTTCATGTCGGTTGCCGGCCGGGGCGCTGGTCTGCCGGTTCCCGCGTACACCGTGCTGATCATGCGGCCCCTGGCGTGGGACGGCCACCGCGGAAGGTGAGCCAGGACGCTCCGGCAAGCCACCTCACGAGGCGGTCACCAGCGCTGCCGCCCCCTTGAGTCCTGCGGACGGCTCCGGCGGCGCTTGGTGGCCCTGCGGTGCGCAGCGAAGCCGCCCGGAACGGCTGCCTTCAGCAGGAGGACCGCAAGGAGAGCACCTACGGCCCCGCCTGTCCAGTGCCGGTTCGCCGCCAGGACACCCCCTGGCCCCAGGTGGGCGGCGAGTACGAACACCACGGCGGCGAGGCCGGGCGGCTTCGGACGCCGGCTCCGGCCCGCGGTCGTACCTCCTGACGCCCCGGCCCGCGGGCGCGTACCGCGCCCTGCCCGCAGCAGAACAGGATCGGCCTGATGAGCACTTCCGTCAACGACATGCTCCGCACCTACCCTGCCGACCTGGGCAGCGTGGACCAGCAGGCCATGGCCAGGTGCATCGAGGCGTGCCTGGCCTGTGCACAGGCGTGTACCGCGTGCGCGGACACGTGCCTGTCGGAGGGCATGGTCGGGGAGCTGGCCAAGTGCATCCGCACCGACATGGACTGTGCCGACATCCGCAACGCCCCTGCGGCCGTTCTGTCCCGGCACACCGGCTACGACGCCGACATCACCCGGGCCGTGCTCAAGGCATGCGCCCCCGTGTGCAAGGCGTGCGGGGACGAGTGCGCCGCCCACGCGGACGTGCACGAGCACTGCCGCGTGTGCGCCGAGGCGTGCCGGCGCTGCGAGCAGGCGTGCAACGATCTGCTCGCCGGCCCGGGCTGACGCCGTCGCGCACATGGCCGGGCGGCCCCTTCGACGGTCGAAGGGGCCGCCCGGCGCTGCGCTGATGCGGGTCAGTGGTAGGCGTGGACGACGGCGTGGCCCTTGCCGCGACCGATCATCCACTTGTTCACCGGTGTGGTGATCACGAACGCCACGGCGAAGCCGCCGAGCAGCGCCGACCAGAACAGCCCGTCGGACAGGTGGGCGTCCATGGCGCCCGGGGTCAGCGCGATGATCGTGTTGTCGACCAGTTCCATCACCGCGATGGAGACCGTGTCGGCGGCGAGCGCCACCTTGATCGCGGCCTTGAGGGAAAGTCCGGCGCGCACCACCGCGAAGAGGGTGAAGGAGTAGCCGAAGACGAAGGCCAGGGTGATCGCCAGGACCATGGTGGGCACGTTGCCCCACAGCAGGGCGGTGCCGATGACCATGCCGAGGATCTCGCCGATGGCGCACCCGGTCAGGCAGTGCAGCGTCGCCTTCACCGCCGTCGACCAAGAGGCGCCCTTGCCGTGGCCACCGTGTTCCGAGGGGCCGTGGTGACCGTGGCCGCCCGCAGGGGCGGTGTGGCCGTGCGCGGTACCGGTGTGGTGAGTGCTGTGGTCCATGACCCGTCATCCCCTGTTCGGCTTGCGAGGTGAGCCGGTGGCTTGGCTCCACACACAGAAACCATATACCCCCTGGGGGTATGACGCCAGTGGTGTTCCCGACCGGTTGCCGGGCGGTGGCGGAGCGCCCGGGCACGGCCGCCGTCGGCGGATTCGTGGACGGCGTCGGTGCTGTCGGCGGCCGGCAGTCGCTGCATGGTTACCGCCGTCAGCACCGTTGCCTCACCGCCCTCGGGCAGGCGGCCCAGCTGCGTCCACGATCCGTCGCCGCGGCCGGTGAGTACGCGGCCGTCGGGCGTCGGTGCCACGAGCGGGCCGGGTTCCGGCTCCTCCACCGCGACCGGGCCGGGGGCCGAGGCACCGGCGTGAGCATCGCCGCGGCCGGCCTGGGCACCCTGTCCGTCGCCGTCGCGGCCACCGCCCTCGGCAGCGTCGCCCCGCATGAAACCGGCGTCGCCTCCGGAATCGTCAGCACCTGCCGCGGGTTCGGTGCCCCAGCCGGCGCCGCGGCCGTCTCCAGCGCCGCAAGCAGCCGGGGCACCGCGTAGCACCGCGTGCAGCTGGCGCATCCTGCCTGCCGTTCACGGCCGGGGTCCCGTTCGGGCTGTGGATCATCGGTTTCGCCCCGGACGATGACGAGGAGCGCCCCGGACGGCCCCGAGCCGAAGGACATGGTTTCCGGGTACCGGCCTGGTGAGCGCTGGGCCCCCGGGGGTGAACCGGCCGGCGGTGAAGACCCCGCCTGGTACGGGGCACAGGACCTCGCCGCAACCGCCGATCGCGCTGCGGGTGGGAGAGATCCGGGGGCGTCTGTCTTCCAGGGTGCCCCGTGACCCGCCCGCGGTGGCGCCGGGCGGCCAGGCCCAGCCCCCGCTCCGGTGGTTCATCGCGGTCGGCGGGTAGGCGCGGCCCTGCCGCCGGTCTCACGGCACGGACACTGTGCGACCTGGTGCAACTGGGCTCGGGGCAGGACGGCCGTACCGAGCCGGCCGGATCCGCCGTGGGTGGGACGGGATGATCCGGCAGACGCCGAGCGGGAACGGCTGCAGCCGTTCTTCCCGGTCGGCATGGGGTGATCCCGACCCTGAAAAGCCAGGAGAGGGAAGCTCAGTGAAATGCCGGGGTCGGCTCCCCCTGCCGGCGGACGTGTCCCTGCGGGGACCGGGGCCAGATTGGCCGGTATGCGAATCCGAACAGGCAGAACCGCCGTTGTGTCTCTTGCCCTCTCCCTGTCCGTCCTGGGGCCTGTCGTCACATTCCCGTCGTCCGCCCGGAGGGCGGGCCCCGCGGCGTCGGGTGCGTGCTCCCGGCGTGCCGGGCACGGACCCTCGTACGGGATGCACTCGGGTCCGCGCCCGGTGCGGCGAGAGGGCGTGCAGGGCGTCGCGGGGCAGGCGGGAGTCCGACGGCAGGCCCTAGCCGCGCAAGTACGCGAGCACGGCCAGGACACGGCGGTTCGTCGCATCGGTCAGCGAGAGATCCAGCTTCGTCAGGATGCTGCCGAAGTGCTTGCTGACCGTTCCCTCGCTGACGTGCAGCGCCTCGGCGACCGAGGCGTTGGACCGTCCCTCCGCCATGAGCGCGAGCACTTCCTGCTCACGGGCGGTGAGCCTCGACAGAGGAGCACGGCGGTGGCGCAGCAGTTGCCGGACCACTTCCGGGTCCACCACCGTGGCTCCCGCGGCGACCCGCTGGACAGCGTCGACGAACTCCTCGACGTGTCCGATCCTCTCCTTGAGCAGGTAGCCGACGCGGGTTCCGTCCGAGGAGTCGAGCAGTTCCCCGGCGTAGGAACGCTGGACGTACTGGCTGAGGACGAGGACGGCCAACGCCGGCTCCCGCTCCCGCAGTTCGATCGCGGCCCGCAGCCCCTCGTCCGTGAAACCGGGCGGCATGCGCACATCCGTCACCACGATGTCCGGCCGGTGTTCCGCGACCGCCTCGATCAGCTCCCGCGCATTGCCGGCACCGGCCACGACCTGGTGACCGAAACGTTCGAGGAGGCCGACGAGCCCCTCACGCAGCAGCACGCTGTCCTCGGCCAACACGATGCGCAACATCAGATCCTCGTTCGGGTGGGGGAGGCGGCAGAAGTGCAGGGAACCCGAAGGCGGAAGACGGTGGGGCCGCCGGGCGGACTGGACACCAGCAGCTGGCCGTCGAGCACCGAGATGCGGTCGGCCACGCCCTGGAGGCCGGTGCCGGCCGCCGTGTCCGCACCGCCGACGCCGTCGTCCACGACCTCCACGACCAGCGTGCCCGACTCCAGCCTGCCCCGTACGCCCGCGCGGGTCGCTCCGCTGTGCTTGGCCACGTTCGCCAGGGCCTCGCACACCGCGAAGTACACCGCGGTCTCGACGGATTCGTGCAGCCTGCCCGGCAGGTCGAGATCCACCTCCACGGGTACTGCCGACCGGTCGGCCGCGTCCTCGACCGCGGCCTGCAGCCCCCGGTCGGTGAGTACCGGGGGGTGGATGCCCCGGATCAGTTCCCTCATCTCCACCAGTGCCGTCCCCGCCTCGTCGTGCGCCTTGGCGAGAAGGCTGTTGAGCGGTTCGCCCGGGCTCTCCAGCCGGGCCAGGCCGAGCGTCATGGACAGCGCGACGAGCCGCTGCTGCGCGCCGTCGTGAAGGTCGCGTTCGATCCTGCGGCGCTCGGCCTCGAAGGCGTCCACCAGACGTATCCGGGAACGGCCGAGCTCCTGGATGCGGGAGTCGAGGCCGCCTTCCCCGCAGGACAGCAACTGCCGGGTCAGCACGGCACGCCCGGCGGCCACGGCGCCCAGGGGATAAGCGAGCAGTGGCAGCAGCACCGCTCCGGCGAACGCCGCACCGAACGCTTCCGGATACGAGTCGGCCATCCAGATCTTGAGAACCCGGGCCTCTTCGCCGTCACCGGCCAGGAACATGACGAACGGGGTGCTCAGCAGACCGCCGCACACCGCGATCACCGTTCCCACGGCGAGCCCTTCCAGAGGCCACAGCACACAGGCGAACAGCACCCCGTATCCCAGCTCCCGCCAGGTCGACTGCTCCTTGAAGCGGACGCGCGCCCAGGCCGCCGGGCCCGTGCCCTCCGGTTCACGGTGCGGGCTGACCAGGACGGCGGAGTCGATGAGCAGCAGTCTCCGGCGTTCGAGAGCGGCCAGCGGAATACCCGACAGCGTGAGCATGAGCAACAGCGGAATGCCGATCAGCGCCACCGCCAGCAGGCTCCCGGCGACCGCCAGCAGGAGCAGCGAGGTGAGAGCGGCCAGGCCGACCGCCACGCTGCTCAGCAGGTACAGCGCGGCTCTCCACGGCCAGCTGCTGAGAACGTAGCGAGGCGACTGGAGCGCCTGCCAGACGGTGGGCGGATGCATGACCGCACCCTAAGCAGCCCGTTCCAGGGGTGACCACCCAGCTAGCTCCACCTCTGGGCGGGAGCTGGCTCACCGCGGGAGCCGGCCCGGTCGCAATGCGCCGGCCGGGGCCGGTCGGGTGCCTGCGCATGCTCCCGGAGGCGTGCTCCCCGGACATGGTCCGCCGTGGTCGCGTGCACGTACCGTCCCTGCCCGGGCAGGTCCTGCCGACCGCGGCTTCCCCTCCCTTCCGGTGCGGCGGTTCACGGGTGTGGGCAACAGGCGCCCACGGCAGGGTGGAGCTGTCTCCACCACCAGAACTCCGCTTCGCTGCGATGTGGACGGCGTCCGGGACGAGTTGAGTGGTCACCATGAATCAAGCAGCCGTCCGGCTCAGTTCTGTCACCCGGTCCTTCGGAACCGGAGCGGATGCGGTCACCGCATTGGACGGAGTGAGTCTCACCATCCCCAAGGGCACCTTCACCGCCGTCATGGGCCCTTCCGGCTCCGGCAAGTCGACTCTGCTCCAGTGCACGGCCGGGCTCGACCGGCCTACCAGCGGCACCGTGATGCTGGGGGACACGGACCTGACGAAGCTCGGCGAAACCAAGCTGACGCTGTTGCGGCGTGACCGGATCGGCTTCGTGTTCCAGGCGTTCAACCTGTTGCCCTCCCTCACGGCGGAGCAGAACGTGGCGCTCCCGTTGCGTCTCGCGGGCCGCCGCCCGAAGCGGTCGACCGTCCTCGGCGTCCTCGAGCAGGTGGGGCTCCGTGAACGGGCCGGCCACCGGCCCGGCGAGTTGTCCGGCGGCCAGCAGCAGCGCGTGGCCCTGGCCAGGGCCCTCGTCACCCGCCCGGAGGTGCTCTTCGGCGACGAGCCGACCGGCGCCCTGGACTCCCGGACCAGCCGGGAGGTCCTGGCCCTGCTGCGCGGCATGGTCGACCGGGGCCAGACCGTGATCATGGTGACGCACGACCCGGTCGCCGCCTCGTACGCGGACCGGGTGCTGTTCCTGGCGGACGGCCGGGTGCAGGACGAGGTGCACGCCCCGTCCGCCGGGCAGGTCGCCTCGCGCATGACCCGGCTGTCGGTGGTCCCGTGCTGAGCCTCGCCCTGAACGGCGTGCGGACCCGCTGGGTCACGTTCGTCGGGTCCTTCGTCGCCCTGGCCCTGGGCGCGGCCCTCATCACGGCCACCGGCCTCGCGCTGGCGGCCACCTTCCAGGCTCCCGAGCGCGGACCGGAGCGCTTCGCGAGGGCTCCGGTGGTGGTCCGGGCATCGGACACGCTGCGGGTGCGTACCCCGATCGGCGAGCGTACGCAGCGTCTCGCCGATCCCAGGGCCGTTCCGGAGGAGCTGTCCGCCAGGCTCCGAGGGCTCGGCCGCACGGTCGAGGACCGCTCGTTCCCCGTCACGGTCGCGGGCATCCGGCTGGCCGGCGGCGGCGAGGGAACGGTCGGGCACCCGTGGTCGGTCACGGCGGCCACGCCGTACCGGCTCACCGGCGGCCGGGCACCCGAGACGTCCCAGGAGATCGTCGTCACCGCCGGTCCCGGGGCCGGCGTGCGGCTCGGTGACCGCGTCAGGGTCACCACGCCGGACGGACCCGGCAGCCGCACGGTCGTCGGCACGGTACGGGCCACGGACTTCGAGACCGCGGTGTTCTTCACCGACTCCGAAGCCGCCAGGCTCTCCCCGCGCGTCGACGCGGTGGTGGCGTACGCGGACGCCGCCGCCGTCCGCCGGGCGGTCGGGGCCGGCTCCGGGATGGTGGTCCTCACCGGCGACGACCGGCGCCGGGCGGATCCGGACCCCGACCGGGACAGCGAGGCCCTGATCTCGGTCAACGCGCTCCTCGGTACGGCCGCGGGCATCACCGGCTTCGTCTCGGTCTTCGTGGTGGCCTCCACCTTCTCCTTCGCGGTGGCCCAGCGCAGGCGCGAGTTCGGCCTGCTGCGCATGGCGGGCGCCACCCCTCGCCAGGTGCGGCGGATGGTCCTCGCCGAAGCCCTCGTCATCGGTGTCCTGGCCTCGGCCGCCGGCTGCCGGCTGGGGCAGGCCGGGGCACCCCGGCTCGTCGCATGGATGGCCGACGCCGGTATCGCGCCGTCGTGGTTCGCCATCGGCGACCAGGCCTGGCCGCTGCACACGGCCTTCTGGCTGGGCCTGGGCGTGGCCCTGGCCGGTGTGGCGGTCTCGTCGCACCGGGCGGGGAGGGTCGGGCCCACCGAGGCGCTGCGCGACGCCGCCGTCGACAGCCGTGTCATGCCCCTGAGCCGCCGGCTGCTGGGCACCGGGGTCCTGGTGACCGGCCTGGGCCTGTTGTGCTGGACGCTCGTCACCGAGCCCGGGGACGTGCTCAAGCGGAAGACGTACATCACCCAGCCGATGCTGCTGATCGTCGGGTTCGCGCTGTTCGCACCCGTTCTGGTGCGACCGCTGACCCGCCTCATGACCTGGCTGCCCGCCCGGCTTCCCGGCGCCACCGGGATGCTGGCGCGGCAGAACACCGCTACCGGCGTGCGCCGGACGGCCGCCGTGGCCGCCCCCGTCGTCATCACCGTCGCACTGGCCGCCTCCCTGACGGGAACGACGGCCACCGTCAACGAGGCCAAGGCCACCGAGGCCAGGGCTCAGACCACCGCCGACTACGTGGCGGTCGCGCAGGGCGAGGACGGCTCGCTGTCCGCACGGTTCACGCAGCGGGCGCGGGACATCCCCGGCACCGTGGTCGGCGCCTCCCGTTCCACCGCTGTGAGCGTGCTCGAGGAAGGCGTCGCCCTCGTGCGGTCCGAGGCCAGGGCAGTGGAACCGGCGGAACTCGCCGCCGTGTCCGCGCTGCCGGTGGTGTCGGGCCGGGTGACCGACCTCGACGACCAGAGCATCATCGTCAACGAGGAGTGGCGGACGCGGACCGTCGGACAGCGGGTCGCCGTGTGGCTCGGCGACGGCCGCAAGGTGTCACTGCGTATCGCGGCCGTGCTGCGCGTCGGCACCGGCAGCAACGGCGTGTACGTGACACCGCGCAACGCCGCCGGTGCGGCTGTCGACCGCGTCGACATCAGGCTCCGTGACGGCGCCGACCGGGCCGCCGTCGAGGCGCGGCTGCGCGAAGCGGGCCGGGTAACGGGTACGCAGGTCCTGACGAAGGACGCCTGGGTGGCAAAGAGCCATCCCCGCTCCAGCGAGAACACCCGCCTGGGGCTGCTCATGATTCTCGGGATCGCCCTCGTGTACACGGGTATCGCCCTGGCGAACACGCTGGTGATGGCCACGTCCGACCGGGTCCGTGACCTGGCGGTTCTCCGTCTCACCGGGGCGACCGAACCGCAGGTGCTCCGTCTCGTCGCGGTGGAGGCGCTGGTGGTCGTGGCCGTGGGCACCGTCCTCGGCGCTGTCGTTTCCGGTCTGAACCTGCTCGGTGTCTGGGGTGCGCTGGGACTCCTCGGCGTCTGGTCACCGCTGGTCGTGCCCTGGGAGGCCATCGGTGCGGTGGCGGCCGCGAGCGCCGTGCTGGCCGTGGTGGCCGCCGTCGTGCCGGCGTTCGCGGCACTGCGCACGAGGCCGGCCGAGCTGGCGGGAACGCGCGAGTGACCCGCCACGGCGTCCGGCTGATCGACGTGCGCCCCGAGCCTTTGATCAAGGAGTCGGATCGGACGCTGGGTGCTGTGACGACGGGAGGTCAGACGCGGAGCATGTCGGTCCAGACCGCCCAGAGGCGCTTGGCGATAGCGGGATCGAGCGCCCATTCCTTGACACCGTGCGGGTGCTGCGCGAGGTCGGCGTCGTTCGTCACGGTGCAGGCCTTTTGCGCGTCATCGAGGTAGGGGCCTCCTGAGTGGGCGAACTCCGGGGCGACGGCCGCGACAAGGCTGGTGGCGGCTCCCTGCTGGACCGTTTTGCACGTGAAGACTCCGGCGGCCTCGGCCGCATCGAGTGACTGCTTCTGTTGCGCAGTGAAGTTCCGCTGCAGACCCGTCGCGACACCGCCGGGGTTCACTGCATCGGCGACGATGCCGTCGGACGCCCACAGGCGGATCGCCTCGACGGCGAACAGGGAGTTCGCCGTCTTCGACTGGGCGTAGGCAATCTGCGGATCGTAGCTGCGCCGCTCGAAGTGGAGGTCGTCGAAGTCGATGCTGGCACGCATGTGCGCCGTCGAACTGACCGAGACGATCCGTGCTCCGTCGCGCTCGGACGCTCCGAGGACCAGGGCGTCGTGGAGGCCGATGGCGAGCGCGAGGTGACCCAGATGGTTTGTCGCGAATTGCCACTCCCAGCCCTCGCGGGTTCGTTCGGGGTCACCGGTGACTACGCCCGCGTTATTGATCAACAGGTGAAGCGGGCCGCTCCACGCGTCGACGAACGGCATGACGGTGGTCCTGTCGGCGAGGTCCAGCCGGACGACTCGGGGGCGGATCTTTCCGGTCGATCTCTCGATCGTTTCAGCGACGGCGTCACCCGCAGCCGTGTTCCGCACGGCGCGCGTCACCTGCGCCCCAGCCGCGGTCAACGCGCGGGCCGTCTCGATCCCGATGCCCGAGGAACCTCCCGTCACGATCGCGCGGATGCCGGTGAGGTCAACGCCCCGCACCACCTCGTCCGCCGTGCTGGAGGCGGTGAAGGGCGTGGAGAGGGGTTCGCGAGCCGTCACAACAGCGACCGCCGCGGCGACGGTCCAACCGTGCCGGTGGCAACAAGCCCGCCTGTGTGACAAACTACCGCGCTTCGACTCAGCTGAGCGGAAGGCAGGCAGTCGTGGCTGATCATTGGGTGAAACTCGAACTTGACGTTGCCGGGTTCGATCAGGACCGCTTCGAGAAGTATGTGGCGAAGTGCCAGGCCCAGGGCTTACGCTTCACGACTCTCGCTGATCTGGGAGACACGCCGGAGCGTCGTAGGGCGCTGTTTGAGCTCAACAGGGAATGCGCTGCCGACATACCGGAAAGAGGAAAGTTCTACTCCTTTGACGAATATGTCGAGCGGCGCTTTGAGGTGCCGTCCTACGATCCGCGAGGTGTCGTGATCGCCTTGGACGGCGAGGCCTGGATCGGTATGGCGGCGACGTCGCGGCATGAGGACTTCATGGTCAACGAGATGACCGGCGTGAGAGCCCGGTATCGAGGTCAGGGCATCTCCATCGCCATGAAGACGTTCGGGATGGCTTTCGTCAAGGAGTGCGGAGCGAGCAGGGTCCGCACCTTTCATCATCCGGCCAACGCGAGCGCGATTGCCATGAACCGGAAGATGGGCTTCGTCGATGCGGCCGACTGAACGATGCCCTGATGGCGATTCTTGAAAACGGCCCGGGTCGCCCCTCGCCTCGCTCCGTTGGCCCTTGAAGTGAGAGGGAAAGGCGGGGAGTGAAGAGCAGGTCTTGATCGCCTGTGGATAGGTTCGGTCCATGACTGGTGACTGGCGGACGGACCGGATCGGGGCTGCTCTGCGGGGTGAAAACCCGACCGTTCTGCGGCGGCTTGCGTCGGGATTTGCGGTGATCGGGGATGTGCAGTTCCTGCCGGGCTACTCGGTTCTCCTCGTGGATGAACTGAATGTTCAGCGGCTGTCCGACCTGCCGAGGACCAAGCGGCTGTCGTTTCTGTCCGACATGGACCGACTGGGGGAAGCGGTTGAGCGGACCTGTCGGCAACTGGACCCTGAATTCCGTCGGGTCAACCTGGAGATCCTGGGGAACACTGATCCGTTCTTGCACGCCCATGTCTGGCCGCGCTTCGAGTGGGAGCCGGCCGAGTTGGTGGGCAAGCCGGTGTGGCTGTATCCGCGTGAGCGGTGGAGTGACGAGCGGTTCAGGCTCGGCCCGCAGCACGATGTACTGCGGGGTGCGATCGGCAGCGAACTGGACCGGTTGCGTTCGACGGACTGACGGCGGGCCTGCCGACCGTCAGGTCGGCGGGCCCGGGGATCAGTGACGGTCGGTGAACGTCATGGAGTCCCTCGCAGGGGGCTGTCACGTTGTTGGTCGAGTGGGTTTCCGCCGGTGTGTCGGGACGAAGATCGTCTCAGGTCATCAGCCAACGTGGCAGCGCCGTCGCGGGGTGACGCGGGCACCGGGCCGATGCCTCCGTCTCCCCCGGCCGTTCCAGGCCTCTGCCAGGAGCGGCACGGCCCGGTGCCTCCGTGATCACCGCGAAACCCACGGCGGGGGCGGACGTTGATCGTCACGGCGTGAACCCACTCCAGGATCGATCTCTTGTTTCACTCGCGAGCCCGTGACCTCTGCGGACAGATCGGGACCCCTGGAGTGCGCTGGTGTTGCGAACGGCTGCTGAGATGGCGGACCGACGAGCCCTGGGAGCAGAGCTCCACGTGCCCACATGTGCTCGTGACCTGCATGTACAAGCGGACGTGGGAGGACAGCTTGACCGTCTTCCGCGGCCTCGACCGGGCGGAACGCCATCACGACGTCGCCGTTGTCGAGGACTCCGGCCCCCTGTTCACCCAACCCGCATCACCGACGATGTGGCCGGCTGCAACAAGCTGCCGGACCTCCTGGCCGGACACGGCGACAGCCCCGATGCTCCGATACCGGTGGCCATCGAGACCGGCCAGCCACGGCCTCTTCGTGACCGCCCCGCGCAGGGGCAGTCGCAAGGTCTTCGCGATCGACCCGTTCGCCGCCGCCCGCTACCGCCACGGCGTCAGCCGCAAGAAGGTTCCTGGTCACCTTCCGGCCGCGCGGGCGCGCCTCATGCGCCGGTAGACCCGTCGATCCGCTCGCGGATGAGGTCGGCATGGCCGTTGTGACGTGCGTATTCCTCGATCATGTGCACCATGATCCAACGCAGGCAGGCTCCCTGATCGCCGACGCTCCGGTCGCCGAGCTGGTCCGCCCGGCAGAGATCCGCTGGCGCATCGGGCACGACCACCGGGAACTCGGGCACGGCCTGGACCTGGAGCACTTCGAGGGACGTTCCTGGACCGGCCGGCACCACCATGTCCTACCGGTGCTCCGTCTCGGCGAAGCGGTCCAGTCCGAGCACGGCGAGCAGCTGCAGCTTCTCGTGGCTCTCGGTCCGCGGCGGAGCGGTCAGCACGAGGAGGGTCTGGGACTGGTCCTCGGTGAACAGCGCCTGGCAGTCCAGTTCGAGCGCGCCGAGTTCGGGATGGATGAGCGTCTTGTGGTCCTCGAAGCGCTGTGCCACCTCGTGCCGCTCCCACAGCTCGGCGAACTCCTCGCTCGTCCTCTGCAGGGCGCGCACGAGCTCGCCGGCCTGGGACCGTGGGCCCCGCAGCCCGTAGGCGGCGCGCAGGCTCGCGACCTGGGCGCGGCTGTGGCGGTCGCGGTCGGCCTCGGGGTAGCGCGACCGCTCCCCGGGATCGGTGAACCAGCGGTAGACCGCGCTGCGGGCGAGGCCCGTGTACCCCGATGCGTCGCCGAGCAGGGCGGCGGCCATCCTGTTCTGCACGAGCGTCTCCCCGAGGTCGGACAGGATGCACGCCGGAGTGTCGTCGAGGCGGTCCAGCACGCGGAGCAGTGCGGGGGCGACGTGGGTCGAGGACGACAGCGGCGCCGGAGCGTTGTGCCCGGCGATCCGGTACAGGTAGGTGCGCTCGTCGCCGGTCAGCCGCAGCGCCCGGGCGAGCGACGCCAGTATGTGCTCGCTCGGCTGCGGACCGCGTCGCTGCTCCAGCCGCGTGTAGTAGTCGGTCGACATCACGGCGAGGGACGCGACCTCCTCGCGTCGCAGACCCGGGGCCCTCCGGCGCGCGCCGGTGGGCAGCCCGACGTCCTCGGGCTGGAGCGCCTCGCGGCGGCGGCGCAGGAAGTCGGCCAGTGCTGCACGGTCCATGAGGTCGATTGTCGCCCGGTCACGGTGGGCGGGCCAGGGATCGCCGATCCCCCGATAACCGGTCTCTGCATCTGCGGCGCCGAATCGGTGACAGTCGAGGCATGAACATCACCGGAAACACCGTCTTCATCCCCGGCGCCACCAGCGGCATCGGTCTCGCCCTCGCCCTCGAGCTGCGGGCCAGGGGCAACACCGTCATCGTCGGCGGCCGACGAGCCGAGCTGCTGGAACGGATCGCGGCCGAGCACCCCGGCATCGGTACGGTGCGGATCGACACCACGGACGCCGCGAGCATCACCTCCGCCGCGAAGGAGGTCCTGGCCAATCACCCCGGCCTCAACGTCCTCGTCACGATGGCCGGCGTGATGAACATCGAGGACTGGCGCGATCCCGCGTCGTTCCTCGCCTCCGCGGAGTCCACGGTGACGACGAACGTACTCGGCCCGATCCGGCTCATCGCCGCGTTCGTGGAGCACCTGCAGGCACAGCCGGACGCCACGATCATGACCGTCTCCTCGGGCCTCGCGTTCACGCCGCTGAAGGTCACCCCGAGCTACAACGCGTCGAAGGCGGCGATCCACATGCTCAGCGAGTCCATCCGGCTGCAGTTCGCCGGCACCTCGGTGAAGGTCGTGGAACTCGTGCCGCCGGCCGTGCGCACCGCCCTGCTGCCCGGGCACGAGGACAACGAACTCGCCATGCCGCTGGACGAGTTCGTGGCCGAGACGGTCGCTCTGCTGGAGACGCAGCCCGACGCGAAGGAGATCCAGGTCGAGCGGGTGAAGTTCCTGCGCTACGGCGAGGCCCGCGGCGACTACGACCGGGTCGTCGCGACGATCAACGCCTCCGACCCGCACGGGAAGCAGTCCGGCGGGTCCTGACCTTCAGGATCCGCCTGGCCACCGACCGACGCTGCCGGCCGACGGCATCTCCGACACGGCCGGGGCGAAGCCGCCGAACAGTGCGTCCATCGGCACGGCGGTTGCCCGCGCCCCGCGCCGGCAACCGCCCGACGAACCACCGGAGAAGGCGGGGCCGGCCGCGTCATCACCCCGGCCGACGGGCCACCTGTCCGCTCGACACCTCGACGCGGCCTTGGCGCCGTCGCCGCCGGCCTGACCCTGCCCTGGGGCTCCGGCGCCGCGGAAGGCCACGTCAACCGCATCAAGAGGCTCGAACGCCAGGTGTTCGGCCGCGTCGGCTTCGAACTCCTCCGTAAACGTGTCCTGTTGCCGTGACCGAGCGTCACCGTACCGCACGCAGCGGACCAGAGCCCGGAGATCAATCACAAGTCCGCGGAGCATGAGTCGGCGTGTCACTCCTCATCGAGGGATGCCTGCCGGGCAAGGAACTCCTCGAACGCCGCCTTCTGCTTCGGATCCATGAAGCCTTGGCGGACATTGCGGGCCTTCTCCTGGAGCCAGTGCGCCTCGTCGGGGTCCAGCAGCTCGGCGACCACCACGCCTTCGCGAGCAACCGCCGTGCGTCCTCCCACGCGACGGCGAAAGAGCGTGAACGCGCCGAATTCCTCCGGGTGGGCCAGTTCCGGCTCCTGCGCCACGGCCTGGTTCTCGTCCTCGGCGCCCCTCGTCGGGTAGGCGGTGGGGGCCCAATGCTCCCAGAGCGCCAGTGTGGCCGCGGGCACCAGTACCGCGCGTTCCGCCTCTTCGCGCCCCTCCCACATGAACGTGACGGAGACGGGCTCGCCGACCGCCTCGGCCAACCCGAGCACCCTCTCCACCTCATCGTCGACCGGGTGACCCACCACTACGTCGATCTGAATGCCCATGGTGCCCGAGGCTACTGGCCGCTTCCGACATGCCTGCCCACCGCTCCTGCACCTCTCTCCCCTGGTGCCGGGTCACCGAGCGGTGAGGACGCGCGCCCAAGGCTCATCGATGTCGGCCGGACCCAGCATGGCGACCAGGTTGTCGAGCGTTCCGGCACCGAACCAGCGCCGCACGGCGTCGTCGTCGCCCCGCAGTTGCCGAACGGTGTCGGCCGGCTTGGTGGATTCGACGTCGAACCCCTCCCGTGCCGATCGCGCGGCCGAGGCCGCGGCCGGCGTGCGGCCATGCCGGCTAAGACGCCGTTTCATTTGGTGAGTCGGCGGTAGCTGATGAGGGCTGCGGCGATGCCGACGAAGGCCAGGAAGTGCTCGGCCTTGCGCTCGTAACGGCGGTGCAGCCTTCGGCAGCCGGCCAGCCAGGACACGGTCCTTTCGACAACCCAGCGGTACCGGCCGAGCCGGGTGGAGGACTCGATGCCCTTGCGGGCGATGCGGTGGCGGATGCGACGCTCGCGAAGCCATTTCCGCAGGTGATCGTAGTCGTAGCCCTTATCGGCATGGAGCTTGGCCGGACGCCGGCGGCGCGGGCCCCGGCGGGAGCGGACGGGCGGGATCCCGCGCACGAGCGGCTGCAGGCCGAGGCTGTCGTGCAGGTTGGCGCCGGAGATCCCCAGCGACAACGGTACGCCGTTTCGGTCGGTGATGAGGTGAATCTTCGATCCCGGCTTGCCACGGTCGGTCGGA
This sequence comes from Streptomyces sp. NPDC052701, assembly GCF_040678355.1. Taxonomy (NCBI): domain Bacteria; kingdom Bacillati; phylum Actinomycetota; class Actinomycetes; order Kitasatosporales; family Streptomycetaceae; genus Streptomyces; species Streptomyces sp. NPDC052701. The sequence continues at coordinate 16,710 of NZ_JBFATO010000057.1, forward strand.
TTCGGTCCGGTCAGTGGCCCCCGTTTGCCGCCCGGACGCTGACGGAGTCGATCGCGCACCGCGACCAGTCCAGCTCACCCCGCACGCCGAATTCGTCGAGGATGACCCGGTGCAGCCGGGCCCGCACCCGCTCCCGGCTCCACTGGGCGAAGCGCCGGTAGACGGTGGGCCAGGCCGGCCCGAACACCGGCGGCAACTGCCGCCAGGTGCAGCCCGAGGTGGCCACGAAGATGATCGCCGCCAGACATTCGCGGTCCCCGGCCCGTCAGCGGCCGCGCCCTGCGGGCGTATGACCTCCGTCGGCGGGACCACCCGCCGGAACAGCGTCCACAACTCGTCCGGCACCAACCGCTCGACCAGAACCGTCATGCACCGCTCAACGAACGATCAAGCCAATAGAAACGGCGTCTAAGGGCCCGGGGGCGGTGTTCCCCCGGTACCGGTGTTCGCCGCGCTGGTCAGGATCGCGCTCGCGACGACATCGAAGAGGTGATCGGCGCGTGGGGCGAGGGAGGGCTGATCGCCGAGCCACGCGAGTGCCGCCACCAACGCGAACAGGTCGGTGCCGTCGATGTCGGTCCGCGCCGCGCCCGCGGCCTGGGCGCGGGTGAGGAGCCGTGCGCCGGCCGCGCGCAGGGTGACGCACGCAGCGTGGAGTGCGGACTCGGTGTCCTCGATGGCGGCTGCCATCAGCACTGTCACGCCCCGGTACTCCGTTGTCCACGCGACACAGTCGCGCAGCCACGAAACGAGAGCGTCTTCGGGCGAGCTCGACGTCTCGAGCTCGCCCGCCCTCGCCGTCAGCCCGTCGAAGCTGGTGCGGAGCAGGGCCTCGAGCAGGGCCTCGCGCGTCGGGAAGTGACGCAGCAGTGTCGCGAGCCCGACACCGGCCCTGCGCGCGATGTCGCGCAGGGATACGTCGACGCCTTGCTCGGCGATGGCGGTGCCCGCTACTGCGAGCAGGTGGTCGCGGTTCTTCCTGGCGTCGGCCCGCACCTGTCCCCCTTGACTATCCGGATCAGTGGTCCATATATTCGGATCAGTGATCCATTTATGTGGAGCACTGATCCGAATAAGCCTATCCCCCGGCACGGGCAGGAGAAAACGATGCCGACACACACGATGAGGGCGATCCGGCTCCATGAGCACGGCGGCCCTGAGGTGCTGCGCTACGACGAGGTGCCGATTCCCGAGCCGGGGCCGGGCGAGGTGCTCGTTCGCGTCCATGCGGTCGGCGTCAATCCCCCCGACTGGTACCTGCGGGGCGGGCTGACCACCATGCCTGGGGAGACGGAATCGACGGTCAGCCTGCCGGTGATCCCGGGAACGGACGTATCGGGCGTCGTCGAAGCCGTCGCCCCGGACGTGGACGGCCTCGCCGTCGGCGAGGAAGTCTTCGGCCTCCTGCGTTTTCCCAGCTTCCACGGCAGCGCGTACGCCCAGTACGTGGCCGCGCCCGCGTCGGACCTCGCACGCAAGCCGACCGGCATCGACCACGTGCACGCCGCCGGTGCGCCCATGGCCGCACTCACGGCGTGGCAGTTCCTGATCGAGGTCGGACACGATCACCCCTCACCCTTCCAGAGGGCACGGCACCGCCCGGTGCCGCTCGACGCCGACACCACGGTGCTCGTCAACGGCGCCGCGGGCGGCGTCGGGCACTTCGCGCTGCAACTGGCGAAATGGAAGGGCGCGCACGTCATCGCGGTGGCCTCGGGCGCCCACGAATCGTTCCTGGGTGAGCTCGGTGCCGACCGGTTCATCGACTACACCAAGAGCCGCCCCGAGGAACTCGCACGCGACGTCGACCTCGTCCTCGACACCGTCGGCGGTCCCGACAGCAGGCGGTTCCTGCGTACGCTCAAACGCGGTGGCGCCCAGTTCCCCGTCTTCCCCGGGGACTTCGACGAAGAAGAGACCGCGAAGCTGGGCGTCACGGTCTCGAGCGCCCAGGTCCGCTCGAACGGCGCGCAGCTCGCCGAGCTGGGACGCCTGCTCGACGCGGGCACGATCCGTGTCGCGATCGACAGCACGTTTCCGCTCGCGGACGCCCGAGCGGCACACGAACGCGCCGCCCGAGGACACATCCAGGGCAAGATCGTCCTCACGGTCGCCTAGACGTCGTCTCATCTGGGCTCGTAGCCCTGAGACATGACGATCGTGGAGCGGCTGGTCCCGGACGGGTCGTGGGAGTTGTTCCAGCGGGTGGTGCCGCCCGCTCCGACACGGCCGCAAGGCGGTGGGCGGCGTCGTCATGGTGACTGTGAGGTGCTCGCGGCGATCGTCTTCGGGCCACGACGGACTGTACGTGGCGGCGGTCGCCGATGGTCTTCGCCGACGCCGCCGCCCACCGGCGCTGAGCCTCGGACCCGGGCTGCCCGGAGACGAGTCCGAGCCGGTGGAGAGCATCCAGCGCACTGCCTGCGGCCTGCGCCGGACGGCTTCGGCCCCGGCTTCGACGGCCCGTTGACCGCGGTCGTGGACACATCGGAGTCCGGGGTCACCCAGGTCACCACGGACCTGGTCGTCAAGGCCGTGCGGGGAGTGGACGGGGTCGCTGCAGCCAGTAGGCCAACGCGGGTCCGGAGATACTGGCCCCGGAGATCAGAACCGTGCGCTTCGCGGTGGTCCTCACGTCCGTCGACGGGCCGGTGGGTGTCATGCCTGGACTCCTTTTCCCGTGACACGGACAACGAGCAGTGACAACGCGGCGACGAGGCCGGCAACGACGAACCCCGTGACGAAGGCCGATTCGGCCGGCCGACCCGTCATCGGCTCGGCCCCGGCGTCGAGGATCGCGCCGGCGACCTGGGCGCCCAGGGCGACGCCGATCACGCGAGTGACCACGAGCAGGCTGGTGGCGATGCCGATGTCCTTGGTCTCGATGGCGGTGGCGGTGCCGGCCAGCAACGCCGTGGTACCGACGCCCGCGGCGAACGCGGTCAGCACCTTCGCGAGAACGAGCTGCCATTCCGCGGTGTGCAGCGACGCCAGGGCGATCATCGTGACCGCCGTGACGGCGGTGCCCACGACGACCACGGCACGCGGACCGAAACGCCGCGCCGCGATCCCGCCGACCGAATCGCTCACCGCCCCGGCGATGGCGCCGGGCAGCAGGAACAGTCCGATGTCGGTGGTGCCGGCTCCGAAGCCGTATCCGCCGGCCGGTACCGCGAACAGCTGAGGGAGGAGAAAGAACACCATCCCGGAACTGGCGGTGATGACGAAAGTGAGCACGCACGCGCTCCACATCGCGGGCTTCGCCAGCATGCGCAGATCGACCATCGGCGAGGCCGCCCGGCGCTCGACGACGACCCACCCGGTCGCGAGGGCGGCCACGACCACCGCGATGGCACCGACCGCGAGTGGCGGTACGCCGCCGTCCCTCGTCACCGTCACGAGCCCGAGCATGAACGCGAGCAACGTGCCACTCAGCAGAACCGTGCCGGGCCAGTCGATCCCGTTGTCCGACCGGACCGGCGGATCATGCGGCATCAGCCGGGTCACGGCCAGCGTCGCCGCGACGATCGTGATCGTCGGCAGCGCGAACATCCACTGCCAGGACAGTCCTTCCGCGATCGGCCCGGCGAGCAGCGTTCCCACCGTGCTGCCGCCCGTGAACAGCGCGACGACCAGCCCGATCGCCGCCTGTGACTCTCCTGCCGCGAGGTGTTTGCGCACCAGGACGAACGAGAGGGGCAGCGCACCCACCATGGCGCCCTGCAATACCTGACCGAGCAACAACACCGGCAGGTTCGGCGCCAGGCCGGCCAGCAGACCACCCACCGAGACCACGGCCATCAGCCGGACCAGCACCCGCTTTCCGCCGTAGCGGTCGCCGAGTTCGCCCGCGACGGGGGTGATGACCGCGCCGGTGACGAGTAACGCGTTGCCGATCAGGGCTCCTTCGGCAGGACTGACCCCCAGCTCACGTTGCAGCAGCGGGAGCGCGGGCTCCACCACCGACTGCAGGGTGCCGAGGGCGAGGGCCAGGATGCCGAGGGCACCGATCGGCAGCCATCCGATGCGGACCGGGGATACCACGGCTTCGGACAGGGGCGTCCTTCTCACGGGCGCTCACCCCGCAGTCCGAACGCGCTCTGCGACTCGGTGCCGGGCACGGAGAGGTCCTCTTTCTCCCCGGCCGGCGCCATGGCGGCGGCGACGGCCGGCACCGGGGCACCCGGCCACGGACCGTCCACGAGCCGGCGCCGCCGGAAGGCCCACCGTCCGATCCGGTAAAGGAAAGTCGTCACCTGCTGATCACTCCAGACACCACTGGACAAGAGGGATGCGCGGGATCTCGCGCGCCTCCCACACTTCCCTGCGGCGCCCTGGCCGGCATCGTCCCCCGCAGCCGTCCTGGCCTGGTGCACCCGGACCAGCCGCTCGCCCGTCCTGGTGCCTACGCACTACAGGCCGACCCGGGCCGGGCGGGGCTTGGTGGGGAGTTCGGCGACCTGAGCCGCAGCCGGACCGTCCCACCGCCGGCGGACGGGCGGCAGTCCGTGACCTGAGGCGGCGCCGACGGCATTCCCGGATCACCCGAAGCGCGTTCTGAGTGCGGAGGGGCCACCCTCTCCGGCCTGCGCTCCCGGAGTCGGGAGCAGTCGCGTTCCGCGTCGTCGCGCCGGTGGGCGAGTACGTCTCTTATGACGCACAACGTCCCAGGAGTGCCGTCACATCACGCCCTTGACACGCTCACACCTGCCGCTTGTATGGTCTAGTCCAACAGAACTCACCGCTCCGCTTCGGTAGTTGATCCTCCGCGGGCTCCGACCACTTCCCCGCGAGGACGGTGAGTGCGCGTCACCTTCGCGCCTCTGGCCCCACCCGCGAGAGGTCCTCCCGCCGCGCATGGCCCCCCCACCGATGGTCACGTGCGTCCCCGGGAAGACCTGATGTGAAGGAGTTTTTCATGCGTACCAGCAAGACGAGGGCCGCGCTGATCGGCGCGGTCCTCTCCCCCGTGATCGCCGTCAGCCTCCCCGCCTCCTCGGCGAGCGCACACGGCTACGTCTCCAACCCGCCCAGCCGCCAGGCCCAGTGCGCAGCGCGTACGGTCTCCTGCGGGGACATCACCTACGAACCGCAGAGCGTCGAAGGCCCCAAGGGCCTGACCAGCTGCAGCGGCGGCAACAGCCGCTTCGCCGAACTGGACGACGACAACAAGGGCTGGGCCGTCACACCGGTCCCGAAGAACACGACGTTCTCGTGGAAGCTCACCGCGCGCCACGCGACCAGCACCTGGGAGTACTACGTCGGCGGTCAGCGGATCGCGCTGTTCAACGACGGCGGGGCCAAGCCGGGCGAAGTGGTGAACCACCAGGTCGACTTCGGCGGTCTCAGCGGGAAGCAGAAGGTCCTCGCCGTCTGGAGCGTGGCCGACACCAGCAACGCGTTCTACGCCTGCATCGACGTCAACGTCGGCGGCTGACAGTCCGATCGGAGCGGTCCCGGGAGTGAGCAACCCGCTCCCGGGACCGCGGCACACCGCCCGGACGAGACATCCCATCACGGCGGGCCCCACTCTTCCCCGCCCCCACGTACCTTCCCCCCACACCAAGCAGGAGAGCCGACACCGTGCACCTCCGCAAACTCCCGCTGCTGGCCGCCACCGGTGTGGCCGCCACCCTCTGCACACTCACGCTCGCCCCCTCCGCCCTCGCCCAGAAAACCGACGCGAGGGCCGCCGCCGAGTTCGTGATCACCGAGGCGCAGTTCAACAGCATGTTCCCGAACAGGAACTCGTTCTACACCTACAGCGGCCTCACTGCCGCGCTCGGCGCCTACCCGGGTTTCGCCGGCACCGGCAGCGACACGGTCAAGAAGCAGGAGGCCGCCGCCTTCCTCGCCAACGTCAGTCACGAGACCGGTGGACTCGTCCACGTCGTCGAGCAGAACACCGCCAACTACCCGCACTACTGCGACACCACCCAGCCGTACGGCTGCCCCGCCGGGGGCGACAAGTACTACGGACGCGGCCCGGTCCAGCTGAGCTGGAACTTCAACTACAAGGCCGCCGGCGACGCCCTCGGCATCGATCTGCTCAACAACCCCGACCTCGTGCAGAACGACGCGTCCGTCGCCTGGAAGACGGGCCTGTGGTACTGGAACACCCAGAGCGGTCCCGGCACGATGACCCCGCATGACGCCATGGTCAACGGCGCCGGGTTCGGCGAGACCATCCGTGCCATCAACGGCAGCCTGGAGTGCAACGGCGGCAATCCGGCGCAGGTGCAGAGCCGGGTCGACACCTACCAGCGCTTCGCCCAGCTCCTCGGCGTCGAGCCCGGCGGCAACCTCAGCTGCTGAAGCCGTCCGGCTGCCCGGTCCGCCGGGCAGCCGGACCCGGGTCCGGGCCCTGCGGCTGACCTGACGGCTGCCGGAGTCCTGGCCGAAGGGCGGGGTCACCGGCCGTCTCGCCGTGACGAGTGATGCCGCCCTGTCAGGGGCACCCCTCCCTGTTGCTGCGCCCGTGCAGGGCGGCATATCGGCATCGCCTCCGAAGAAGCCGAGGGAGCCCAGGGAGGGGCGGACGGCCTCCTCGAGGAACCGACGGGCCGAGGGGCGCAGTGCGCCGCTCCACGACGGCTCACGGCGGCGCTCCCGGGAAGCGCCGAGTACCGTGTCGGCGGAGTCCACCGCACCGGTGCGGGCGACTGGTCCGGCCCCATGACCTCGTACTCTGTTCCCCGTGTCCTCCTCTCGTCTGCGTCGCGTCGCCGTCCTGGTGCTCGACGGTGCGAAGCCGCTCGATGTCGGCATCCCCGCGCAGGTGTTCACGACCCGGGCGAGCATGCCGTACGAGGTTCGGGTGTGCGGCGCGGCGCCCGGCCTCGTGACCGGCGGCGACGGCCTGTCGTACCACGTCGCCCACGGCCTCGACGCGCTTGCGTGGGCCGACATCGTCTTCCTCCCCGGCTACCGGTTCCCGGACCGCGACGACCCGCCGCAGGCCGTCGTCGACGCGTTACTCGCCACCCACCGCCGGGGCGCGCGGCTCGCCGCCATCTCGACGGGCGCCTTCGCCCTCGCCGCCACAGGCCTGCTCGACGGCAAGCGCGCCACGACGCACTGGCACTACTCGCGGGCGCTGGCGGCGAAGCATCCGCTGGTCCGGGTCGACGAGAACGTCCTGTTCGTCGACGAGGGCAGCGTACTGACGTCGGCCGGGGCCGCCTCGGGCCTCGACCTGTGCCTGCACATTCTGCGCGGCGACCTCGGGGTGGCCGCCTCGAACCACGCCGCCCGGCGTCTGGTCGCGGCGCCGTACCGCAGCGGCGGTCAGGCGCAGTACGTGCCGCGCAGCGTGCCCGAGCCGCTCGGCGAGCGGTTCGCCGCCACTCGCGAGTGGGCGCTGCACCGGCTCGGCGAGCCCCTCACCCTCGAGATGCTCGCCCGGCACGCGGCGGTCTCACCGCGCACGCTGTCGAGACGCTTCGTCGAGGACACGGGCTACACGCCGATGCAGTGGGTCATGCGCGCCCGTATCGACATGGCCCGTGAGCTGCTGGAGCGCTCGCAACGCAGCGTCGAGCAGATCGCCGCCGACGTCGGTCTGGGCACCGGCGCCAATCTGCGGCTGCACTTCCAGCGCATCCTCGCCACCACGCCGAGCGAGTACCGGCGCACCTTCGCCCGGGGCGAGTAGCCACGGCCTGGCGCGATCCTTTTGAACCGTGGCGCTCACAGCGCGGTCACGAGCGGACACCGCGCGCGAGGCTGGTGGCGAACCGGAAGGGAGAGCATTCATGACCCGCATTGCCATCAACGGATTCGGCCGCATCGGACGCAATGTGCTGCGCGCGCTGCTCGAACGCGACAGCGGCCTCGAGGTCGTCGCCGTCAACGACCTCACGGAGCCCGCCGCCCTCGCGCGGCTGCTCGCCTACGACACGACGGCCGGCCGGCTCGGCCGTCCGGTGACCGTCGACGGGGACGCGCTCGTCGTCGACGGCCGTCGCATCACGGTGCTCGCCGAGCGGGAGCCGGCGCGGCTGCCATGGGCCGAACTCGGCGTGCACATCGCGCTCGAGGCGACCGGCCGCTTCACGTCGGCCAAGGCCGCCCGCGCGCACCTCGACGCGGGCGCGGAGAAGGTCCTCGTCAGTGCGCCGTCGGACGGCGCCGACGTCACGCTCGCGTACGGGGTCAACACCGCCGCCTACATCCCGGCCGTGCACAGGGTCGTCTCGAACGCCTCGTGCACGACCAACGCGCTCGCGCCGCTGGCTGCGGTGCTGGACGAACTCGCCGGCATCGAGCACGGCTTCATGACGACGGTGCACGCCTACACGCAGGAACAGAACCTGCAGGACGGACCGCACCGCGACGCCCGCCGGGCCCGCGCCGCCGCCGTCAACATCGTGCCCACCACCACGGGAGCCGCCAAGGCGATCGGCCTGGTGCTGCCGAACCTCGACGGAAAGCTGTCGGGCGACTCGATCCGCGTGCCGGTTCCCGTGGGCTCGCTCGTCGAGCTCAACACGACCGTGACCCGGGACGTGACACGCGAGGACGTGCTGGCGGCGTACCGCGCCGCGGCACAGGGGCCGCTCGCGGGCATCCTCGAGTACTCGGACGACCCGCTCGTGTCGTCCGACATCACGGGCAACCCGGCTTCGTCGATCTTCGACTCGGCCCTCACCCGCGTCGACGGCCGCCACGTCAAGGTGGTCGCCTGGTACGACAACGAGTGGGGTTTCTCGAACCGCGTGATCGACACGCTCGAACTCCTCGCCACGCGCTGACGGGACTCCGGGAACCCCGGGGCCGGTCCTGGCGGCCCGGCGCCTCGAGCGCCGCCGCCGGGCCCCGGCCTGCGGGGGTCCTCCCGAGCACGAGCTGCGCGGGATCGTGAACGCCATCCCGTACGCGGACCGCACCGGATCGCCGCCGACGGTACGTCCGTTCCGGCCGGGGTGACGGTGTGGGCGGCCGGGTGGAGCGTCGCCCACCCGGCCTTCGGCATGCCGAAGCGCAAGCGGCGCCGGGTCAGCGCGCCCGGCCAAGCCGGTGTGCGGGTCGCCGCGCAGGCCTTCCGCCGTGGACAGCGCAGCCATCGATCGGTCCGAGGCCGGCCGGGGCCGGGGCCCGGCGGCCCGAGCCCCTCCGAAAGGCGACGCGACACCCGGCCCGGCCTGCACCTTCGAGCAACGCGGATCGGTGTCCTCGGCCGCACTGACCCCCATGGAGCGTCCCTCACCGGTCGTGCGGACCGCCCACGTCCCGCACGGTGCCTTCGTGTGCGGCCACGCCGAGATCGCCGCGGGCGGCGAGCGCGACGTCCTGGCCGCCGAACGCAGAAAACGAGCCCGCACCCGGAGGGAGAAGGGCATTCGACGGGGCGGACGACCGGTCCCCGCAGCCCGGCCCCACCGGCGAACCCACCCGGTCACGGCATCAGTGGATGCCGAAGCCGCCCGGGCTGAAGTAATTGCTGGAAGGACCGTAGGTCCGGCTTTGCGAGCGGCTCTTCTCAGTGCTCCGTGGCCACCGGTCGACCAGCACACCGGTGAGCTGCTGCCAGGCCAGCTCCTTTCTGCCGCTGTCGTGCCACTCCTCCAGCCCGAGACCGGTGTTGTACAACCACGTGACCTCCGTGTACTCGTCCCGCGAGCGCTCCTCGGTGAGCGCGGCCTGCACCTGCTCGGGGGTGAGCCCCGTCCGCATGCGGCCGCCCTCCGTTTCCCGCGCGCGGTCGACGGTCTGCAGGAAGATCTCGAAGACCTGGTCTCCTCCGCCGTGGCCCGGGCGCAGGCGGTACCCCCAGACGGGCCGGCCGGGAGCCTCAGCCATCGCCGCGGCCCGCTCCGCGCGCGCCCGCCGATCGCGCTCACGGCATTCCTGTTCCGCCTGCTCCCACAGCGCGCGCTTCCTGCGCTTCTCCTGCTCACGTACGGTCCGGACGTACCGGGTCAGGTCGCCCGCCTGCTCCCGGTAGTCCCGGTAAGCGGTGAGCACGTCGCGCCGCAGACGTTCCATGGTGGTGGGGTAGCCGGCGCGCAGCCGCCGGTTGCGCCGGGCATGGCGGACCCGCCAGAGGACCCGAGCGAGCAGGCCGGACTTCGGGTACAGGTGAAGGCTGGCCTGGCGGTTCTCCTCGTCCACCGTCTTCATGGCGCGCAGGAACGCCTCGGTGGCGGCGTACCAGCGTTCCGCGTCCGCAGCGGGAGCGTAGACGAAGTCGTACCGTTGCCGGTCGGGAGATCCAGGGCTGAGGGCGCAGTAGAGGAGGTCGCTCTTGCCGGCCTCTTCGTCCCTCATATGCGGCATGCCGATCCGGTTCGGCGTGGAAGGCCACTCCGGTAAGGAGCACAGAACCAAGTCGCTAAGGCTCGTGTAATGGAGTCTCCTGCTGGTGTTCTCGGTCATGACCGGCCTGCCCTTCCCCGGCGGAACTCGCACGAATCCCCTCCAGGTGCTACCCGCCGGCCGGCCTGCTCCCACATCCTCTGAGCCCGCGACTCGTCATGGTTCTTCGCCGCTGACGTTGTCGAGGCTGTCGCCGAGGTCGCCGACGCGGCGGAAGGAGCCGTCGGGACGCACCACGCAGCACCAGGTGAACACCCTTCAGGTCCAGTTCGGCGACAGCCCGTTGGGCTCTCCGTACGGCACCGGTCGGCCGGTGAGGGCGTCCAGGAGAATCCGGTCGCCGAGCGGCTCTTGCAGCTTCACTCCCACGCTCTGTTCGATCATCTCGGCGGTGCAGGGGCCGCTTCGTGCCCCAGCGATGGAGGCGTACAGCACTACGCTTTCGTCCGTCTCCAGCGCCTTGACGACGGGTCCGTCGTCGCACGCTCCGTGTGTGGCCCTCACCGTGATGGATCGGCCGTCCATCGCCGTTCCGGCCAGCTCGGTGACACGCTGGAGACCGCCGGCGGACCCTTGCCGAGCTTGCCCGATCGGCGGCCTGGGAAGCTTCGAGGGGATGACTGCGACACGCTTGAGGGGGGCGTCGTAGCCTTCCAGCGTGAAGAGCCATGCGGCGACGGTCGCCCTGCCTCGGCTCGTCACGATCGTCGTCGTGCCGAGCCTCGCCCCCTTCACGGTCAACCGGGGCCCGTCACTGTGGTCGAGGGCGAACGACTGGTACGCCTTCTTCGCCCCCGTCAGCGGGCGGGTGAGAGTGTCCCCGTTTCCCCAGTCCACTTCCCCTTCCCCGGGGGCGGTGGTCGGCAGATCGCCGCGCAGGACGAAGTTCCGTGTCCTGTAGGCCCGCTCGTCCGCCTTGCTGCGCCAGCCGGATTCCGGCTTCTGCAGCACGCCGGCCATCGGGTAGTAACCCCGGCTCCAGGAAGCGGCGGCCGCGGATGTCCGCCAGGCGTCGGCCACTCGACGGGCGCGTTCCTCCTGCTTCCGCAGCGACTGAGAGGTCGCACGGCCATCGTCGGCGCGCTGATCATCGCCGCAGCCGGCAAGGAGGCAAGCGCTCAGGAGGAGTGCCGGCGGCAGGCTGACGAGACGCTTCGCGTGCGTGTGCATGGAGTCCTCCGTGGGGCGGTCGACGACGGCTTCCCTGCTGAAAGCATGGCGCGGGGATTCTTCGGTGCTCGGCGCTGGATCCCGGTCCACACCTTCGACGCGGAGGGGCGCATCCGGGTTCGCTCGCGGCCTTCCCGCCGGATCTCCGCAGGGCTGGTCGGCGCAGCCGGCGCCCGGCTGGATGCCCAGCGCGGTCCCCTCGCTGAGCAGGGGCCCTTCGCTGTCAGCACGCACAGCGCGGTTACTCGCCTCGATCACGTGGCGGAGCGTCGTGCCGTCGTCGTAGGCGGCCGTCGCGTCCGTCGCGAGCACCGTGCCCACCACGTCCCGGCTCATGAGTCGTGTCGACGCCGCCACTCATGGTGCCGGGCGGTCGCTTCCACCTTGCCGGAGTGTCACTCCGGGGGCGGTGCCGGACGAGGAGACCGCGGCCGGCCGGCTCGGCGAGTCATCCCCTGGCGGCGAGGGTGTCCGCCGTGGCCGGCTGCGACGCTACCGCAGGTAATCACCGGCCTCGGCTCCAAGGACGTTCAGGAGAGCCAGAGCCTCGGCGCCGGGGGATCCCGGCGGCGCGCTGTAGAGCACGAGGTGCTGGTCGCGGTCCGGGAGCGTGAGCCTGTCGCAGTCGACGGTGATCTCCCCGACGACCGGGTGGCGGAAGGTCTTCGTGAGCACCGGCACGGCCTGCACGTCGTGCTGCTCCCAGAGCCGGGCGAAGTCGGGGCCGGCGTCGCGGAGCTCGTCGACGAGGCCGGTCACCGCGGGATCCGCCGGGTAGCGGGCGAGGGTGGCACGGAGTTCCATGACGACGTGGTGCCGGAACTCGGCGGCGTCGGAGATCCCGTACGGGGCCGCGTCGGGCCGCGCCGGCCCGAGGAATGCCCGGCGCGCGAGATTGCGGTCCTTCGGGGCGAGCCCGGCGAAGTCCTCCATGAGCGCGGCCGCGAGGTCGTTCCACGCGAGCACCTCGAACACGGCGGATATCACGACGGCGGCCGTCTGCGGCAGCCGCTCGAGGAGCGCGAGGACGCTCGGGCGGACGTCGCGCCGGTGCAGCCGGGTACGGCTCGGCGCGGTACCCGCGAGGACGTGGAGGTGGTCGGACTCGGCGTCGGTGAGCCGCAGAGCGCCTGCGATCCCGGCGAGGACCTCGCCCGACGGCCGCGGCGCTCTGCCCTGCTCGAGCCGGACGTAGTACTCGGTGGAGATGTGCGCGAGGACCGCCACCTCCTCACGGCGCAGACCCGGTGTCCGGCGGCGCGGGCCGGAGGGGAGGCCGACGTCCTGCGGCCGGAGCCGCTCGCGACGGCTGCGGAGGAACGCCCCGAGCTCCTGTTTGTCCATACCCCGAGTCTGCACGCTGCGCGGCGCCGGATCCTGGTACTGCCTGTGCCTGTATCCGGACTGGAGGCCGACCTGACACTGCCGTCATGACGAACGACACCGACATCGCACCCATCGGCCTGCTCACCGGCAAGGTCGTGTTCATCACCGGCGCCAGCCGCGGCATCGGTGCCGCGGCAGCCCGGCTCTTCGCCTCCGAGGGCGCCGCCGTCGTGCTCGCCGCCCGCAGCACGGACGCCCTCGACCGCATCGTCACCGAGGTCCGCGCCGGGGGAGGCATCGCCGACGCCGTCACCCTGGACCTCGCCGACCGTGCGAGCATCCGCGCGGCGGTCGACCGCGTCGAGGAGCTGCACGGACGGCTCGACGGCGCCTTCAACAACGGCGCGGCCATCCAGCAGCCCGGTCCGCTCGACACCACCAGCGACGAGGACATCGACGAACAGTTCGCCGTGAACTTCCGCTCGCACTGGACCGCCATGACCGCCGAAGCCGCACTCATGCGACAAAACGGTGGTGGGGCGATCGTCAACACCTCCAGCATCGGCAGCCGCCGCGCGAACCCCGCCCTCCCCGCATACGGCGCCATGAAGCGCGCGCTCAACAGCATCACCGAGACCGCCGCCGTGACCTGGGCTCCCCAGGGCATCCGGGTGAACGGCATCACCCCCGGCGGCACCGCTACCGAGATGATCGACGCGTGGGAGGCGGCGACCCCCGGCGTCGTCGAGCGGATCAACGCGTCGACCCCGCTCGGCCGCATGGCCGAGCCCCGCGAGATCGCCGAGGTGGCCGCGTGGCTGCTCAGCGACCGTGCCTCGATGGTGACCGGCGCGATCGTGCCGGTCGACGGCGGCGCCGGCGCCTGAAGCGGCGCTGTTCAAGGCCGACGCGGAACGCGTGCGTGACGGGGTGGGGCCGTGGGCCTTCGTCGCCGGCGGTCTCCCCTTCCCCGAAGACCTGCTCGTGCGTACCGGTGCCGCCCCGGTCGTTCCTCACCGTCGCCGTGTGACGGCCGGCTTCCTGCCGGAGGCCCCGGTACCGGCGAGCGGCCGTCCACGAACCGCAGCGGTGATCGCACCGAGCGCGGCGAGGCCAGGCGCATCGTGGCAGCGCTCCACAGGGTGCCCCGAAGCCACGCCCACACCCGGTTCCGGAACGAAAGCGATCAACACGTCGAGACGCCCCGGCGGACGCTAGGTGTGCTGTCCCGGGACGTTGGTGACACGCGTGCTGGGTGCTTGAAGAGGTGAGGGCCTTCTGGGTTCGGTGTGGATTGCGAGATCTACGACCGGT
>NZ_JBFATO010000058.1:0-30500 GCF_040678355.1 Streptomyces sp. NPDC052701
GGCCCGGGCGCGCAGATCTGCGCGCCCGGGCCCGCAGCCGTCCACCGCTCCTCGCAGGCGGGGCATGCCGCGGAAGCGCTCCGGGCCGCCCGGCACGGACAGCGCGACGCGGCGGGCGCCCCGGCGGTCCGACGTCAGGATGCGGACGCGGCGCGCGTCGTAGTGGCCACCGCGCGCCCGGACGGGCCCGGGCGCCGCTCCGCCCCCTGGATGCCGGAGCCGCCCGTGCGGCCGCCGTGCCGGGTGTGTACGGGCCGAGCCGGGGCATCCGGTTGCCGGGAGGTTGAAATGAACACGGGTGCGCTGGTACGGGGGCGGGCCGGGGCCCGGCGGGCGGCGAACGGTTCGGTGGTGGAGGGTGCCGCGCGGGCGGGCTTCGCCGCACGGGGCGTCATCTACCTGCTGGTCGGAGTGCTGGCCCTGCAGATCGCCTTCGGCGACGGGAAGCACCAGGCGGACCGCGGTGGTGCCCTCGCCGAACTCTCCGGCAAGCCGTTCGGCGCCGTCCTGCTGTGGGCCCTGGGCATCGGGCTGGTCGGCATGGCCCTGTGGCGGCTGTCCGAGGCGCTGTTCGGCTCGGTCGGCCCGGACGGCCGCAGCGCGAGGAAACGCCTGATGGCGACGGGCCGCTGTGTGTTCTACGCGTTCGTCGCCTACTCCGTGCTGTCGTTCGCGGCGGACCGCCACGGCGAGGGCGGTTCGAGCGACCGCCAGTCCCGGGACGTCACGGCCCGGTTGCTGGAGGTGCCCGCCGGGCAGTGGCTGGTGGGCGCGGCCGGGGTCGCGATCGTCGCGGTGGGGGTGGGGATCGGCGTGCGGGCGGTCCGCCGCAAGTACCACGACAAGATGAAGCTCGGGCAGATGAGTTCCCGTACCCGGCGGCTGGTGGACGTGACGGGCGTCGCCGGAGGCGCGGCGCGCGGATTGGTGTTCGCCGCGGCGGGCGCCTTCGCCGTACGCGCCGCCGTCGACTACGAGCCCGACCGCGCCAAGGGGCTCGACGACACCCTGCGCGCCTTCGCCGACACCCCGCTCGGGCCGTGGCTGCTGGTCTGCGTCGCGGCCGGTCTGGTGCTGTTCGGCGTGTTCTCCTTCGCCATGGCCCGCTGGCGCAGGGTCTGAGGGGCGGGACGCGGGGAACACGGACCCCATGAGCGATTCCGAGATCCCGCCGGACGGCCGGCCCGTGGACGTCTACCTGGACCTCCTGCGCATCCGGATGGACACGGAGGACTACCGGCTCCTGCTGCGCGTGGTGGAGCCGGTGCTGCGCGCGATCGACGAGCAGCGCATGCCCGCCCTCGACTTCGCGCTGGACGGCGGGGAGAACGACGCCCTGCCCCAGGAGATCCGCGACGAGGCCGCCCTGGTCATCGCCACCGCCGTCACCGGCCGCCTCGACAACGAGGTGATCGAGATAGACGTCGACGACACCGGACCGGTCCGGGTGGTCACCGACGCGGCCACCGCCTCCGACCCGGCCCGCCTCGGCGAGATCGCCGACTACATCCGGGAACGGCACCGCCAGAACGAGGAACTGCGCGGCATAGCCGAGGTGAGCGGCCTGCCCACGGACTTCTGACCGGACGGGCGCGGCCGGCGCCCGGCCCGCCGCGGACGCGGGCCGCCCACCGGCGTGCGGCGCGGGACCGACGCGGGCGGCGCGCCCGCCACCACGGCCACGGGCAGTGCACGGGCCCCGGCCGCGGGAGGCGTGCGTTCCCGGCCCCCGGCCGCCACGAGCAAGGTCCGCCCACCGGCCCCCGCCGACGGACGTACGGACGCCCCCGGCCCTCGGTCGTGGACCGTC
The DNA here is from genome assembly GCF_040678355.1 of Streptomyces sp. NPDC052701. Taxonomy (NCBI): domain Bacteria; kingdom Bacillati; phylum Actinomycetota; class Actinomycetes; order Kitasatosporales; family Streptomycetaceae; genus Streptomyces; species Streptomyces sp. NPDC052701. The sequence goes on from NZ_JBFATO010000058.1 coordinate 1,811, forward strand.
CGACGGCACCGGCCACCGGCGGGTGCGGACCGCCACCGGCCCCGGGCGGCGGAGTAGCGGACCGCCACCGGCCCCGGGCCGGCAGAGCAGCAGACCACCACCGGCCTCCGGCCGGCGAAGCAGCGGACCGCCACCGGCTCCCGGCTCCCGGCCCCCGGCCCCCGGTCGCGGACCGTTCGACGGCACCGGGCTACCGGTGGGTGCGGACCGCCACCGGCCCCGGGTCGGCAGAGCAGCAGACCACTACCGGCCTCCGGCCGGCGGAGCAGCGGACCGCCACCGGCTCCCGGCTCCCGGTCGCGGACCGTTCGACGGCACCGGGCTACCGGTGGGTGCGGACCGCCACCGGCCCCGGGCCGGCAGAGCAGCAGACCACTACCGGCCTCCGGCCGGCGGAGCAGCGGACCGCCACCGGCTCCCGGCCCCCGGTCGGCGCAGGCATCCGGCGCTCCTCACTCCCGCGGCGCCGCCACCGGCACCTCCAGCGGGCGGGCGAGACCTGTCACCGCCTCGTCCAGGCGCTCCAGATGCCGCAGGACCCGGTCGGTGACACGGCCGTAGCGCGGGGTGCCGACGACGCCGGACCCCAGCAGCGACGCGATGCTCGCCCCCGTCTCCACCTCGCCCGCCGCGTCCTCGCCGGCGACGCGCGCCGCGATCGTCCGGATGTTGCGCACCGTGCGCCGCGCCGCCCCGCGCAGGCGCGGGTCGGCCGCGATCGAGGGATGGCTGGGCAGCAGCTCGGCGGTCGCGGCCAGCGACCGCGCGTGGTACGCACAGGTCTCCAGCAGCGCGACGACGTACTGCGCCGTGCTGCGCCGGGTCCGCAGGGGCGTGACCGGGTGGGTGAGCGGCTGGACGGCCGCGCGCAGCTCGCCGAGGGCCTGGTCCAGATCGCGGGCCTTGTCCAGCAGGTCGTCCGCGGGCCCGCCACTGAGCTGTCCGACGGCGGCCTCGGCGACCGCGGCCAGCCGGCCCAGGACGGTGCCCAGCAGCTCGTTCGTACGGCGGTCGGTGTGCACCGGCAGGACCAGCGCCGCCGCGACCGCCCCGCACACCGCTCCCAGCGCCGTCTCCTCCACGCGCAGCACGAGCACGTCCAGGCTGTAGGTGTGCAGCAGGGTGTACAGCAGCCCCAGCATCGCGGTGACGAAGAACGACATGAGGGTGTAGGACAGCGGAGCCGTGTAGAACATGGCGAAGATCAGCAGCAGCACCAGCGCGAACGCCGTCCACGTGTGCCGGCCCACCAGCCCCGCCAGAACGATCCCGGCCACCACCCCGAACACCGTGCCCAGCAGCCGCCGGTAGCCCTTGACCAGGATCTCCCCGGTCGAGGCGGTGTTGAGGAACACGATCCAGCAGGTGAGCACCGCCCAGTACCAGCGCTGCGCGGACAGGAGCTCGCCGCCGACGATGGCCAGCGCCGACCCCACGGCGACCTGCACGGCCGCGCGCGTGGTCGGCCGGCGCAGCCCGGCGGGCTCCTCCTCCCGCCCGCCGTCCTCACCGGCGTCGATGGCGGCGTCCTCGGCGTCCATCTCCTCCCGCGAGCGGGCCGTCGCCGGTGTGTCGTCCGACTCGTCCTGCGCGCCGCCCAGGGCCATCCGCAGCCCCAGGACGGCGCGGGCGGCCTCGCCGATGCCCCGGAACACGTCCTGCACGGCGGGCGGGGCGGGCGGCAGGTTCTCCTCGTCGCGGTAGCCGAGCAGCCGGTTGCGCACATGGGACAGCGCCGTCCCGGCCTCCCCGAGCCGCACCACCAGCACGCGCAGCGCCGCCAGATCGCGCCGCAGCGTCGCGACCGCCTCGTCGGGCGCGGCCGGCCGGTCCACCGGGGGAGCGGGCGCGCCCGGCAGGTGCAGGACCAGGGTGTCCGCCCGTTCGGTGCCGCGCGCCGACAGCAGCAGCAGACCGAGCCGTTCGGCAGCGATCTCGGCGTCCGCGACGCGGCGCTGCACCAGCCGTGCCACGGACTCGTCGGGGGTGCCCTCCGCCAGCCGGGCCTGGATCATCAGGGCCGTCTCGTGCAGGCGCGCGGTGCCCTCGCGGACGTCCTCCAGCCGCTTGTCCACCTCGTCCGGGCCGGCGTCCAGCAGGGCGAGCTGCGCGGACACCAGTTGCGCCAGGCGGGCGCGGAACGCCTGGCGCAGCCGGTCGAGGACCCCGGCCGGCGACACCGGTACGACGGCGAAGCGCACCACGGCACTGCACGCGAACGCCACCGTGATCGCCCCGCACAGCGCGGGCAGCGCCGACGCGGTGGCGCCGACGAACAGGGACAGGAAGTAGACCTGGAAGCCGATCAGCCCCAGCGCGGTGCCCCGCTCGCCGAACCGGCGGCCGTAGACCGCGCAGAAGATGAGGACGACGAAGAAGACGTCACCGACGACGACCCGTGCGTTGAGCACCGTGCCCAGGGACACGGAGGCCAGCGCCACCGGCAGGCCCAGCGCCAGAGTCACCGCCTGCGCCGCGCGCTGCTTCTCCCGGATGGCGAAGGTGGCGGCCATCGCCGCCATGGCCCCCGCCACCAGATGGGTGACGTCGGTGCGCAGCACGGCGAGCACGGCCAGGGTGAGGGCGACGGCGCCCACCGTCCGCAGCCCGGCCGTCAGCCGCAGCAACCCGGGATCGGACGCGGCGACACGGTCCTTCAGCCGCGCCCGCACCGACCGTCCCGCTGTCCTCACGCCGCTCGCTCTCTCCCGCCGCGCACCCCGCCCGGTCCCCGGCACGCCGGGCCGGGAACCGGATCACCGTCTCGCCCGCTCAGTCCCGCAGCCCGGCTCCCCCGATGCGCGCCCGCACCTGCTCCGGCGTCAGGTAGGCGTCGGTGTACTCGAAGTCCTTGAGCTTGGCGGGCTTGCGGGCCTGGAAGCCCGTACGGACGAAGTCGTCGCCGGCGACCGCGTTGAGCAGCCAGTTCGTCATCACCCGCGTCTTGGCGACATTGGTGCGCAGCGCCGACCAGTGGTATCCGCGCGCGACGGCCTGGGCGGGCAGGCCGCGCAGCTCGACGCCCAGCGGCTTGGAGACCGCGTCCTTGCCGCCGAGGTCGACGACGAGCCCGAGGTCCTTGTGGACGTACGGCCGCATCGGCCGGCCGCGCAGCGTCGCGATGACGTTGTCGGCGACGTGCCTGCCCTGCCGCATGGCGTGCTGGGCGGTGGGCGGGCAGACGGCGCCCTCCTGGCCCTTGGCCAGGTCCGGCACCGCGGCGCAGTCGCCGAGCGCGAACACCCCGTCGTGGCCCGGCAGGCACATCTCCGCGGTGACCGCGAGCCGCCCCTTGACGGTCTCGGCGCCGAGGGTGGCCATGAGGGGGCTGGCGACGACGCCGGCGGTCCAGATCAGGGTGCGGGTGGGGATCACCCGGCCGTCGGTGAAGGTGACCTCCTCGGGGCCCGCCTTCTCGATGGAGACGCCCAGCGAGACCTCGATGCCCCGCCGGCGCAGGATCTCCTGCGCGCTGCGCCCGAGCTTCTCGCCCAGCTCCGGCATCAGCTTCGGCGCGATGTCGATCAGGTGCCACTTGATCAGGCCGGGGTCCAGCCGCGGGTAGCGCTTGACGGCGGCGTGCGTCAGGCGCTGCAGACAGGCCGCGGTCTCGGTGCCCGCGTAGCCGCCGCCGACCACCACGAACTGCAGCCGCGAGGCCCGCTCGGCCGGGTCCTGGCTGGCGTCGGCCAGGTCGAGCTGGGAGATGACGTGGTCGCGGATGTAGGCGGCCTCGGCGAGCGTCTTCATCCCGAAGGCGTGGTCGGTGAGCCCGGGGATGTCGAAGGTGCGGGTGACGCTGCCGGGGGCCAGCACGATGTAGTCGTACGGCTCGTTGACGATCTTGTCGGTGATGGTGCGGACGACGCAGACCTTGGACTTCAGGTCCACGCCGATCGCACCGCCCGGGATGATCCGGGTGCGGTACTTCTCGCTGCGGCGCAGGGACACGGCGATCGACTGCGGCGTCAGCACGCCGGAGGCGACCTGGGGCAGCAGCGGCAGGTAGAGCTGGTAGGCGAACGGCGTCACCAGCGTGACGTCGGCCTCGCCCGGGGGAAGTTTCCGTTCCAGGCGGCGGACGCACTCCACGCCGGCGAAGCCTGCGCCAACCACCAGGATCCTGGGTCGTGTCACGGTGTTCATCCCTTTCTGCGGCTCCAGGCGGTCTGCCTCAACGCCTTTCGCCTGCCCCTGGATCGCGGCTTCGCACCCCTTGATCCCACCGCGTCCGCGGCCGGTGCGCCAGCCGGACGCGGCAGTCAGACGAACGCGTCGATCACCACGATGCTCCTCCCGTGGCCGAAAAGCACCAGGGAGATGGCAGGAAGACACCGGGGAGGGGAGGAAGACGCCGGGAGAGGGGGCGCGTGCACCGCCCGGCCCGGCTCAGGCCGGCTGTCCGGCCACCGGATCCGCCGCCCCGTCCCGCAGGTGGCACAGCAACAGGCAGACGTCGTCGTCGCGTTCGGAGTCGCTCAGCAGCGGACGCAGGATCCGGTCCGCCGCGTCCTCCAGGTCCGTGCCGAGCTCCGCCGGACCGAACCCGCCGAGCGCCGCCGCCAGCCGTTCGATACCCGGGTCTATGCCCTGGGCGCGCCGCTCCACCAGCCCGTCCGTGTACAGGGCCAGCGTGGAACCGGGCGTCAGGCGCACCGTGTGGTCGGCGATCTCCTGCGTCAGCGGAATGCCGAGCATGGCGCCGGGCTTGGCGTCCAGCACGTGCACCCGCCCGTCGGCGGTGCGCAGCACCGGCGGCGGATGACCCGCTGCGGCCCACGTCAGCGTGGGGTCGTCGGGGTGGAACCGGGCGATGACCGCGGTGGCGTACAGATCCGGCTGCAGATGGTGCAGGAACGTGTGCAGCCGGGTCAGCAGCCGGCCGGGGCTGCCGCCGTCGACGGCGTACGCGCGCAGCGCGGTGCGCAGCTGGCTCATCATCACGGCCGCGTGCAGACCGTGTCCCGTCACGTCGCCGACGACGGTGATCAGACCACCGTCCGGCTGGCGGAAGGCGTCGTACCAGTCACCGCCGATGTTCAGCCCGTGCGTGGCGGGCAGGTAGCGCGCGGCCAGGCACAGGTCCGGCGTGGCCGGCAGGTCCGTGAGCAGGGCGCGCTGCAGCGTCTCGGCGATGTCGCGGTTGTGCTCGAAGCGCCGGGCGTTGTCGATGGCGATGCTGGCCCGCCGGGTGAGCTCGATCAGCATCACCGCGTCGTCCGGGTCCCAGCGCTCGCCCGGCGGCGACAGCGTCAGCACGCCCAGCGGCGCACGCCGCGTCGGCAGCGGGATGCACAGCAGCGGCCGCCCCGGGTCCAGCGCCGAGGGCGGCTGGTCGTCGACGCCGGGCAGGCCGCCGGGGTGGTCCGCGGCGTACTGCGGCCGTCCGGTACGGGCCGCGACCACGGCGGCGGCCGGGTGGGGCGTGGTCCGGTACTTGCCGTCGTCGTGGTCGAACAGCCAGACGTCGACGCTGCGGGCGTACTCGGGCACCAGCAGGTCCGGCAGCCGCCGCACGATCTCGTCGTGGTTGAGGGAGGCCGTCAGCACGGCGCTGGCGTCCGCGAGGAACGTCAGCCGGCGCCGGGCGTTCTCCGCCTCGGTACGCGCCCGGCGCTCGGCGGCGAACGCCTCCCGCTGGGCCCGCCCGGCGGCGTCCAGTTCGGCGTGCAGCGCGAGGACGCCCTGGTTGGTCTGGTGCAGCTCCTCCCGGTGGAAGGCGACCAGCTTCTCCTGCTCGGTGAGCTTGTCCAGGATCACGGCCGTGTCCTCGTCGGCGCCCAGCAGCGCCTGTGCCAGCGCGTCGGTGCCGTCCGGGACGACGTCGGCGTCGGACGCCGGGGCCGCCTCGGGACAGGGCACCGTCAGCTCCCACGGCGGCTCCCCGGCCGCGCACGCCTCCGCCGGCGGCGTCACCACGACGTGCAGCCGGCCCTCCCGGCGGGAGCCGGCCGCCTGCAGGCTGAGCAGCCAGGTGCCGCCCTTGGTGAGGCACTGCCGCAGGTGGGAGCTGAGCGTGACGGCCAGGCGGCTGCGCTCGACGGTGGGCACACCGTGCGCGGCGGCCAGGCGGGCGAGGGCGATGCGGGCCTGTGCCGCGTCGATGGCGGTGGTGATCTGCCAAGTGCGCTTCATGGGCGGTCCGGCGGGGTCGGGGTCAGCACGGCCACGGCGGTGTCGTCCCGCACGGGGCGTGCGGGACTGCTGGCGTCGCGTATCGTCACGGCGGCCGTCACGGCCGGGTCCGCGGCCAGCAGGCCGGGGTCCGAGGACGGGGTCCACCGGCTGGGCAGTCCGTCGGTGTGCAGGATCAGCAGCCGGTCGTCCGCCCAGGCGACCTCCTCCTCGCGCAGCGTGGCCGGCCGGTGCGCGCCGACGATGCCGGGCCGGGACAGCAGGGAGCGCCAGGTGCCGCCCTCGCGCAGCCGCGCCCCGACGTTCCCGACGCCGGCGAACCGCAGCCGCCCGGCACGCGTGTCGAGCTGGGCCACGGCGACGGCCGCGCCCCGTGTGCCGCTCAGGGCGCGGTGGAGCCGCCGCAGCGACTCGGCGGGCGTGAGATGGGCCGCCTCCCGCACCCCCTGGACGGCGGCCTGGGAGGCGCGCGCCGCCTCGGGGCCGTGGCCCAGGCCGTCGGCCAGCATCAGCGTCAGCCGGTCCTCGGCCCGTACCCACGCCCACGCGTCGCCCGAGTACGCGGCCCCCGCGTACGGGATGTTGACACCGCCGGCCCGTACGCCGAACGAGGTCCCGCGGGGATCCGGGCCGCCTCCGGTCACGCCGTCGGCCGGCGCCGCGCCGGTCCGCGCCCCGGCGGGCGCGGCCCCGGCCCGCGGCACACCGCCGACGCGGGCCACCGCCACCGTCCCCCGGCCGGGGGTGCTGTGCAGGCCGAAGTCGTCGGCGAGGCGCCGGCAGGTGCCCAGACCGGCACCGAGCGAGTGGGCCGTGGAGAACCCGTCGCGCAGTGCGGCGGACATGTCGGGGATCCCCGGGCCGTGGTCGAGGGCGGCGATCTGCACGACCCTGGCCTCGTCCCGGCCGTCCCGGAGGGCGGCGGGCGGGGCCACGACGTCGATGAGGATCTGACCGCCTTCCGCGTGCTTGAGCAGGTTGGTGGCCAGCTCGGTCGCGACCAGCGCGGCGGCCGCCTTGCGCCGCTCGTCGAGCCCGGCCGTGGCGGCCGCGTCCTCCACGGCCACCCGGGCGTCCCGCACCCGGGTGGAGTCGTGGACCGGGACGTCCCACACGCGCGGCATCACGTCTCCTCGCGCGGACGCGGCGGCAGGCCCACCCACGATGTCGCCCGCACGGTGGTCCCGGCCCCCGGAGTGCTGTCGATGGCGAACTCGTGCACCAGGCGCCGCGCGCCGCCCAGGCCCATCCCCAGGCCGTCGCCGGAGGTGTAGCCGTCGGTGAGCGCCCGCTCCAGGTCCGGGATGCCCGGCCCCTGGTCGGTGAAGGTCAGCCGGAGCCCGTGCACGCCCCCGCTGGTGACGTGGGCCGCCTCCATCTGGCCGCCCCCGCCGTGCACGAGGGTGTTGCGGGCCAGCTCGCTGGCCGCCGTGACCAGTTTGGTCTGGTCCACGAGGCCGAAGCCGAGCAGGGCGGCGGCCTGCCGCACATGCTGGCGCACCCACACCAGGTCCATGTCCGACCGGATGGGCAGGCAGGCCTCGACGCCCGCGGCAGTGTGCATCACGGACTCTCCTGGCGCAGGCCGCCGGAGCGGGAGGTCGGGCTGTGCCGCGTGAGGAGCTCCATGGCCGCCTCGGTGCTGAGCGCCGTGCTCAGCCCCGGAAGCGTCAGGCCGAGTTCCACCAGGGTGATGGCCACGGCGGGCCGCATGCCCGCCACCACGGTCCGCGCGGCCAGCAGCTTCGCCTGCGCCGCGATCTCGGCCAGCACCCGCCCGAGGAAGGAGTCGACGATCTCCACGCCGGAGATGTCGATGAGGACACTGCGGACCCCCGTGCGGGAGATGGTCTCGGCGAGGTCCTGCTGGAGCTGCTGGGCCGTGCTGTCGTGCAGGTCCCCCTGGAGGGTGACCAGCAGGACGTCGCCGATCCGCAGGACCGGGACGTGCCCGGGCACAGGGACGGGAAACGCGTCGCTCACCGCTGCCCCGCACCGCCCGGCGACACGTTCACGATGTCGGTGCCGAGCTGGTGCAGCGCGTACGCCAGGGCGTCGGCGAGGTTCGCCCGGGTGAGCACGTCCAGGTCCAGGCCGAGATGGACGATGGTCTGCGCGATCGCGGGACGGATGCCGGAGACGATGCACTCCGCGCCCATCAGCCGGGTCGCCGCCACCGTCTTCATCAGGTGCTGGGCGACCAGGGAGTCGACCGTCGGCACCCCGGTGATGTCGAGGATCGCGAAACGGGCGTGCTCGTCGACGACGGCGTTCAGCAGCGTCTCCATCACGACCTGGCTGCGGGCGCTGTCCAGCGTCCCGATCAGCGGCACGGCGACGACGCCGTCCCACAGCCGGATGACGGGCGTGGCCACCTCCAGCAGCTGCAGGCGCTGCCGGTCGATCAGCGCCTGGTTCTCGCTCAGCGCCGTCTGCATGGCCACCAGCCGCAGGGTGCCCATCAGCACCGTCAGCACGGTCGAACACTCCCGCAGGTGTTCGGGCGGCGCCTCGGCCAGGTCGGCGACCAGGAGGTTCTCCGCCGGCGGCCGCAGGGCCGCCAGCTCCCTCGACATCTGCGTCATGGACAGTCCCGCGCGGGAGCGGGCCACACCCATCCGGGCCAGCTGCTCGCGCACCCCGCTGAACCCGGCGGCGTCCGGGTCCTCCACCGTGCCCGCGTCGGCGACCTGGGCCAGCGCGTCGACGACGACCTTGCCCGCCTCCACCGCCTCGTCCCGCGAGACGGTGAACACGGTGCGGAACAGGGGCTCGTCCGCCCACCTCTGGGCGATCTGCTCACGGCGGCGGCGCAGGAAGTCCCTGACCTCGTGCGCCGGCGTTCCGGACAATCCCTCCGCTTCGTGCTCCGGCACCTGTTTCTCTCCTCATCGTCGTTGCATCGCACCGAGCCCGCTGGAGGCAACGAGACGGCGACATGACTCTTGCCGGGCGACAACTCTAACCATGCGCCGATCTCGTACGACACCTCGTCCCGCACAAGCGGTCCCGGTCGGGGGGCGGACCGGCCGGCCGCCTCCGCGGCGCATGTACGACGGGGGAACGAAGGTGCGGTCCGCGGCCCGCGGGGCAACCGCTCAGCCCTCCGGGGCCTCCTGGACGGGCGGCTGCCCGTCGACCCGCTCGAGTGCCTCCTCGACGCTCTCGGAGACCGGGACCGTGATGCTCACGCCCGTCAGGTCCAGGATGCGGCGCACGGCGGGGGTGGGGGAGATGATGTGCACGCTCCCCGGCAGCTCGCGGGCCTCCTGGTACACGCGCAAGATGATGTTCATGCCGGACGAGTCCATGAACGGCACCGCCGACAGGTCCAGCAGGAAGTGCCGCCGGCCGTGGTGGAGCTGGTTGGCCAGGTGGTGCTGGAACTCCGTGGCGGTGTCGACGTCCAGGTACCCCTCCACCTTGAGCAGCGCGACGTCGTCCCGGGGCAGGGTCACCTCGACGGACAGAGGATCTTGGGCGATGGGCACGTGTACCTCCCACAAGTGCTGACGGCCAGGGGTGCTTACCCCCGTGTGCGACTTCGATGCGCTCCGTTTCCGGAGGCGTTCGGTGATCAAGCTCTCATCGACGCCGAGGTGCGAGGACGTCTCTTCACCGTGCGGCGGTGAGGACTGCCGCGGCTGCCGAATCCCATGTTCTCTGCCCCTTACCTGTGGACGGTGTGTCCCACCGCGCAGCCGCGCCTACCCCCGAATCCCCTTCCCATGCCTGGCACGGCCGGCGCACCGTCCGTCACTCCTCCACCGGTGGGGCACCGGCGGCACCGCGCGCGTCACCCGACCTGGATGCCCACGATGCAGGTGTCGTCGTCCGTGTCCGACCTGCTGTAGGTGAGCAGGCGGTCCAGGCGCTGGTCCAGGCTGCTGGGCGCGGTGCCCACGGTGCTCAGCAGCTGGTTCAGCGACTCCTCCACGGAGCGGTCGCGGCGCTCGATCAGACCGTCGGTGTACATCAGCAGGGTGTCCTGGGCGCTCAGCTGGACCTCGGTCTCCTCGTACCCGGCCTCGGGCACGGCGCCCAGCAGCATGCCCCTGACCAGGGGCAGGGGAGCCGCCTGGGTGCCCCGGACCAGTACGGGCGGCAGATGGCCCGCCCTGGCCCAGCGCAGGGTGCGCCGTTCCGGGTCGTACAGGGCGCACACCGCCGTGGCCGTGACCGCGCCCGTCAGGTGGTGGGCCACGATGTTCAGCCACGACAGCAGCTGGCCCGGCCCGGCCCCGGTGACGGCCAGGCCGCGCAGCGCGTTGCGCAGGACCACCATGCTGGTGGCGGCCTCGATGCCGTGGCCGGCCACGTCGCCCACGCACAGCAGCACCATCCCGGACGGCAGGACGACGGCGTCGTACCAGTCACCGCCCACCAGCTGCTCGGTCTCCGCGGGCCGGTAGCGCACGGCCACGTGGAGACCGGGCACCTGCAGCGGCGCCTGGGTGGGCGGCATGATGGCGTGCTGCAGCTGCAGGGCCAGCCGGTCGCGTTCACTGGCGTGCTGTTCGGTGTGCGCCAGCTGGTCGCGGGTGGCGGCGAGCGCCACCTCGGTCCAGTGCTGCGCGGAGATGTCCTGGTAGGCCCCGCGGACGGCGAGCAGCCGGTCGCCGGTGTCCAGGACCGGTTCGGCCACCACCCGGATGTGCCGCGTCACCCCGTCGGGCCGCTGCAGCCGGAAGGCCGCCGAGGCCGGCCGCCGGTGGTGCAGCAGCGTCCGCAGGAACCGCCGGATGGTGCCCGCGTCGTCCGGGTGGGCATGGGCCGGCAGCTCCTCCAGGGGCACGGGGGTGCTCGACTGCGGGCGGCCGTAGAGGTCGAACAGCTGCCCGTTCCAGGTGATCTCCCCGGTCAGCAGGTTCTCCTCGAAACCGCCGATCCGGCCCAGGCGCTGGGCGTGCTGCAGCAGGCTCGCCAGCCGTGCCGTCTCGTCCTCGATGCGCCAGATCAGGAGGATCCCGGCACCGTGCCGGCTGATGCTGATGTCCGCGACCGCCGAGAGCGGGACCTGGTCGACGAGGGCGGTCAGGTGCATCCGCTGGGTCCTGAACGGCTCGCCCGTGGCGTACACCCGCTCGATGCGCTGGAACAGCTCGCTGTCCCCGGCGGCCATCGGGTAGGCCTCCAGCAGCAGCGCGCCGTTGACCACCGCGCGTGGCCGCCCGGCGGGGTCCAGGAACCGGTTGTTGACGTGCTGGATGCGGAAGTCCACCAGGTTCCCGGCGGCGTCCAGGTGCGGCACCAGGACCAGGGCGGGGTCGTACAGCCCGTCGGCCAGGTCCATCAGCTCCGCGGCGTCCGGCAGGAGGCGCGGCTCCTGCGCGGGGCCGTGCGGCAGCGTGTACGACTCCAGCGTGTGGGCGCACAGCTCGGCCAGGGCCTCCACCTGGCGGACGATCTGCGGAGGCTGCGGGGCCACGGGCGCGGGCCAGACGATCTCCAGCACGCCGTGCACGCGCCCCCCGGTGCCGGCGGGCACGGCCGCCCTGCCGCCGTCCGGGTGCTGGTGACGGCCGATGGTGGGCATCCCGGTGCTCGCGAGGGACGTGATCCAGTGCCCCTCGCGCTCGGTGAGGCCGCACCGGGCCACCGTCGTCACGTCCGGCGGCACGTAGTGCCAGCGCGCGGCCTCCGCCGGGGAGAACCCCGCGCTGCCCGCCAGGGTGAGGGAGCCGTCCGAACCGGCGGCCCAGATGGCCACCGCCACCGCGCCCAGCGGGCGCAGCGCCTGCTCCAGCAGGGCGTCGGCGACGGCCTGGGTGTCGTTGGCGGCCAGCGCGCCGCTCTCGGCCGCGCGCAGGCGCACGGCGGCCGACTCGCCCTGCGCCTCCTCGGCGGCCTTGGTGGCGGCCAGGAACGCGTCCGTCACCTCCGACATCCGGTCCTGGGCGGCCTGGTTGATGACCTCGACCGCGAACTCCAGCTGGGTCATGCCGGCCTGCTCGGCCAGCTCGGCGAGCTGCCGGGCGGCCTGCGCCGGGCCGCACTGGAGGCGCTCGACGAGGATGCCCTTGGCGAGTTCGATCAGGGCGCGCCCCTCGGCCTCCGCCTGGGCCGCCCGCACCTCGCGGCTGAGCCGCTCCACCGTGGCCGCCAGCCTCCCCACGGGCGAGGCGGTGGAGACGCCCGCGAGATCCCCCGCCGGGAGGGCCGGTTCGAGCTGGGGCCAGTCGGTTTCCGGGTCGGCGGAGGCGAGCTCCGGCCGGCCGGTTTCCGGGTCGGCGGAGGCGAGCCGCGGCTCGTCACGGTCCGGTTCGCGCGGGTGCTCGGAGATGCTCACGGTGGGAATGCTCCTCGGCTGGAGGGCCCTGGGGCGTGGGGGGTCGGACACCGGCCGCCGGCCGGCCCGCGGGTGAGCGGGACGGACGGCGTCGATGCCCTCATGCGGGCAGCCAGCGCCGGACGCAGGCGATCAGGTCCTGGGTGTCGACCGGCTTGGTGACGTAGTCGCTGGCGCCCGACGCGAGGCTCTTCTCCCGGTCCCCCGGCATCGCCTTCGCAGTCACGGCGATGATGGGCAACTCGGCGTACTGCGGCATCTTGCGGATCTCGGCCGTCGCCGTGTACCCGTCCATCTCCGGCATCATCACGTCCATCAGTACCAGCGCGATGTCCGGGTTGTTCACCAGGGTCTCGATGCCCTTGCGGCCGTTCTCCGCGTGCAGCACGCGGAAGCCGTGCAGTTCCAGGATGCCGCTGAGCGCGAAGAGGTTGCGCGCGTCGTCGTCGACGACGAGTACCGTGCGGCCGGCGAGCGAGTCGTCGACCGGGTGCGGCACGAGACGCTGCGGCTCCTCCGGGCGGACCAGGGACAGCACGTCGCCGGGCTCCTCGGCCGACAGGTGCAGGGCGATGCGCTCGCGCAGTTCGTCGAGGCTGGAGAGGAACTCCAGCGCCCCGCCCTCCGCCCGTGAGCGCAGCGCCTCCTCCGTCGCCAGGTCCGTACGGTGCCCGCTGTGCACGAGCACCGGGACGCTCGCGAGCGCGGAGTCGCCCCGCAGGGCGTCCAGGAACCGGGACGCCTCGCCGTCCGGCGCGCTCAGCTCCAGGACGACGCAGTGGCACGGCGCCGCGGCCAGCGCGCCGGCCGCCTCCTGGGCCCCGACGGCGGTGATGATGTCGACCGGCGGCCGCACGCCGTCGTCCCGGCCGTGCGCCAGGTCCGTGACCACGCTCTCGGCGACCAGGGTCAGCAGGCCGCGGGGCCGCTCCTCGACCACGAGCAGGCGCCGGGGACGCTCCCCTGACCCGGACCCGGGCTCCAGCGCCGGCGGCTGCTGGTACGGCTCCTCGGAGAGCGGTTCGGCCGAGGCGGCCGCCCGCTCGGGGGCGCGGCTGCGGCCGATGAGCTCCTCGAAGTCGGGCCGGGCCACGGGCAGGAAGAGGGTGAACGTGCTGCCCTGCCCCGGTGTGCTGTCCACCGTGACGGCGCCGCCGAGCAGGTGGGCGATCTCCCGGGTGATGGACAGGCCGAGGCCGGTGCCGCCGTACTTGCGGCTGGTCGTGCCGTCCGCCTGCTGGAAGGCTCCGAAGATCGTCTCCAGGTGCTGTTCGGGGATGCCGATGCCGGTGTCCTTCACCCGGAAGGCCACGATGGTCCCGCCCCGCACGACGCCCTCGGGGACCTCCTCGTCCACGGCGGGCTCGATCCGCAGCTCCACGCTGCCCCGCTCGGTGAACTTCACCGCGTTGGACAGCAGGTTGCGCAGCACCTGCCGCAGCCGGGAGTCGTCGGTGAGCAGGTCCGCCGGCGCCCCGGGCGCGGTGGTCACCGTGAAGTCGAGGCTCTTCTGCATCGTCATCGGCCGGAAGGTGGCCTCGACGTAGTCGATCAGCTGCCGCAGCGCGACCCGCTCGGGGCTGACGTCCATCTTCCCGGCCTCGACCTTCGACAGGTCGAGGATGTCGTTGATCAGCTGCAGCAGGTCCGAACCCGCGGAGTGGATGATCTGCGCGTACTCGACCTGCTTGGGGGTGAGGTTGCGCGAGGGGTTCTGGGCGAGCAGCTGGGCGAGGATGAGCAGGCTGTTGAGCGGGGTGCGCAGCTCGTGGCTCATGTTGGCCAGGAACTCCGACTTGTACTTGGAGGCCAGCGACAGCTGCTGGGCGCGGGCCTCCAGCTCCTGCCGCGCCTGCTCGATCTGCAGGTTCTTCGCCTCGATGTCCCGGTTCTGCGCGACCAGCAGCGAGGCCTTCTCCTCCAGCTCGGCGTTGGAGCGCTGCAGCTCCTCCTGCTGGACCTGGAGCTCCGCGGAGCGGGCCTGGAGCTCGGCGGTCAGGCGCTGCGACTCGACCAGGAGCTCGTCGGTGCGGGCGTTGGCGACGATGGTGTTGACGTTGACGCCGATGGTCTCCATCACCTGTTCGAGGAAGTCCCGGTGGATCTGCGTGAACGGGGTCACCGAGGCCAGCTCGATGACGCCGAGCACCTGCCCCTCGACCACGATGGGCAGCAGCACCAGGGTGGTCGGCACGACCTGGCCGAGCCCCGAGGAGATGGTCACGTAGTCCGGCGGCAGTTCGTCCACGGTGATGGCACGCCGGCTGCGGGCGGCCTGGCCGACCAGGGTGCGGCCGAAGGGGATGCGGGTGGGCCGCGTGCTGTCGTCGGGGTAGCCGTAGGAGCCGACGAGCCGCAGCTCGGGGCCCTCGTCGCCGTCCTCGGCCAGGTAGAAGGCCCCGTACTGGGCCGCCACCAGGGGCACCAGCTCGTCCATGATCAGTTCGGCGACCACGGGCAGGTCCCGGTGGCCCTGCATCAGGCCGGAGATCCGGGCGAGGTTGGTCTTGAGCCAGTCCTGCTCCTGGTTGGCCCGGGTGGTCTCGCGCAGGGACTCCACCATGGAGTTGATGTTGTCCTTGAGCTCGGCGACCTCGCCGGACGCCTCCACGTTGATCGAGCGCGTCAGATCGCCCTCGGCGACGGCGCTGGTGACCTCGGCGATCGCCCGGACCTGCCGGGTCAGGTTCCCGGCCAGCTCGTTGACGTTCTCCGTCAGCCGCTTCCAGGTGCCCGAGACGCCCTCCACCTCGGCCTGGCCGCCGAGGCGTCCCTCGGTGCCGACCTCGCGGGCGACGCGGGTGACCTCGTCGGCGAAGGCGGAGAGCTGGTCGACCATCGTGTTGATGGTCGTCTTCAGCTCCAGGATCTCGCCGCGCGCGTCGACGTCGATCTTCTTCGACAGGTCGCCCCTGGCGACGGCGGTCGTCACCAGCGCGATGTTGCGCACCTGGCCGGTGAGGTTGTTGGCCATCGAGTTGACGTTGTCGGTGAGGTCCTTCCACGTGCCCGCGACGTTCGGCACGTGCGCCTGGCCGCCGAGGCGTCCCTCGGTGCCGACCTCGCGGGCCACCCGGGTGACCTCGTCGGCGAACGCCGACAGCGTGTCGACCATGGTGTTGATGACCTCGGCGAGCGCCGCGACCTCACCCGCGGCCTCGACGGTGATCCGCTGCGACAGATCGCCGCGGGCCACCGCGGTGGCGACCTGGGCGATGGAGCGGACCTGGCCGGTGAGGTTCGACGCCATCACGTTGACGTTGTCGGTGAGGTCCTTCCAGGTACCGGAGACCCCCCGCACCTGGGCCTGGCCGCCGAGGCGTCCTTCGGTGCCGACCTCGCGGGCGACGCGGGTGACCTCGTCGGCGAAGGCGGAGAGCTGGTCGACCATCGTGTTGATGGTGTTCTTCAGTTCGAGGATCTCGCCGCGGGCGTCGACGGTGATCTTCTGGGAGAGGTCGCCCTTGGCCACCGCGGTGGCCACCAGGGCGATGTTGCGGACCTGGCCGGTGAGGTTGCCCGCCATGAAGTTCACGGAGTCGGTCAGGTCGCGCCAGGTGCCCTTGACGCCCTTGACGTCCGCCTGGCCGCCGAGGCGTCCCTCGGTGCCGACCTCGCGGGCGACGCGGGTGACCTCGTCGGCGAAGGCGGAGAGCTGGTCGACCATCGTGTTGATGGTGCTCTTGAGTTCGAGGATCTCGCCGCGGGCGTCGACGGTGATCTTCTGGGAGAGGTCGCCCTGGGCCACCGCGGTGGTGACCTGGGCGATGGAGCGGACCTGGCTGGTGAGGTTGCCCGCCATGTGGTTCACGGAGTCGGTCAGGTCGCGCCAGACGCCTGCGACACCCGGCACCTGGGCCTGGCCGCCGAGGCGTCCTTCGCTGCCGACCTCGCGGGCGACGCGGGTGACCTCGTCGGCGAAGGCGGAGAGCTGGTCGACCATCGTGTTGACGGTCTCCTTCAGCTGCAGGATCTCGCCCCGGGCCGGCACGTCGATCTTCTGGGAGAGGTCGCCCTTGGCCACCGCGGTGGCCACCTGGGCGATGTCGCGGACCTGCGTGGTCAGGTTGCCCGCCATGGCGTTGACCGAGTCGGTCAGGTCCGCCCAGGTGCCCGAGACCCCCGGCACCTGGGCCTGCCCGCCGAGCGTGCCCTCGGTGCCGACCTCGCGGGCCACCCGGGTGACCTCGGAGGTGAACACGGACAGCTGGTCGACCATGCCGTTGAAGACCTTGGCGATGTCGCCCATCAGACCGTCGGCGTCGTCGGGCAGGCGGGTGCCGAAGTCCCCGTCCCGCACGGCCGTCAGGCCCGCCAGGAGCCGCCGCAGCTCCTGGTCCCCCGGCACCGCATCGGTGACCCCGGTGCTGTTGCTGGTCATGCGTACCCTCGTTCCGCTCCCCAGGAGTCCTCGTGGCCGAGAACTCGGAACCCCATTGGACCGCTGCCCGGCCCGGCTGTGTGCATTTCCGCAGTTCACGGATCTGCGAGATGAGAAATACGCCGCAGGCTAACCCACGTGCCGGGTGCGGAACAAAGCCTGGCGGCCACCTTCGGCTCCCCGCGCGCGAAGTGGCGGGGAGCGCGCATGACCCGGCCGAAGGGGGGTACCCGAAACAGTTTCGGCTCCGGTGGCGCGGCCCGCCGCCGGAGCGCGGGACCGGTGTCCGCAGCGGCCGTGTCCGCCGCCCGTCCACCGGGGAGGAGCGAGGCCGTGCGAGCCGGGGATCCCGTCCCGGGGCGGCCGGTGCGGGAAGGCGCGCGGGGACGGGGAGCGACCCGCCCTCGTTGGGACGGCGTACTCCGAATGCGCTTGCGCCGACAGGGTATTTGGCTGCTGTGGAGCCGGGCGGGACCGCATCGCCGCCTGCCCGGTCCCCGACTCGTCACTCAGCGGGAGGGAAGGATCAGCGTGCCCATCGACAGAATCTGGTCGTACACGCCGGACAGTGGCCACGTCGAGGGGCGGGACCTGACGGGCTACACCGTCGTCGCCAGCGACGGCACCATCGGCCACGTCGACCGGCAGGCCGACCCCCACGGCATGCGGCACCTGGTCGTCGACACGGGCGTCTGGGTGTTCGGCCGGAGCGTCCTCGTGCCGGTCGGGGTCGTCACGGGGATCGACACCGGGGACCGGCGGATAACCGTGGCCTGCACGAGGGGCGAGGTGAAGGCCGCGCCCCGGTTCCGGACCGACAGCGAGACGATGGACCCGGAGTACCTCACGGCCGTCGGCGACTACTACCACGGCCTGCCACCGCGCGAGACCTCCGCGAGTTGAGCGGGGTGACGCCGGTCCGCACGGGTGCCGCCGTCGCCCCCGCGACGGCGCGCTCGGGCCGGCCGGTGCGCCGTTGCGCGCCTTCCGCCCGCCTCACCACGGCAGGAAGACCCCTCACCACGGCAGGAAGACGTGGATGTCCTTGCCCTGCTCGTTGGCGACCACGCTGACCTGGTCGCACAGGGTGTGGATCAGATGCCAGCCGATCCCGCCCCCTCCGCGGCTGGGGTGGAAGGGCCGCGGCTCGGGTTCGGTGGGGCTGGTGTCGTGCATCACCACGTGCACACCGTCGAAAGTCCGGCGCAGACGCAGCTGGAAAGGTCCCGGTGCGTACTGGACCGCGTTGGCGGCCAGTTCCGTGACGACCAGGAGTATGTCGTCCCAGTGCTCGGGAGCGGAGGGAGCCGACACGCGTGCCAGGTCGTAGAGGAACTCCTCCGCGACCAGACGCGCATCGGTCACGTCGTGCAGCTCACCTGAGAAGCTGGCGACGCGGCTCGTGATCTCCTCGGAAGCCAGTGTCTTGTCCCAACGCGGCTCGGTTGCCATCTCGCCTTCCCGGCCCTGCGTGAGCAGGGCTGTCGCCCGACGTGAGCAGGGCTGTCGTCCTTTCTCTTGCGTCCCCTTCGTCTGTTAGTTCCCGTGCTGGCGGAGCCTACGCGCCCGTCTGCCGGGGCTGATGCGGGCCGATGTCCCCGGCCGCCGGGCGGGGGAGCGCTGGGTGACGGGCAGGTCACCCAGCGCCCGCGCGACGGCTCGGGGGCGCCGGTCGGTGGCTCCGGCGCCGGGGCGGACCGATTTTATGGCGGGAACGCCACCGGGTGGGGAGAACGGCGGCAAGGGGTCCCGGACGCCGGACGCCATGCGGGCGCGGGGTGGGACGGAATTCCATATTCCTGAAAGGGCACCCGCAGGTGATGCCCGCCGGTATCTCCCCGGCGTATGCGAGGACCGATGAATTCCCCGGAATACGGGGCGAGTTGGCGGGAACCCGGCTTGCAGGCACCTTCGGGCACGCTTCGTGGGGGAGCGTGCGACCGTCCAACGACCCGACACCGGGAGATTTCGATGACGAGTTACGGCAGTTCCCCTGCCGCGTCCTCCAAGGCACGCACCAACGGTCTGGCCGTCGCGAGCCTGGTCTGCGGAATCATCGGCCTGTTCGTCTTCAACGTGATTCTCGGACCGGTCGCGATCGTGCTGGGCGCCGTCGGAATGCGGCAGGCACCGGTCAAGGGCGGAGCGGGCATGGCCAAGGCCGGTGTCGTGCTCGGCATCGTCGACCTGGTCCTCTTCGGCGTCCTGCTCGCCCTGTCCGCCGCCAACGGCGGGTTCAGCTGGTACGTGGGCGGTTGATCGGGTTCCGCGAGACGCACCCCGGGGGGGGGGGGCGGCCCCCCCCCGGGGGGGGCCCCCCCGGGGGCCGCGGGGCACCCGCGCCCGGGGGCGGTCTGGGTGGTTGGGGGGGGGGTGGGGGGGCCCCCCCCCCCCCCGCCGGGGGCCCCCCCCCCCCCCCCCGCCGCCCCCCCCCCCCGGCGTGTGCCGAGGGTCACCGGAACACGTTGTCGGAGTCGTCCCAGGCCGCCGACTCGTCCGCCGCCGGCAGCCGCCCGGCGCGCGCCCGGGACTGGTACATCGCGTCGATCTCGGCCGCGTAGCGCCGCACGATCTCGTCGCGGCGCAGTTTCATCGACGGCGTCAGCAGCCCGTTGGCCACGTCGAACGGCTCCGGCAGGATGCGGAAGACACGGATGGACTCCGAGCGGGACACGGCGCTGTTGGCCCCGGCCACGGCCCGGGCGACCTCCTCCCGCAGCGCGTTCTCCTCCCGCGCCTCCCGCAGCGGCGCGTCGCTCTGCCACGCCAGCGCCGCCCGCCAGTGCGTGAGGAACTCCGGATCCAGCGTGATCAGCGCCCCCACGCAGGGCCGGTTGTCGCCGACGACGACCGCCTGGTGGATGAGCGGATGCATCCGCAGCCGCTGCTCCAGCAGCGCCGGGGCCACGCTCTTGCCGCCGCTGGTGATGATGACGTCCTTCTTGCGGCCGGTGATCGTCAGATAGCCCTCGGAGTCCAGCCGCCCGAGGTCCCCGGTGGCCAGCCAGCCGCCCCGCAGGGCGGCGCGGGTCGCGGCCTCGTCGCCCAGGTAGCCCTGGAACACCGACGGCCCGCGCACCAGGATCTCCCCGTCCCCGGCCACCTGGATCTCAGTGCCCGGCAGGGGCTGTCCGACGGTCCCGGACTTCTCCCGGCCCAGCGGCTGCATCGTCACCCCGCCGCCGGTCTCCGTCAGGCCGTACCCGTCGTGCACGTAGACGCCGATGCCCTCGTAGAAGAGGGACAGGTCGCGGCTGAGCGGCGAGCCGCCCGAGGTGGCCCGGCGCACCCTGCCGCCCAGCGCCTCGCGCAACTTCCGGTAGACCGTGCGTTCGTACAGCGCGTGCTGCAGCCGCAGATCGAAGCCGGGCCCGGAGCCCCGGCCCAGCCGCTGGCGCTCCACGGCGGCGGCGAAGTCCCGTGCCGTGTCGGCGGCCCGTTCGAACAGCCCGCCCCGGCCCGCCTGCTGGGCCGTGCGCAGGAATGTCTTGTAGATCTTCTCGAAGATCGACGGGACGCCGTAGAGGTACGTCGGGCGGAAGGTGCGCAGGGCCGACGACAACGCCTCCCCGCTCAGGTCGGGCTCGTGCCCCATCAGCAGGCCGCCGCGCACACAGATGCCCTGGATCATCAGGCCGTAGACGTGGGAGAACGGCAGGAACGCCAGGACGGAGCCCTGTTCCCCGGGCGGTGACACCGCGGAGGCCCAGCCCGCCAGCAGGGTGTCGCAGGGGCTGGCCAGGTTCCGGTGGCTCAGCGCGCACCCCATGGCGTGACCCGTGGTGCCGGAGGTGTAGGCGATGACGGCGGTGGAGTCCGGGAGCACGATGCGCCGCATCGAGTCGACCGTGGCCAGCGGGATGAACGCGCCGCGCTCCACCAGGTCCTCCAGCGCGCCCGCGTCCAGCTGCCAGACGTGCCGCAGCAGCGGCAGCGAGGCGCACACCGAGCCGACCGTCATGACGCCCTGCTCGTCCTCGACCAGCACGGCCACGCAGCCGGTGTCCCTGAGGATCCACTCCACCTGGTCCCGCGACGACGCCGGGTGGATCGGGACGACCTCGGCGCCCACCGACCACAGGGCGTAGGCGAAGACCGTCCACTCGTAGCGGGTGCGGGCCATCACGGCCACGCGCCGGCCCGGTGAGACACCGGAGGCGATCAGCCCCTTGGCGAGGCCCACCACCTCGTCGCGGAACCCGGCGGCCGTCACCTCCTCCCACCTGGTGGAGGCCGGATCGGGGCGGTGGGCCAGCATCGGCAGCGTGGGGCTCCGCTCCGCCGTCTCGAAGAGACGGTCGGCGAGCCCTCCGGTCAGGGGAGCGGTGGCCGGGGGAGCCGGAGCGAGGTCGCGCATGCACTGCTCCTGACGTGTACGGGGTGTGACTCGGCCGACGAGCACCGTCATCGGCGGTGCTCGAATCTAGCCGAGCCGACGGCCCCCGGTGGCCGGGAACGCGGAAGTCGTCCTCGTCGTGATGATCTCGGCGGGATCGGGGGACCCGGGACGGCATGAGCCAGCACATCAGCCCCGATCCCGAACCGGAACGCAGCACCGGCCTGGAGCCGGGCGGCGGCGTACCCCCGGGCGAGACCCCGCCCGCGGAGAGCAGCATGCCCGAGGCCGGTCCCCTGGAGAGGCACAACCCGCCCAAGGGCTGGGCGAAGGCGCCCCTGGCGCTGATCCTCGGCCTGGTGGTGCTGGTCGCGGCCTTCTTCCTGGTCTACGCCCTGATCCTGATCCTCTGAACCAGCCCGCCGGGAGCCCGCCGGCGGGACGTCTCACCCCTGCGTGTGCCGCGCGCACTCCGTGACGACGTCCCGCAGGCTCCCCGTGCGCTCCAGCAGGGCGCGCTGCACCTGGGCGCCGGTGCCGCCGTCCAGCAGCCGGTCGCACGCCTCCCGGGCACGCTCCAGGTCGCCCGTGTCGGCGAGCGCGTCGGCGACGTGGTCCAGCAGGGACCGTACGACGGCCTCGGCGGGCATGCGCCGCATGGTCGCGGGGTGCAGCAGCTCGCCCGTCAGGCCGGCCTGGGCGGCCCGCCAGCCGGCCAGCCGGAGCAGGCTCACGCTGTGGTCGGCCGGCTCCTCGCCCGCCCGCCACTGACGCGCGGCGGTCTCCACCAGCCCGCGGGCGAGGGTGGCGATCAGCACGGCGGTGTCCGCGTGCAGACAGACGTCGGCGACCCGTATCTCGACCGTCGGGTAGCGCTGGGACAGCCGGGCGTCGAAGTAGATCATCCCTTCGTCCAGGATGGTGCCGGTGGCCACCATGTCCGCGACCCGCCGGTGGTACCGCTCGGCGGAGCCGAAGATCTCGGTCGGACCGGCCGACGGCCAGCGCTGCCACACCCGGCTGCGGTAGCTGTTGTACCCCGAGTCCTTGCCCTGCCAGAAGGGCGAGTTGACGCTGAGCGCCGCCAGCACGGACAGCCAGGGCCGCATCCGGTCGACGACCGCCACGCCCTCCTCGTCCGACTCCACCGACACGTGCACGTGGCAGCCCATGACGAGCTGCTCACGGGTGGCGATGCCGTACTGCTCCTCCATCCACTGGTACCGCCGGTTGAGGCCCACGGAGGGGCTGACCGGCAGGGGGGAGGTGGCGAGCGCCGCGACGGTGCAGCCGATGTCGCCGGCGTGCCGGGCGGCCTCCTTGCGGCAGCGGCCGATCTCCGCGCGCAGGCTCTCCATGGACGACTGCGGATGGGTGGCGAACTCCAGCATCTGCTCGTGGAGTTCCTTCTCGAACACGTCCTGGTCCGCGTCGTCGTGCTCGGCACGGGCGAGCACCGCTGCGGACTGGGCCCGCGGATCGCCGGTTTCCGGATCGACCAGGAGGAGCTCCTCCTCCACTCCGACGGTGCGCACGTGATGCCGCCTTTCTGTGTCCTGTCGCGACGACGCCGAGGTGTCCTCGGCCGTACGACCTCGAATGCCCCGCTCGCGGCGCGGGACACCTGGGGGCGTCGTCGGACCTCACAGAGCCGGCGGCCTCAGCCACACCGTGGCCAGCGGCGGCAGGGTGATCCGCAGGCAGCCGTCCTCCGGCTTGACGGGATCCGGGTGGGTGACGCCGCTGCCGCCGTAGCGGGCGGAGTCGGTGTTGAGGACCTCCTGCCAGGCGATCACGTCGTCGGGGACGGCGAGGCGGTAGTCGTGGCGGACGACGGGGGAGAAGTTCGACACCGCGAGCAGCGGGCCGCCCTCGTCGTCGAAGCGCAGGAAGGCGAAGACGTTGTCGTCGGCGGCGTCCACCGCGACCCACCGGAAGCCCTCCGGGCGGGTGTCGAGCCGCCACAGCGCGGGGGTCGTCCGGTAGACGGTGTTCAGGTCGCGGACCAGGTCCCGCACGCCCCGGTGGTCGCCCGCCGAGTGGTAGCCGTCGTCGAGCAGCCACCACTCCGGCCCCTGCTCCACCGACCACTCCGCCCCCTGGGCGAACTCCTGCCCCATGAACAGCAGCTGCTTGCCGGGGTGGGCCCACATGAAGGCGAGGTAGGCCCGGAGGTTGGCCCGCCGCTGCCACCAGTCGCCCGGCATCTTCGACACCAG
Organism: Streptomyces sp. NPDC052701; assembly: GCF_040678355.1. Lineage (NCBI taxonomy): Bacteria > Bacillati > Actinomycetota > Actinomycetes > Kitasatosporales > Streptomycetaceae > Streptomyces > Streptomyces sp. NPDC052701. Next base: position 25,171 of record NZ_JBFATO010000058.1, read on the forward strand.
GGCCCGCTTGCCGTGCACGACCTCGTCGTGGGAGATCGGCAGGACGTAGTTCTCGCTGTAGGCGTACACCATCGAGAAGGTCATCTCGTGGTGGTGGTACTTGCGGTGCACCGGCTCGTGGGCGACGTACTCCAGCGAGTCGTGCATCCACCCCATGTTCCACTTCAGCCCGAACCCGAGGCCGCCGGTGTCGGTGGGCCGGGTCACCCCGCCCCAGGCGGTGGACTCCTCCGCGATCGTCACCACGCCCGGTGCCCGGCGGTACACGGTCGCGTTCATCTCCTGGAGGAACGCCATCGCCGCCAGGTCCTCGCGGCCGCCGTACGCGTTCGGCTCCCACTGGCCGTCCTCGCGGCTGTAGTCCAGGTAGAGCATGGAGGCGACCGCGTCCACGCGCAGCCCGTCGATGTGGAACTCCTCGCACCAGTACACGGCGTTCGCCACCAGGAAGTTGCGCACCTCGGTGCGCCCGAAGTCGAACTCGTACGTGCCCCAGTCCGGGTGCTCCGCGCGCCGCGCGTCCCCGGGCTCGTACAGCGGGTCCCCGTCGAACCGGGCCAGCGCCCAGTCGTCCTTCGGGAAGTGCGCCGGCACCCAGTCCATGATCACGCCGATGCCGGCCCGGTGGCAGGCGTCGACGAAGTACCGGAAGTCGTCGGGGGTGCCCAGGCGGGCCGTCGGGGCGTAGAAGCCGGTGACCTGGTAGCCCCAGGAGCCGCCGAAGGGGTGCTCGGCGACCGGCATCAGCTCGACGTGGGTGAAGCCCAGGTCCTTGACGTACGCCGGGAGCTCCTCGGCGAGCTGCCGGTAGGTCAGTCCCGGCCGCCAGGACGGCAGGTGCACCTCGTACACCGAGAAGGGCGCCTCGTGCACCGGGACGTCCGCGCGGTGCGCCATCCACTCCCGGTCGCCCCACTCGTACCGCGAGGACGTCACGATCGACGCCGTGTCCGGCGGCTCCTCCGTACGGCGCGCCATCGGGTCGGCCTTGAGGAAGCGGTGGCCGTACCGGGAGGTGATCTCGAACTTGTACGCCGTGCCCTCGCCGACACCGGGCAGGAACAGCTCCCACACCCCGGACGCGCCCAGCGACCGCATGGGGAACTGCGTGCCGTCCCAGTGGGTGAAGTCCGCGGCAACCCGCACGCCCTGCGCGTTCGGCGCCCACACGGTGAAGCGGGTGCCGGCCACGCCCTCGTGGGTCACCGGGTGCGCGCCGAGCGCCTTCCACAGCTCCTCGTGGCGGCCCTCGCGGATCAGGTGCAGGTCGAGCTCGCCGAGCGCGGGCAGGAAACGGTAGGGGTCGTGCACCTCGTACTCGCCGCCGTCGTAGGTCACCAGCAGCGTGTACGCGGGGATCCCGTCGAGCGGCAGGACGCCGGAGAAGAGGCCGTCGCCCTCGGAGGCCAGCCGGGTGCGCTCCCCGCCGATCACCACGCTCACGGCGCGGGCGAAGGGGCGCAGCGCCCGCACGACGACCCCGCCGGGCACCGGGTGGGCGCCGAGCAGGGCGTGCGGGTCGTGGTGGGAGCCCGCCAGCAGGCGCCCGCGGTCCTGAGGGCTCAGCGGCGGCGCCGCCAGGCACGGGACGGGGCCGGACGACTCGGGCGGCTCGGGCGGCGAGGTGTCGCGCAGGGCCATGGTCAGTCTCCTCTCACGGCGAGGCGCTCGATCGCCGCCATCGGTACGGGAAGCCAGTCGGGGCGGTGCCGGGCCTCGTACAGCACCTCGTACACGGCCCGGTCCGTCTCGTAGGCGCGCAGCAGGCCGTGCTTCTTGCGCGGGTCCCAGCCCGCGCGGGAGGCGTAGCCCGCGCAGTAGGCCTCCCGGCAGCGGCGCGCCCACTGCGGGCGCCAGGGGCGGCGCTGGCGGGCGGCGTAGTCGAAGGAGCGCAGCATCCCGGCGATGTCCCGCACCGGGGAGTGGGCGCTGCGCCGTTCGGAGAGCGGCCGGGACGGCTCCCCCTCGAAGTCGATGACGAACCACTCGCGCCCGGCCCGCAGCACCTGCCCCAGGTGCAGGTCGCCGTGGATGCGCTGGGCGGGCGGCCCGGCATCGCAGGTGGTCAGGGCGGCGAAGGCGGTCCTGAGGCCCGGGACGAACGGCCGGAGCGCCGGGACGCAGTGCGCGGCGGCGGTCAGGCGCTCGTTCATCGCGGCCGCCGTGCGTCCGTTCTCCCCGGGGGCGCCGACGGGGAAGGCCGAGGCCAGCGCGAGGTGCACCTCCGCCGTGGCGCCGCCGAGCGCCCGGGCCTGAGCCGTGAAGTCCTCCCCGGCGGCCAGCGCGTTCAGCGCCAGCGTCCAGCCGTCGGACGCGTCGCGCAGGTAGGGCTGCAGCACGCCGAGCGTGGCCTTGAACGGGTGCTTCGTCTGGAACCAGGCCACGGGGGCGGGCACGCGGTGGCAGCCCCGGCGGGCCAGCGCGCCCGGCACCTCCAGGTCGGGATTGACGCCGGGCTGGATGCGCCGGAAGACCTTCAGGATGTACTCGTCGCCGTACACCAGCGAGGAGTTGGACTGCTCGGCGTCCAGCAGCCGCGGCGCCAGCCCGGCGGGCACATGCTGGGACGGGTCGCACGCGAAGCGCAGGGGCCCGGTCGTGCCGGGCCGCCGCAGCCGCTCCAGGAGCAGCTGGGTCGTGCGGGGGTCGTGGAGCGCGTCGTAGACCGTCAGACCCGCCAGCGGCCCGTCCTGCACCCTGCCGATCAGCGCCCGGCCCAGCCGCGGGGAGGGGTGCTCCCGCACGCCGAGCAGGAGCTGGTAGCAGTCGCCGGCCGGGGGAGCGCCGCCGGGGGCGGGCACGCCCCCGTGCCCCGCGTGGACCAGCAGGTGCAGACAGCCCGGGAACAGCTCGGTCGTCGACAGCACACCGAGGTCGGTCACGGGCCGGTCCTTGCCGGCGAACCAGCGCTGCCTCGGCAGCCACTCGCGCAGCAGCCCGCCGAGCGACTCCAGGGGCTCGGCGAGGCGCGTGCGGTCCGGGCGGAGGGATGCGGTCTTCGGCATGGTCACGCCTCCTTTCGTCGGCGCAGGCTCACAGTCGCCGGCCGATGCGGGATGCGACTCGAGTGAGCCGGAACCAGTAGAAGCCGTGGCCCCCGAGGGTCAGCAGGTACGGCAGTTCGCCGATGGCCGGGAAGCGCACGCCGCCGAACAGCTCGACCGGATGGCGCCCGGCGAACTCCCGCAGGTCGAGTTCGGTGGGCTGCGCGAACCGCGCGAAGTTGTTCACGCAGAGCACCAGGTCGTCCTCGTACTCCCGCAGGAACGCCAGCACCGCCGGGTTCGAGGACGGCAGTTCGGTGTAGGAGCCGAGGCCGAAGGCCGGATTCTGCTTGCGGATCTCGATCATGCGGCGGGTCCAGTGCAGCAGCGACGACGGCGAGGCCATGGCGGCCTCGACGTTGGTCACCTGGTAGCCGTAGACCGGGTCCATGATGGTGGGGAGGGAGAGGCGGCCCGGGTCGCAGGTGGAGAAGCCCGCGTTGCGGTCCGGGGTCCACTGCATCGGGGTGCGCACCGCGTCGCGGTCGCCGAGCCAGATGTTGTCGCCCATGCCGATCTCGTCGCCGTAGTAGATGATCGGCGAGCCCGGCAGGGACAGCAGCAGCGCGGAGAACAGCTCGATGGTGTGCCGGTCGTTGTCCAGCAGCGGGGCGAGCCGGCGCCGGATGCCGATGTTGGCGCGCATGCGGGGGTCCTTGGCGTACTCGGCCCACATGTAGTCGCGCTCCTCGTCGGTGACCATCTCCAGGGTCAGCTCGTCGTGGTTGCGCAGGAAGATGCCCCACTGGCAGCCCGAGGGGATGGCCGGGGTCTTGGCCAGGATCTCGGAGACCGGGTAGCGCGATTCGCGCCGCACGGCCATGAAGATGCGCGGCATGACGGGGAAGTGGAAGGCCATGTGGCACTCGTCGCCGCCGGAGCGGTAGTCGCCGAAGTAGTCGACGACGTCCTCCGGCCACTGGTTGGCCTCCGCCAGCAGCACGGTGTCGGGGTACTGGGCGTCGATCTCGCGGCGCACCCGCTTGAGGAAGGCGTGCGTGGCCGGCAGGTTCTCGCAGTTGGTGCCCTCGGCCGCGTACAGGTACGGCACCGCGTCCAGCCGGAACCCGTCGATGCCCAGGTCCAGCCAGAAGCGCAGGGCGGCCAGGACCTCCTCCTGGACCCGCGGGTTCTCGTAGTTCAGGTCGGGCTGGTGGGAGAAGAAGCGGTGGAAGTAGTACTGTCCCCGGACCGGGTCGTGGGTCCAGTTGGAGACCTCGGTGTCGACGAAGATGATGCGGGCGTCGGGATAGCCCTTGTCGTCGTCGGCCCACATGTAGAAGTCGCCGTAGGGCCCGTCGGGATCCTTCCTGGACTCCTGGAACCACGGGTGCTGGTCGCTGGTGTGGTTCATGACGAAGTCGATGATCACGCGCATGCCGCGCTGGTGGGCGGCGTCGACGAACTCCACGAAGTCGGCCAGGTCGCCGAACTCGGGCAGCACGGCGGTGTAGTCGGAGACGTCGTAACCGCCGTCCTTGAGGGGCGACTTGAAGAAGGGCGGCAGCCACAGGCAGTCGACGCCCAGCCACTGGAGGTAGTCCAGCTTGGCGGTCAGGCCCCTGAGGTCGCCGACGCCGTCGCCGTTGCTGTCCTGGAAGGAGCGGACGAGGACCTCGTAGAACACGGCGCGTTTGAACCACTCCGGGTCCCGGTCCTTGGCCGGGGTGTCCTCGAAGGTGTCCGGTACGGGCTCGTTCACGGTCATGACGTTCCTGCCCCTCCGTCGTGCGGCGCGGCGGGCGGCAACGGGAGGTGGAGGACGTGCGCGGGAGCCCGCCCCGGCTCCAGCCGCACGTAGTTGGACCTGCCCCAGAGGTAGGTCTCGCCGGTGAGCTCGTCGCGCACCGGCACCGGCTCGTGCCGGTCCAGGCCGAGTCGCGGCATGTCCAGCGAGACCGTGGCCTCCTGGGTGTGGTGGGGGTCGAGGTTGGCGACCACCAGCACGACGTCGGATCCGGCGCGCTTGCTGTACGCGATGAGCGCGTCGTTGTCGGTGTGGTGGAAGTGGAGGTTCCTGAGCTGTCGCAGCGCCGGGTGGGCCCGCCGGACGGTGTTGAGGCGGGTGATCAGCGGGGTGATGGTGCGGCCCTGGCGTTCGGCGGCCTCCCAGTCGCGGGGGCGCAGCTGGTACTTCTCGGAGTCGAGGTACTCCTCGCTGCCCTCGCGCAGCGGGGTGTTCTCGCACAGTTCGTAGCCGCTGTAGATGCCCCAGGTGGGGGAGAGGGTGGCGGCCAGCACGGCGCGCACCTCGAAGGCGGGCCGGCCGCCGTGCTGGAGGTAGGC
>NZ_JBFATO010000059.1:0-27330 GCF_040678355.1 Streptomyces sp. NPDC052701
CAACAGCCTGCGCATGGCCCGGCTGCGCGAACACCTCCCCGAGCTGCGCGCCCGCGCCCTCACCCGCCGCGCGGTCCCCGTCGAGACCGACGCCCGCCGCCCAGGCCGCCCACCTGCTGACCGCGCTCGACCTGCCCGACGCGCCCGGCGGCACCGAGGCGCTGCTCGGCGAGGTCGACCGGCTGGCCCAGGCACTCGCCGGGGCCGACGTGGCGGACGCCGCGGACCGCGCCCGCGTCGCCGACCGGCTGCGCGACCTGCTCGCGCACTGGCAGGGCGCGCCGGTGCCGCAGCCCTCCGCGCAGCCCGCCGGCACCGAGGACGACGGCGCCGCCGCGGACGGCGACGGCGACCTGGACGACGTGGCCTCCGCCGACGAACTGTTCGACCTCATCGACCGGGAGCTGGGCACCGCATGACGCCGCAGAGCACCCCCGCCCACCGCACCACCGCCCTCCCGCTCCCCCTCGTTCCAAGGAAGTGACACCCGTGGCTGACGACGACAAGTACGTGGACTACCTCAAGCGGGTGACGGCGGAACTCCGGCAGGCCCGCCGCAGGCTGCGCGAGGTGGAGGACAAGAACCGCGAGCCCATCGCCATCGTCGCGATGAGCTGCCGCTTCCCCGGTGACGTCGCCTCCCCCGAGGACCTGTGGCGCCTGGTCGACGAGGGCCGCGACGCCATCGGCCCGCTGCCCGGCGACCGCGGCTGGGACATCGAGGACCGCTTCGACCCCGACCCCGGCACACCCGGCACGTTCTCCACCCGCGAGGGCGGCTTCCTGCGCGACGCGAGCGCCTTCGACGCGGGGTTCTTCGGCATGAGCCCCCGCGAGGCCCTCGCCACCGACCCGCAGCAGCGGCTCCTGCTGGAGGCCGCCTGGGAGGCCCTGGAACGGGCCGGCATCCGCCCCGCCACCCTGCGCGGCAGCGCCACCGGCGTCTTCGTCGGCGCCGCCACCTCCGGATACGGGCAGGGCCCGGTGGAGGTCCCCGAGGACGTGCACGGGCTGATGCTGGCCGGCAACGCCACCTCCGTCGCCTCCGGCCGCATCGCCTACGTCCTCGGCCTGGAGGGCCCCGCCGTCACCGTCGACACCGCCTGCTCCTCCTCCCTGGTCGCCCTGCACTGGGCGGTGCGGGCCCTGCGGGCGGGGGAGTGCGACCTCGCCCTCGCCGGCGGCGTCGCCGTCATGGCCACCCCGGGACTGCTGTTCGAGTTCAGCCGGCAGCGCGGGCTCGCCCCCGACGGCCGGTGCAAGGCGTTCTCCGACGACGCCGACGGCACCGGCTGGTCCGAGGGCGTCGGCCTGCTCCTCGTGGAGCGGCTCTCCGACGCCCGCCGCCACGGGCACCCCGTGCTCGCCGTCGTCCGCGGCACCGCCGTCAACCAGGACGGCGCCTCCAACGGACTGACCGCCCCCAACGGCCCCGCCCAGCAGCGCGTCATCGAACAGGCCCTCGCCGACGCCGGGCTGACCGCCGCCGACGTCGACGCCGTCGACGCCCACGGCACCGGCACCACCCTCGGCGACCCCATCGAGGCCCAGGCCCTGCTCGCCACCTACGGCCGCGCCAAGGACGCCGACCAGCCGCTGCTGCTCGGCTCCCTCAAGTCCAACCTCGGCCACACCCAGGCCGCGGCCGGTGTCGCCAGCGTCATCAAGATGGTGCAGGCGCTGCGCCACGGCCGGCTGCCGCGCACCCTGCACGTCACCCGGCCCACCACCCACGTCGACTGGACCGCCGGCCACGTACGGCTGCTGACCGAGCCCGCCGACTGGCCCGGCACCGGCGACCGCCCGCGCCGCGCCGCCGTCTCCTCCTTCGGCATCAGCGGCACCAACGCCCACGCGATCCTCGAAGCGGCGCCACCGGTGGAGGCGGACACCGCCGCGCAGGAGGAGTCCGCGGCCCCGGCCGCCCCCGGACCGCGCGAGGAGGCGCGCCCGGCGCAGCCGCCCGCCGTCCCCCGGATCCCCTGGATCCTCTCCGCCCGCAGCGCCGCCGCGCTGCGCGGCCAGGCCGCCCGGCTCGCCGACCACCTCGCCGGTGCGCAGGCCGACCCCCTCGACGTCGCCCGCGCCCTGGTGACCACCCGTCAGGCCTTCGAGCACCGGGCCGTCGTCCTCGCCGAGGACGGCGCCGCCGCCCGCGCGTGCCTGGCGCGGCTGGCGCAGGACCCGGCCGGGCCCGGCCCGGACGCCGTCACCGGCCGTGCCCTGCGCGGCACCACCGCCGTGCTGTTCTCCGGGCAGGGCGCCCAGCGCCCCGGCATGGGGCGCGAACTGTACGAGGCCTTCCCCGCGTTCGCCCGCGCCTTCGACGAGGTGTGCGCCGCGTTCGAGGGGCAGCTGCCGCGCCCGCTGCGGGACGTCGTCCTCGGCGGCGACGCGGAACTGCTCGACCGCACCGAGTTCGCGCAGCCCGCGCTGTTCGCGGTCGAGGTCGCCCTGTACCGGCTGCTGGAGTCCTGGGGGATCAGGCCCAAGTACCTCGCCGGGCACTCCCTGGGCGAGCTGACCGCCGCGCACGTCGCCGGCGTCTGGTCGCTCGCCGACGCCTGCCGCCTGGTCGCCGCCCGCGGCCGCCTGATGCAGGCCCTGCCCGAGGGCGGGGCGATGACCGCGGTCGAGGCCACCGAGGAGGAGGTCGCCCCGCTGCTCGCCGCGCACGGCGGCGCCGTCGGCGTCGCCGCCGTCAACGGGCCGCGCGCCGTGGTCCTGTCCGGTGACGAAGCCGCCGTCGAGGCGGTGGCCGGGAGCCTGGCCGGCCGCGGCCGGCGCACCCGCCGGCTGCGCGTGTCGCACGCCTTCCACTCGGCCCGCATGGACGCCGTCCTCGACGACTTCCGGGCCGTCGCCGCCGGCGTCACCGCCCGCACCCCGCGCCTGACCGTCGTCTCCAACGTCACCGGCCGCCCCGCCACCGCCGAGGAACTGGCCTCCCCCGACTACTGGGCGCGCCACCTGCGCGACACCGTGCGGTTCGCCGACGGGATCGCCTGGCTCGCCGCCCACGGCGTGACCCGGTTCGCCGAGCTCGGCCCCGACGCCACCCTCACCGCCCTCGCCCAGGCCTGCCTGCCCGACGACACCACCGAACGGATCTGCCTGCCGGCGCTGCGCGCGGACCGGCCCGAGCCCGAGACGCTGCTCGCCGCCGTCGCCGGCCTGTTCGCGCACGGCGCCGCCGTCGACTGGGAGACCCTGCTCGGCCCGGCCGGCGGCCCGGCCGTCGAACTGCCCACCTACGCCTTCCAGCGCGAGCGGTACTGGCTGCCGGCGCGCGCGCCGGGCGCCGGCGACGTCACCGGCGCAGGCCTCGGCACGACCGGCCACCCGCTGCTCGGCGCCGCCGTGCGCGTCGCCGACGACGGACGGGTCCTGCTCACCGGGCGGCTGTCGGCCCGCACCCAGCCCTGGCTCGCCGACCACGCCGTGGCCGGCGCCGTCCTGCTGCCGGGCACCGCCTTCGTCGAACTCGCCCTGCGCGCCGGCGACGAGGCGGGCTGCGCCCTGCTGGAGGAACTGACCCTGGAGGCGCCGCTCGTGCTGCCCGAGCGCGGCGCCGTGCAGCTCCAGCTCGCCCTGGGCACCCCCGGCCCCGACGGGCGCCGGCCGCTGGCCGTGTACGCCCGCGCCGAGGACGCCGCCGGCGACGACCCGGACGCGCCCTGGACCCGGCACGCCACCGCCACCCTGGCCCCCGCCGCCGAGCCGCCGTCGTTCGACCTCGCGGCCTGGCCGCCGCCCGGCGCCCGCCCCGTCCCCCTCGACGGCCTCTACGCCGCCCTCGCGGACACCGGCTACCGCTACGGCCCCGTCTTCCAGGGCCTGCGCGCCGTCTGGCGCGACGACACCGGCTGGTACGCCGAGGTCGCCCTGCCCGAGGACCAGCACAGGGACGCCGCCCGCTACGGCCTGCACCCGGCGCTGCTCGACGCGGCCCTGCACGCCCAGCTGGCCGGTGCCGGGGACACCCGCGGCGGCACGGTCGGCCTGCCGTTCTCCTTCGGCGGCGTCGCCCTGCACGCGGTGGGCGCCACCGCGCTGCGCGTCCGCATCGAACCGGTGGGCGCCGAGGGCGTCACGCTGCGCCTGGCGGACACCGCCGGCCGGCCCGTCGCCACCGTCGGCATGCTCGTCTCCCGGGCCCTGCCCGCCGACGGGCCCGGCCCGGCCGGCTCCGCGGCCGACGGCGCGCTGTACGCCGTGCGGTGGCTCCCGGCGGCTCCCGCGCCGCGGCCGGCCGCCCCGGCGCCGGCCGCCGGGAGCTGGTACGTCGCCGGTGCCGACGACCCCGCGCTCGACCCGGCCTGGCCGCGTGCCGACACCCCCGACGCGCTTGCCGGGACACCCGCCGCGGTCGTGCTGCCCTGCCCGGCCGGCGCCGCCCCGGACCCCGCCGCGGCCGCCGCCCGCCTGCTGGACACCCTGCGGACGTGGCTCGCGGACGACCGCGTGGCGCACGCCCCCCTCGTGGTCCTCACCCACCGCGCCGTCGCCACCCGCACCGGCGAGGACGTGCCGGACCTCGCCGCCTCCGCCGTCTGGGGCCTGGTCAGGTCCGCCCAGACGGAGAACCCCGGGCGGCTGGTCCTCGTCGACGTCGACGACGCCCCGGCGTCCCTGGCCGCCCTGCCCGCCGCCGTCGCCGCCGGATCCCCTCAGCTCGCCGTCAGGGACGGCGAGCTGCTCGTCCCGCGCCTGACCCGTGCCCGTGCCCGTGCCGGCGCCGATGCCGGTGCCGGGAACACCGGGGGGACCGTCTGGGACCCGGACGGCACCGTGCTCGTCACCGGCGGCACCGGCGCGCTGGGCGCCCTGGTCGCCCGGCACCTCGTCACCGCGCACGGGGTGCGCAGCCTCGTCCTGGCGTCCCGGCGCGGCCCGGACGCCCCGGGCGCCGCAGGCCTCGCCGCCGAACTGACCGCCGACGGCGCCCGGGTCGCCGTCGAGGCCTGCGACACCGCCGACCCCGAGGCACTGGCCGCCCTGCTGGCCCGCATCCCGGCCGACCGCCCGCTGCGCGGCGTGGTGCACGCCGCCGGCCTCCTGGACGACGGCGTCCTGGACTCGCTGACGCCACAGCGGCTGGAGCCGGTGCTGCGGGCCAAGGCCCACTCCGCGCTCGCCCTGCACGAGGCGACCCGCGGCGCCGACCTGACCGCCTTCGTGCTGTTCTCGTCCGCCTCCGGGCTCCTCGGCGGCGCCGGACAGGCCGGCTACGCCGCCGCCAACACGGTGCTCGACGCGCTCGCCCACCACCGGCGCGCCCACGGCCTGCCCGCCGTCTCCCTCGCCTGGACCCTGTGGGAGACCGCCACCGGCATGACCGGCGGCCTGCGCGAGGACGACGTACGGCGCATCGCCGCCTCCGGACTGCCCGCCCTCGCCCCCGAGCACGGCCTGCGCCTGCTCGACGCCGCCCTGCACGGCGACGAGGCGCTCCTCGCCCCGCTGCGCACCGACCCCGCCGTGCTGCGCGAGGCCGCCCGGCGGAACCGGCTGCCCGCCCTCCTGCACGGCCTGGTCCCGGCCGCCCCCGCCCGGCGCACCGCCGACCGCGCCGCCGGCGCCGAGAGCGACCTCGCCCGGCGGCTGGCCGGACTCGGCGAGGCGGAGCAGGAACGACTGCTGCTCGACCTGGTGCGCCGGCACGCCGCCACCGCCCTCGGCCACGGCGACACGGCCGCCGTCGGCGCGGACCAGGCGTTCCGGGACCTCGGCTTCGACTCCCTGACCTCCGTCGAACTGCGCAACAGCCTCGGCACCGCCACCGGCCTGCGGCTGCCCGCCACCGTCGTCTTCGACCACCCCCGGCCCGCCGCCCTCGCCCGCCACCTGAGGGAACGCCTCGTCGGCGGCGACGGCCCGGCCGGCCCCGCGGCCGCCGCCGCGGCCGACGACGACCCCGTCGTCATCGTCGCCATGGCCTGCCAGTACCCGGGCGGCGTGACCGGCCCGGAGGACCTGTGGCGCCTGTTCGCCGAGGGCGGCGACGCGATCGGCGCCTTCCCCACCGACCGCGGCTGGGACCTGGACCGGCTGCCCGACCTGCAGGCCGGGTTCCTGTACGGCGCCGCCCACTTCGACGCCGCCCTGTTCGGCATCCCGCCGCGCGAGGCGCTGGCGACGGACCCGCAGCAGCGGCTCGTCCTGGAGGCGTCCTGGGAGGTGCTCGAACGGGCGGGCATCGACCCGCTGTCCCTGCGGGGCAGCCGCACCGGCGTGTTCGTCGGCGCCATGGGCTCCGGGTACGGCTCCGGCGTCACCGAGGTCCCCGAGGGCGTCGCCGAATACCTCGGCCTCGGGATCTCGGCCGGCTTCCTGTCCGGCCGCGTCGCCTACGCCTTCGGCCTGGAGGGCCCCGCGGTGAGCGTCGACACCGCCTGCTCCTCCAGCCTCGTCACGCTGCACCTCGCGGCCCAGGCGCTGCGCTCCGGGGAGTGCTCGCTGGCACTGGCGGGCGGCGTCACCGTCATGGCCACCCCCGGCACCTACACCGCGTTCACCGCCCACAACGGGCTGGCCGCGGACGGCCGGTGCAAGGCGTTCGCCGCGTCGGCCGACGGCACCGGCTTCTCCGAGGGCATCGGCATGCTGCTGCTGGAACGGCTGTCGGACGCCCGCCGCAACGGGCACCCCGTCCTCGCCGTGGTGCGCGGCTCCGCCGTCAACCAGGACGGCGCCTCCAACGGGCTGACCGCCCCCAACGGGCCCTCCCAGGAACGCGTCATCCGGCAGGCGCTCGCCGCGGCGGGACTGTCCCCGGCCGACGTGGACGTCGTCGAGGCGCACGGCACCGGAACCGTCCTCGGCGACCCCATCGAGGCCCAGGCGCTCATCGCCGCCTACGGGCCGGACCGGCCCGCCGGCCGACCCCTGCTGCTCGGCTCGGCCAAGTCCAACTTCGGCCACACCCAGGCCGCCGCGGGCGCCGCCGGCGTGATGAAGATGGTGCTGGCGATGCACCACGGCGAACTGCCGCGCACCCTGCACGTCGACGAGCCCTCCCCGCACGTCGACTGGGCCTCCGGCGTCCTGGAGCTGCTGACCGAGCCACGGCCCTGGCCCGCCGAGCCGGGCCGGCCCCGCCGCGCCGGCGTGTCCTCCTTCGGCATCAGCGGTACCAACGCCCACGTCGTCCTCGAGGAACCGCCCGCCGCGCCCCCGCTGCCCGAGCGCCCCCCGGCGCCACGGCGGCCGCGGGTGTTCCCCGTCTCCGGCCACTCCGCCCAGGCGCTGCGCGCCCAGGCCGCCCGGCTGCGCACCCACCTCCTCGCGCACCGCCCCGACCCGCGCGACCTCGCGCACACCCTGACCACGGCCCGGCACGCCCTGGACCACCGCGCCGTCGTCGTCGCCGACGACCACGAGGAGCTCCTCGCCGGTCTCGCCGCCGTCGCCCGGGGCGAGACCGCCGGCCACGTCGCCGCCGGCAACGCGACCGCCGGCGGCAGGACCGCCTTCCTCTTCAGCGGGCAGGGCTCCCAGCGGCCCGGCATGGGACGGGAGCTGTACGACACGTATCCGGTGTACGCGCAGACCTTCGACGCCGTCTGCGCCGAACTGGACCGCCACCTGGACGGCCCGCCGCTGCGCGAGGTGGTCTTCGCGGCCGAGGGCACGCCGGAGGCGGCCCTGCTCGACCGCACCGCCTGGACCCAGGCGGCCCTGTTCGCCCTCGGCACCGCCGCGCACGCCCTGGTGCGCTCCTGGGGCGTGCGGCCCGACCTGCTCATGGGCCACTCCGTCGGAGAACTGACCGCCGCCCACGCCGCGGGCGTGCTGAGCCTGCCCGACGCGTGCCGGCTCGTCGCCGCCCGCGGCCGGCTGATGCAGGAGCTGCCCGAGGGCGGCGCGATGATCGCGGTCGAGGCCACCGAGGACGAGGTACGGCCGCTGCTGGAGGGCCTGGCCGACCGCGCCGCCGTCGCCGCCGTCAACGGACCGGCCTCCGTGGTGCTCTCCGGCGACACCGACGCCGTCGAGCAGCTCGCCGCCGGCCTCGCCGCCCGCGGCCGCAGGACCAGGCGCCTGCGGGTCAGCCACGCCTTCCACTCGCCCCGCATGGCGCCGATGCTGGAGGAGTTCGGGCGCGTCGCCGCCGCCGTGCGCTACGCCCCGCCCGAGGTGCCCGTCGTCACCAACCTCACCGGCCGCCGGGCCGCGGACGACGAACTGTGCGCGCCCGGCCACTGGGTGCGGCACGTGCGCGAGGCCGTGCGGTTCGCCGACGGCGTGCGCACCCTGGAGGCCGAGGGCGTCACCACCTACCTCGAACTCGGCCCCGACACCACGCTCACCACCCTGGTCCGCGCCGGCCTGCAGAACCCCGGCGACGCCGACGCCGTACCGCTGCTGCGCCACGACGCCCCCGAGCACCGCACCGCGCTGCACGCGGCCGGCGTGCTGTACGCGCGCGGCTGCGGCACCGACCTCGCCGGGCTCGGCGACGCCGGCGCCCGCACGGTCGGCCTGCCCCCGTACGCCTTCCAGCGCGAGCCGTACTGGCTGCTGCCCACCACCGCTCCCGCGCACCCGCAGGACGCGCCGTTCTGGGAGCTCGTCGAGCAGGACGACCCCGCCGCGCTCGCCGACCGGCTCGGCCTGCCCGAGGACGCGCCGCTCGGCGCCGTCCTGCCCGCCCTGGCGTCCTGGCGCCGGCAGAGCCGCCGCGACGGCGAGGAGGCCGCCTGGGAGCACCGCGTGGTGTGGCGGCCCGTGCCCGATGCCGCCGCCGCCCTGACCGGACACTGGCTGCTGCCGGTGCCCGCCCACCTCGCCGACGGCCCCTGGGCCGCGTCGATCGCCGACGCCCTCGCCGCGCACGGCGCCCGCGCCACCGCCCTGCCGGTCGACTGCGCCGGCGCCGACCGCGGCACGCTCGCCGCGCAGGTGGCCGCCGCGCGCGCCGAGCACCCGGAGATCACCGGCGTCCTGTCCCTGCTGGCCGTGGACGACCGCCCGCTGCCCGCCCACCCCACCACCCCCGCGGGACTCGCCGCCACCGTCGCGCTGCTGCAGGCGCTGTCCGCGGGCGACGACGCGGTCCCGCTGTGGTGCGTGACGGCCGGCGCCGTCGGCGTCCTCCCGCAGGAGGCCCCCGCCGGCGTCGAACAGGCCGCCGTGTGGGGCCTCGGCCGCACCGCCGCCCTGGAATACCCGCTGGGCTGGGGCGGCCTCGTCGACCTGCCGGCCGGCACCGGCGCCGCCGTCCCCCAGGACGTCGCCCGGCGCCTGGCCGCCGCGCTCGCCGCACCCGGCGGCGAGGACCAGGTCGCCGTCCGCGCCACCGGCACCCACGTGCGCCGCCTGGTGCGCGCCGAGCGGCCCGCCGGACCGGACACCGCGCCGGTGTGGAAGGGCACCGTCCTGCTCACCGGCGGCACCGGCGCGCTCGGCGTGCACACCGCCGGCTGGCTCGCCGCGCAGGGCGCCGACCGCCTCGTCGTCGCCAGCCGCTCCGGACCCGCCGCCGAAGGCGCCGACCGGCTGCGGGCCGCGCTCGCCGGCACCGGCACCGAACTCGTCGTCGTCCCCTGCGACGTCGCCGACCGCGACGCCCTGGCCGCCCTGCTCGCCGAACACCCCGTCGACGCCGTGGTGCACACCGCCGGCGTCCTGGACGACCGGCTCCTGGAGGACCTCGACCCGGCCGGCCTGGAGGCCGTGCTGCGGCCCAAGCTGGCCGCCGCCCGCCACCTCGACGAGCTGACCCGGGACCGGGAGCTGACCGCCTTCGTGCTGTACTCCTCCCTCTCCGGCACGATCGGCTCGGTCGGCCAGGCCAACTACGCGGCCGCCAACGCCTGCCTGGACGCGCTGGCCGAACGGCGCCGCGCGGCCGGCCTGCCCGCCACCTCGATCGCCTGGGGGCCGTGGGCGGGAGGCGGCATGGCCACCGAGAACGCCGCGACCGAACAGCGCATGCGGCGCGGTGGCCTGACCCCGATCGACCCCGAACGGGCCCTGGCCGTCCTCGGCCGGGTCACCGCCCGCGGCGCGACCGCGCCCGCCGTCGCCGACGTGGACTGGGAGCGGTTCGCGCCCGGCTTCGCCGCGGCCCGCCCCAGCCCGCTGCTGGCCGACCTGGCCGGCACCGCCGGCCGCGCGCCGGCCGCGGACGCGGCGGGCGGCCCGGACGCCGCACGGGACCTGCGGGACCGGCTCGCCGGGCTGACCGCCGCCGAACAGGAACGCACCCTGGTCTCCCTGGTCCGCGCCCACGTCGCCGCCGTCCTCGGACACGCCACGACCGACCGCGTGGAGGCGGGGCGCGCCTTCAGCTCGCTCGGCTTCGACTCCCTCATGGCGGTCGAACTGCGCAACCGCCTGGGCGCCGCCACCGGCCTGCGCCTGCCCGCGACCCTGCTGTTCGACCAGCCCAGCCCGACCGCGCTGGCCGCGTACCTGCGCGGCCGGCTCACCGAGGGCGCGGACCCCGCCACCGCGGTGCTCGCCGACCTCGACCGGGTCGAGGCGGCCCTCGCCGGCCTGTCCGGCGACGACACCCGCCGCGACCGCATCGGCACACGCCTCAAGGCGCTGCTCGCCCGCTGGGACGGCACCGACCGGGCCGCACCGGCCGCGGCCGCCACGGCCACGGACGACATCGGCGCCCGCCTCGACTCCGCAGCCGCGGAGGAGATCTTCGACTTCATCGAGAACGACCTTGGCATTTCCTGACGCCACGGCCACCGGACCGGGAGACGGGTGAGAAACGCATGAGCGATGAGGACAAGCTCCTCGGCTACCTGAGGAAGGTCACGGCCGACCTGCACCAGACACGGCAGCGGCTGCGGGAGGCCGAGGAACGCCACCGCGAACCGGTCGCCGTCGTCGGCATGGGCTGCCGCTTCCCCGGCGGCGTGAGCGAGCCGGACGACCTGTGGCGGCTGCTGCGCTCCGGCGGCGACGCCATGAGCGAGTGGCCCGCCGACCGCGGCTGGGACGTCGACGCCCTGTACGACCCCCGGCCCGGCACGCCCGGCAAGAGCTACACCCGCGTCGGCGGGTTCGTCGACCGGGTCGCCGACTTCGACGCCGGCTTCTTCGGCATCTCGCCGCGCGAGGCCGTCGGCACGGACCCCCAGCAGCGCCTGCTGCTGGAAGTGTGCTGGGAGGCGCTGGAGCGCGCCGGGATCGATCCGCTGTCCCTGCGCGGCAGCCGCACCGGCGTCTTCGCCGGCACCAACCTGCAGGACTACCCGACCCTGCTCAGCCTGTCCGACAACGCCGGCGACGACGGCGTCGGCAACTCCCCGAGCGTGGTGTCCGGCCGCGTCTCCTACACCCTGGGCCTGGAGGGGCCCGCGGTGTCCGTCGACACCGCCTGCTCCTCCTCCCTGGTGGCGCTCCACCTGGCCGCGCAGGCGCTGCGGGCCGGCGAGTGCGACCTGGCGCTGGCGGGCGGCGTCACCGTCATGGCCACGCCGACGGTCTTCCTGGAGTTCAGCCGGCAGCGCGGCCTGTCCCCGCAGGGCCGCTGCCGGGCCTTCGCCGACGCCGCCGACGGAACCGCCTGGGGCGAGGGCGCCGGCGTCCTCGTCGTGGAGCGGCTGTCCGACGCGCGCCGCCACGGGCACCCCGTCCTGGCGGTGCTGCGCGGCTCCGCCGTCAACCAGGACGGCGCCTCCAACGGCCTGACCGCCCCCAACGGCCCCTCCCAGGAACGGGTCATCTGGCAGGCCCTGAAAGCCGCCGACCTGTCCCCGGCCGACGTGGACGCGGTCGAGGCGCACGGCACCGGCACCACCCTCGGCGACCCCATCGAGGCCCAGGCCCTGCTCGCCACCTACGGCCAGGACCGGCCCGCCGACCGGCCGCTGTGGCTGGGCTCGGTCAAGTCCAACCTCGGCCACACCCAGGCCGCGGCCGGCGTGGCCGGCGTCATCAAGATGGTGCTGGCCATGCGCCACGGCGAACTGCCCCGCACCCTGCACATCGACCGGCCCTCCACGCACGTCGACTGGTCCGCGGGCCGCGTCGAACTCCTCACCGAGCCCCGCCCCTGGCCCGGCACCGGCCGGCCGCGGCGCTGCGGCGTCTCCTCCTTCGGCGTCAGCGGCACCAACGCCCACGTGATCCTGGAACAGGCCCCCGACGAGCCGGCCGGCGGCGACGGCGACGCCGGACCCCCGGCCGCGCACCGCCCGTTCGCCTTCACGGTGTCCGGCCGCACCGCCGCCGCGCTGCGCGCCCAGGCCGACCGGCTCCACGCCCACCTGCACGACGGGCCCGGCCGCACCCGGACCCCCGCCGACCTCGCCTGGTCCCTCGCCGCCACCCGGCCCGCGCTGGAGCACCGCGCGGCCGTCGTCGCCGACGACCGCGACGGCCTCCTGCGCGGCCTGCGCGCCCTGGCCGACGGCGACCCCGCCCCCTCGGTGGTCCAGGGCGTCGCCGACACCGAGAGCGGCCCCGTCCTCCTCTTCCCCGGGCACGGCGCCCAGTGGGAGGGCATGGCCACCGAACTCCTCGACGCCGACGAGCGGTTCACCGCCCACTTCGACGAGGTCGCCCGCGCCGTCGAGGCGTTCACCGGCTGGTCCGTGCGCGACGTGCTGCGCCGCGCCGACGGCGCGCCCCCGCTGGAGCGGGTCGACGTCGTGCAGCCCGCGCTGTTCACCGTGTGCGTGGCGCTGGCCCGGCTGTGGCAGGACTGCGGGGTACGGCCCGCCGCCGTCGCCGGCCACTCGCAGGGCGAGATCGCCGCCGCCCACGTCGCCGGCGCGCTCACCCTGGAGGACGCCGCCCGCGTCGTCGTCACCCGCGCCCGCGCCCTGGCCGCGCTCGCCGGCCGCGGCGGCATGCTCCACGTCCCCCTGCCGCTCGCCCAGGCCGAGCAGCGCCTCGCCCGCCACGCGGGACGGCTCGCCGTCGGCGCCGTCAACGGCCCGCGCGGCGTCGCGGTCTCCGGCGAGGAGGCGGCGCTCGCCGAGCTCCAGCAGGAGCTCACCGCCGAAGGACTGCGGGTGCGGCGCATCCCGATCGGGTACGCCGCCCACTCCGCGCAGGTCGAGGAGGTGCGCGAGGCCCTGCTGAGCGGCTTCTCGCCGGTGCGGCCCCGGCCCGCCGAGATCCCCTTCTACTCCACGGTCACCGGCGCGCGCGTCGAGGACACCACCGCGCTGGACGCCGCCTACTGGTACCGCAACGTCCGCCAGGCCGTCCACTTCGAGGACACCGTGCGGGCGCTGGCCGCCGACGAGCACCGGGTGTTCGTGGAGACCGGCCCGCACCCGGTGCTCACCACCGCCGTGGGCGACACCCTCGACGCCCTCGGCGTCACCGCCGGCAGCGCCGGCAGCGCCGTCCTCGGCACGCTCCGGCGCGGCGAGGGCGGCCCGCGGCGCTTCCTGCTCTCCGCGGCCGAACTGTTCGTCCGCGGCGGCCGCCTCGACTGGACCGCCGCCCACGGCGGCCCCGGCCGGCGCGTCGACCTGCCCGTCACCGTCTTCCAGCGCCGCCGCTACTGGCCGAAGTTCACCCGCGCCCAGGCCGCGGCCGCACGGCCCGGCACGGCGGACGCGCCGTTCTGGGACGCCGTCGAGAGCAACGACCTGCCCGCCCTCGCCGCCGCCCTCGACGTCACCGAGGACACCGTCTCCCCGCTGCTGCCCGCCCTGGCCGGCTACCGGCGGCGCAGCACCGAGGACGCCGAGAACGCGGTCGCCGACGGCTGGCGCTACCGCATCACCTGGCAGGCCCTGGACGAACCGTCCACGCCCCGCCTCACCGGCACCTGGCTCCTGCTGGTCCCGCGCGGCCACGAGGACGGCCCCGCCGCCACGACGACCGCCGGCGCGCTGCAGCGGGCCGGCGCCCGGTGCGTCACCGTCGTCGCCGACACCGCCGGCGACCGCGCCGCCCTGGCCGCCGCCCTGTCCGGCCCCGCCGCCGGGGCCGCCGGGGCGGTGTCCCTGCTCGCCCTCGACGAGGACCCGCACCCCGAATTCCCTCAGCTGCCCCGCGGCTTCGCCGCCACCGTGGCCCTCGTGCAGGCCCTCGACGACCTCGGCGCCCGCCTGCCGGTCTGGTTCGTCACCCGCGGTGCCGTCGCGGCCGGCCCGGACACCGACGTCGACGCGCCCGCCCAGGCCCTGGTGTGGGGCTTCGCACGGGTCGTCGCACTCGAACAGGCGGACTGCTGGGGCGGCCTGGCCGACCTGCCCGCCGCCCCCGACGACCGGGCCGGCGACCGCCTGGCCGCCGTGCTCGCCGGCCTCGGCCACGAGGACCAGGTCGCGATCCGCGCCACCGGCCTGCTCGGCCGGCGGCTGGTGCGCGCCGCCACCGGCGGCCGGCCCGGCCACCGCCGCTGGCGCCCCGAGGGCACCGTCCTGATCACCGGCGGCACCGGCGCCCTGGGCCGCCACGTGGCCCGCTGGCTCGCCCGCAACGGCGCCCGCGACCTGCTGCTCGCCAGCCGCTCCGGACCCGGCGCCGACGGCGCCGCCGACCTGGTCGAGGAACTGCGCGCCCTCGGCGCCCGCGCCGAACTGGCCCGCTGCGACGTCGCCGACCCCGACGACCTCGCCGCCCTGCTCGCCGCCGTCCCCGCCGAACGCCCGCTGACCGCCGTCTTCCACACGGCGGCCGTCCTCGACGACGGCGTCATCGGCTCCCTCACCCCGCGGCGGCTCGCGGACGTCCTGCGCGTCAAGGTCGGCGGCGCCCTCAACCTGCACACCGCCACCGCCCGCCTCGACCTGTCGGCCTTCGTGCTGTTCTCCTCGTCCTCCGGCGTCTTCGGCAGCCCCGGACACGGCAACTACGCGCCCGGCAACGCCTTCCTGGACGCCCTCGCCGCCCACCGGCGCGCCCAGGGCCTGCCCGCCACCGCCATCGCCTGGAGCGGCTGGGCCGAGGGCGGCATGGCGGCGGGCTCCGTCGGCGCCCGCCTGGAACGCCACGGCGTGCGCCTGATGCGGCCCGACACCGCCGTCACCGCCCTGCAGCAGGCCCTCGACCACGACGACACCGCCCTCGTCGTCACCGACATCGACTGGGAGGTCTTCGCCGCCGAACTCGCCCAGGGCCGCCCCCGGCGCCTGTACGCCGAGCTCCCCGAGGCCCGCCCCGCCCCGGCCGAGGCCCGGCCGGACGCGGAGCGGGACCGGCCGGGGGAGACGCCGCTCGCCGAGCGGCTCGCCGCGCTGGACGAGCAGGACCGCCGGCGCGCGCTGCTCGACCTGGTCCGGGCGCACATCGCCTACGTGCTCGACCACTCCGGCCCCGAGGACGTCGAACCGGCCCGCGCCTTCCGCGAACTGGGCTTCGACTCCCTCACCGCGGTCGAACTGCGCAACAGCCTGAACCGGGCCACCGGACTGCGCCTGCCGAGCACCCTCGTCTACGACTACCCCACCCCGGCGGCGCTCGCCGAGCACCTCGGCACCGCGCTCGCCCCCGCCGCCCCGGAACCCGGGGCCGGGCGCCCGGCCGCCGCACCCGCGGCCGGCCGGGCGGACGCCGAGGACCCGGTCGTCATCGTGGGCATGGCCTGCCGCTTCCCCGGCGACGCCGACTCGCCGGAGGAGTTCTGGCGGCTGCTCGCCGACGGCGTCGACGCCATGGGCCCCTTCCCCGAGGACCGCGACTGGGACCTGGAGGCCCTCTACGACCCCGAGCCCGGCAGGCCCGGCAGCGTCTCCACCCGCACCGGCGGCTTCCTCCCCGGCTTCGCCTCCTTCGACCCGGCGTTCTTCAACATCTCCCCGCGCGAGGCCACGGCCATGGACCCGCAGCAGCGGCTGCTGCTGGAGATGGCGTGGGAGGCCTTCGAACGGGCCGGCATCGACCCGCGCACCCTGCGCGGCAGCCGCACCGGCGTCTTCGCCGGCACCAACTACCAGGACTACACCCAGCGTCCGCTCGCCCTGACCGACGACACCGACACCCACCTGGGCACCGGCACCTCGGCCAGCGTCATGTCCGGCCGGCTCTCCTACACCTTCGGACTGGAGGGACCGGCGGTGACCGTGGACACCGCCTGCTCCGCCTCCCTGGTCGCCCTCCACCTGGCCGTGCGCTCCCTGCGGTCGGGCGAGTGCGACCTCGCCCTGGCCGGCGGTGTCACGGTGATGTCGACCCCGGGTCTGTTCCTGGACTTCTCCCGGCAGCGGGGGCTGGCGGCGGACGGTCGGTGCAAGGCGTTCGCGGACGCGGCGGACGGCACCGGCTTCTCCGAGGGCGGTGGCCTGCTGCTGGTGGAGCGGTTGTCGGACGCGCGCCGCAACGGGCATCCGGTGCTGGCGGTGGTGCGCGGCAGCGCGGTCAACCAGGACGGTGCGTCCAACGGTCTGAGCGCGCCCAACGGGCCCTCCCAGCAGCGGGTGATCCGGGCTGCGCTGGCGGATGCGGGCCTGTCGCCGGCGGACGTGGACGCGGTGGAGGCGCACGGTACCGGCACCCGGCTGGGTGATCCGATCGAGGCGCAGGCGCTGCTGGCCACCTACGGGCAGGGGCGGGACGCGCAGCGGCCGGTGTGGCTGGGGTCGGTGAAGTCCAACATCGGTCACACGCAGGCGGGTGCGGGTGTGGCGGGTGTGATGAAGATGGTGCTGGCGTTGCGGCACGGGGTGTTGCCGGCGACGCTGCACGTGGACGCGCCGTCCTCGCACGTGGACTGGGAGGCGGGCGCGGTGGAGCTGCTGACCGAGGCCAGGCCCTGGCCGGGGACGGGGGAGCGTCCGCGGCGGGCGGGGGTGTCCTCGTTCGGGATCAGCGGCACCAACGCGCACCTGATCCTGGAGGCCGCCCCCGAAGAGGCCGTCCTCGATGACACCGCCGCCGGGGAGCCCACCAGGGAACCCGCCGAGGGGACCCCGATCCCCTGGGTGCTCAGTGCCCGCGGCGCGGCCGCCCTCCAGGCGCAGGCGGCCCGCCTGCGCGACCACCTGCTCGCGCACCCCGACGCGGGACCGTACGACATCGCCCTGTCCCTGATCACCACCCGCACCGCCTTCGAGCACCGCGCCGTCGTCCTCGGCACCGACCGGACCGACCTGCTGCGCGGCCTGGGCGAACTGGCGGCGGGCGCCCCCGGAGCGGACGTCGTGACCGGCGTGACCCGCACGGGCGGCGGGACCGCCTTCCTCTTCACCGGCCAGGGCGCCCAGCGCGCCGGCATGGGACGCGAACTGCACCGCAGGTACCCCGTCTTCGCCGCGGCCTTCGACGAGGTCTGCGCGCGCGTCCCCGGACTGCGGGACCTCGTACTGGGCGGCGAGGGCGCCGAGGACGCCGAGGACACCGGGGCGCTCGACGAGACCGGGTGGACCCAGCCCGCGCTGTTCGCGTTCGAGGTGGCCCTCTTCCGGCTGCTGGAGTCCCTGGGCGTGCGCCCCGACGTGGTCACCGGCCACTCCGTGGGCGAGATCGCCGCCGCGCACGTCGCGGGCGTGCTCTCGCTCGACGACGCCTGCGCCCTGGTGACCGCCCGGGGCCGGCTGATGCAGCAACTGCCCGCCGGAGGCGCCATGGTGGCCGTGCAGGCGTCCGAGGAGGAGGTGCTGCCCCTGCTGCGCGGACGGGAGGCCGAGGCCGGTGTCGCCGCGCTCAACGGGCCGTCCGCCACGGTCGTCTCCGGCACCGAGGAGGCGGTCGCCCAGATCGCCGCGCACTTCGCGGCGCAGGGCCGGCGCACCACCCGGCTGCGCGTCAGCCACGCCTTCCACTCCCCGCTGATGGAGCCGATGCTCGCCGACTTCCGCAAGGTCGCCGAGGACATCGCCTACGCGCCGCCCCGCCTGGCCGTCGTCTCCGCGCTGACCGGCCGGCGGGCCACCGCCGAGGAGCTCACCGACCCGGAGTACTGGGTGCGGCACGTGCGCGAACCGGTCCGGTTCCACGACGCCGTGCGCCACGCGGGCGAGCTGGGGGCCACCCGGTTCCTGGAGGTCGGCCCCGACGCCGCGCTCACCGCGCTCGCGCGGACCGCGCTCGAGGGGCGGGACGGCACCCTGGCCGTCGCCGCCGTGCGCCGCGACCGCCCCGAGGAGCGGCAGCTGCTGACCGCGCTGGCCCACCTGCACGCCCACGGCGCCGACGTCGACTTCCGGCCGCTGCTGCCCGGCGGCAGGCGGGTTCCGCTGCCGACGTACGCCTTCCAGCGCGAGCGGTACTGGCTGCCCAGCGCGCCCTGGAGCGGCGACCTGGACGGGGCCGGCCTGGAACCGGCCGGGCACCCCTTCCTCGGCGCCGCCCTCGCCCCCGCCGGCTCCGACACCGTCCTGCTCACCGGGCGGCTGTCGCTGCGCACCCACCCCTGGCTCGCCGACCACGCCGTGCTGGGCCGGGTCATCCTCCCGGCCACCGGTCACCTCGACCTGGCGCTGCACGTGGGCGACCGCGTCGGCTGCCCGCACGTGGGCGAACTGACCCTGCACAGCCCGCTGGAGATCCCCCGGGAGGGCGCGGTGCAGATCCAGGTCGCCGTGGACGGCCCGGACGGCACCGGCCGGCGCGCCTTCCGCGTCTTCGCCCGCCCCGCCGGCACCGACCTGGCCTGGCGGCGGCACGCGCAGGGCGTCCTCGCCCCCGACGCGCCGCCCGCCCCCGCGGACCGCCTCGCCGCCTGGCCGCCGCCGGGCGCCGAGCCGGTGACGCCCGACGACCCCTACGCGCGGTTCGCCGCCGCCGGCTTCGACTACGGGCCCGGCTTCCGCGGCCTGCGCCGCGTGTGGCGCCGCGGCGAGGAGGTGTTCGCCGAGGCGGTCCTGCCCGACGCCTGCCGCGCCGACGCGGCCCGCTTCGGGCTGCACCCGGCGCTGTTCGACTCCGCGGTGCAGGCGCTGCTCGTCGCCCGGCCGGGACAGGACGACCCGGCCGCCCCGGACGGGCCGATGCTGCCCTTCGCGTGGAACGGGCTGACCCTGCACGCCGAGGGCGCCACCGCGCTGCGGGTGCGGCTCACCCCGGCCGGGCACGAGCAGGGGTACGCCGTCCTCGTCACCGACACCACCGGCAGCCCCGTCGCCTCGGCCGACTCGATCACCCTGCGCGCCGTCCCCGCCGACCGGCCCGGCGACCGGACGCGGCCCGAACCGCTGCGCCTGGACTGGCGGGCCGCCGAGCCCGCACCCGCCGCACCCCCGGCGCGGTCGCTGCGCTGGGTCGTGCTCGGCGACGGCGACGACACCACCGCCCACGCCCTGGACGCGGCCGGCGTCCACCTGGAGACGTACGCCGACCCGGAGGCGCTGGCCAAGGCCGTCGGTACGGGCATGACCCTGCCGGAGGTGGTCCTGGTCGCGCCCCACGCCCGGCCCGCCCCCGGCGCGGCCGTGCCCGAGTCCGTGCGGAGCCTGCTGACCCGGGCCCACGACCTGATCCGGGAGTGGCTGGCCGACGACCGGTTCTCCGGCGCGCGGCTGGTGTTCGTCACCCGCGGCGCCCTGGCCGCCGGGGACGGCACGGACGTCGCGGACGTCGCGGACCTCGCCGGCGCCGCCCTGTGGGGCCTGGTGCGCTCCGCCCAGTCCGAACACCCCGGCCGCTTCCAGCTGGTGGACCTGCCCGCGGGCGCGGACGCGCCCGACGCGCGGGCCGTCGTGGCCGCGGTCGCCTCGGGGGCCCCGCAGAGCGCGGTGCGCGCCGGGCGGGTCCTGGTGCCCCGCGTCGCCCCCGCCGAGGAGGCCGCGACCGGTCCGGACCTCGGCTCCGGCACCGTCCTGCTCACCGGCGCCACCGGCACCCTCGGCCGGGCCGTGGCCCGCCACCTCGTCACCGCCCACGGGGTCCGCAGCCTGCTGCTGGCCGGCCGCAGGGGACCCGACGCGAAGGGCGCGGACGACCTCGTCGCGGAACTGGCCGGGCTGGGCGCCCGGGTGCGTCTGGAGGCCTGCGACACCGGCGAACGCGCCGAACTGGAAAGGCTGCTGACGCTCGTCCCCGAGGACGCGCCGCTCACGGCGGTGGTGCACGCGGCCGGTGTCGTCGACGACGCCACGGTGACCGCGCTGGACGCGCGGCGGTTCGACCGGGTGCTGCGGCCCAAGGCCGACGGCGCCTGGCACCTGCACGACCTCACCGCCCACCGCGGCCTGTCCGCGTTCGTGCTGTTCTCCTCCGCCGCCGGCACCTTCGGCGCGCCCGGCCAGGGCAACTACGCCGCCGCCAACGCCTTCCTGGACGCCCTGGCCGCCCACCGGCGCGCCCGCGGCCTGCCCGCGACGTCCATCGCCTGGGGGCTGTGGGAGGCCGCCAGCGGCATCACGGCCGGCCTGTCGGCCGCCGACCGGCGCCGCATGGCCCGCGGCGGGATGCGGCCGCTGGCCACCGACGACGCCCTCGCCCTGCTCGACGCGGCGCTGCGCACCGACCACCCCGCGCTGATCGCCCTGGACGCGCACGGCGGCCGGGCCGGCGTGGCGGCCCTGCTGCGGCCCGCCGCCCCCGCCCGCCGCAGCGCGGCCCCCGCGTCCGCCGCCCCGGACGGCGTCACGGCCCTGCTGGCGGACAAGTCGCCCGGGGAACGCCGCAGCGCGCTGCTCGGCCTGGTCCGCGACCTCGCCGCCACGGTCCTCGGGCACGCCTCCGCCGGCGCCGTCGCCGCCGACCGGCTCTTCACCGAGCAGGGCTTCGACTCCCTGACCGTGGTGGACCTGCGCAACCACCTGGCGTCGGCGACCGGGCTCCCCCTGCCGCCGACCCTGCTGTTCGACCACCCCACGCCGGAGGCGCTCGCCGCCCACCTCGACGAGCAACTGGCCACCGCGGACCCCGCCCCGGCCTCCCCCCAGGCGGCACCCCGGCCCGGCGATCCCGCCCCGGGCGCCGCCGACACCCTCGGCGGCCTGTTCAAGCTGGCCTGCGAGAGCGGCCGTGTCGACGAGGGCTTCAAGCTGCTCCAGGCCGCGGCCGAACTGCGGCCCACCTTCGACAGCCCGGCGCAGCTGGCCGCGCCGCCCTCGGCGATCCGCCTGGCCGCCGGGGACCGGGCGGCGCCGCTGGTGTGCTTCAGCTCCTACGTCGCCCTGGCCGGCGTCCACCAGTACGCCCGGTTCGCCGCCGCCTTCCGCGGACAGCGCGACGTGTGGGCCCTGCCCACCCAGGGCTTCGGCAGGGGCGAGGCGCTGCCGGCCTCCTTCGACGCCGTCGCCGACCTGTACGCCGACGCCGTCGTGCGGACCACCGGCGACACCCCGGCCGTGCTGCTCGGCTCCTCCTCCGGCGGCATCCTGGCGCTGGCCGCCACCCGCCGTCTGCAGGAGCGGGGACGGACGCCCGCCGCGGTCGTCCTGCTGGACACCTACATGCCGCGCGCGGACTCGCCGTTCCTGCGGTTCTCCCAGCAGATGCTGGGCGGCATGTTCGACCGGGAGTCGATGTTCGCGCACATGGACGCCGACCGGCTGACCGCGATGAGCTGGTACATCGCGCTGATCGGCGAGTGGGAGCCGGGCCCGCTGTACAGCCCCGTGCTGCTGGTGCGCTCCAGCGAGCCCCCGGTGCCCCCGCAGCCGGGCGCCGAGCTGCGGCCGGAGGAGTGGCAGACCTTCTGGGACCGCGCCCAGTCGATCGTCGACGTCCCCGGGAACCACTTCACGATGATGGAGTCCCACGCCCGCACGACGGCCGAGGCCACCGCCGACTGGCTGACCCGCCTCACCGGCTGAACGGGCCGCCGGGCACGCACGCGCCGGGCCCCGCCCGCGGCCTGCGAAGGCCGGGGGCGGGGCGACGGACGACGAGCCCGGTGCCGTCAGAGGTCGAGCAGGTGGACGGTGACCGACCCGTCGGGGCCGGGGACCGTGTAGTGGCCGGGGCCGTCGACCGGCACGCAGCCGTCGGCGAGGACGTCGTCGGCGTTGATGCCCGTGTCGTCCTCGCCCACGGTGGCGCACAGTTCGGTGACCGGGTGGTCGGCGTACCGCACCGTGTAGGGGCGGTCGTCCGGATAGCGCGGCAGGGTGGGGGTGTTGATGTCGACGTCCGGGTGCTCCCACAGCGCGGTCCGCTGGAGCCAGGGCGCCTGCAGCCAGACCCTCCCGTAGGGCTCGGGCAGGTTGTTGTCGTCCTGTTCCTGGGGATTGGAGAAGTCGATCGAGTACAGAACGGGTCCGGGTGCCGCCGCCCGTGCCGAGGTGGCCACCCCGCCGAGCAGCAACAGTGCTGCCGAGGCAACGGCCGCCAGCCGGCCCAAGGAGTTGGGACGCATCCCTCTCCCCTTTCACTTTGTGTAGTCGGTTGACCACGAATAGGGAGATTAGGGGGTGGAGAGTCTGGTCTTCGGGGGCCGATGGCCAAACCACTCAGGGGGCTGGTCCCGAAGCCACCGCGCAGGACGTGCGCGCCTCCCGGCGCATCGTCGAGTTCAGGTACGGCTTCGGGGCCGCTCGCCATCACCCGTCGGTGATCACGTGGTGCGACGACCACCGGAACGCGCCGTCGAGGGGGCGGGGACCGGCGCCCCCTTCGCACCGTGGGCCGGGGACGACAGGAACCCGGGGCAGGGAGCGGGCCGGACGGCCGGGGACACGCGGCGAGGCGCCGGCGACCTGCCGAGCCGCCGGCGCCTCGCCGCGTGCGGGGTCAGTGCCGTACGACGGGCTCCCGCCCGATCCGGCCCGCCACATCCCTTTCCCGGCCGTCCACCGGGGCACGCGGCGGGCGCAGCACCTCGTCCCACACGCGGCCCAGGTCCCGTTCCCGCCGTGCGGCGGTGCTCCCGGCCCCGGCGGACACCGGCGCGCAGCGCACCGACGCCGCCGTCAGGACCCGGTCCCCGCACTCGTTCACCGCGTCGAGGCAGCGGGTGCCGTCCGGCGTCGAGCCCAGCCGCACCCGCAGCAGGCGGCTGCCGGCCGCGTGCAGCGTCACGGCCGTCCAGACCACCGGCAGCCACAGGGCGGACCGGGCGGCCGGCCCGCCGGGCGCGTCCCGGCCGTCCGCGGCCGCCGCGGGCCGCCACAGCTCCGGCCGCAGCACCGCGTCGAGCAGCGCGGGGTGAAGCCGGAAGCGGGGGCCGTGCCCGGCCGCGGGCTCGTCGACGGCGACCTCGGCGAACAGGTCGCCGTCGCGCCGCCACACGCCCCGCAGCACGGACGTGACCGCTCCGGCCCGCAGCAGCTCCCCGGTGGGCACGCGCCGGGCGCCCGCGGGCGGCCACACCGCCGGCAGCGCGCCCGAGGGCGGTCCGGCGCAGGGCGCCGCGGTGCCGGCGGCGTGGCGGCGCCACGGCCGTCCCGGGGTGCCGTCCGCCTCCTCGCGCCCGTACACGGTCACCGGGCGCACGCCGCGCGCGTCCGGCGCTCCCACGGCGACCCGCACCTGCACGCCGCCGTCCTCGGGCAGCACCAGGGGCACGCCGGCGTCGAAGCGCAGCAGGCGGGCGCAGTCCAGGCGGCCGGCCGCGTGCAGCGCCAGTTCCAGCAGGACCGTGCTCGGCACCACGGCCCGGCCGCCGGCCCGCCGCAGCAGCCACGGGCCGGCCCCCGCGGCGGCCAGCCGGCCGGTCAGCCACACCTCGTCGGCCTCCGGATGCTCGAACACCGCCGCGAGCAGCGGATGCCCGGCGTCGGCCAGACCGAGGTCCGCGGCACCCCGGGAGCGGGCGGGCGCCGGTGCGCGGGTCCGCGCCCGGCGCCACAGCGGCCGCCCGGTCAGGTCCGGCAGCCGCTGCCGGGCGATCCCGCCCATCCGGTCGCGCGGCACCTCGTCGACCGCGTGGAGCTCCTCGGGCCGCTGGTGCGGGGCGAGTTCCTCGCGGCAGGCGGCCAGCACCGCGTCGACGTCGACGCCGTCCGGGCCCGGCACCAGGTAGGCCACCGGCACCTCGCCCAGCGCCTCGTCCGGCCTGCCGCACACCCCGGCGTCGACGACCCCGGGCACCCGGCGGACGACCTTCTCGACCTCGCCCGGGTGGACGGTCTCGCCGCCGCGGACGATGACCTCCCTCAGCCGGCCGGTGAGGGTGAGGCGGCCGGCGGCGTCCTGCCGGGCCAGGTCACCCGTGCGGTACCAGCCGTCGGACAGCACGGCCTCGGTCGCCTCCGGCCGGTTGTGGTAGCCGAGCATGAGGGCGGGGCTGTCGACCCACACCTCGCCCTCCTCGCCGGGGGTCGCCTCGGCGCCGGTGCGCGGATCGATCAGCCGCAGCGTCAGCCCGGGCAGCGGCACACCGCACGAGCCGGGCACCCGGGGCTCGTGCGGGAGCGTGGCGGTGACCGGCCCGCCGGTCTCCGTGCTGCCGTAACCGTCCAGCAGGGGCAGGCCGAACGTCGCGCGGAACGCCTCGTGCAGCGGCTCCGGACAGGGCGGGCCGACCGCCACGCACACCCGCAGCCCGGCCGGCGGGGCGTCGCCGGCGCGGACCCCCTCCACCAGGCGGTGGTAGGTGGCCGGTACTCCGACGAGGAAGGTGGCGTCCTCCTCCCGGGCGGCGCGCAGGACCTCCCGCGCGCCGGGCCCGTCCGTCAGGCGGGCGGTGGCGCCCACCGCCGTCACGCCCAGCACGCACAGGTTCTGCGCGGCGCAGTGGAACAGCGGGACCGGCCACAGCACCCGGTCCTGCGGACACAGCCCCAGCAGCGGCGCGGTGCAGGCGGCCGTGGCCCACAGCGACGTGCGCTGCGTGCGGACCACGCCCCGCGGCCGGCCGTCCGCGCCGGCCGTGTACAGGATCCAGGCCGGCTCGTCGAGTCCCAGATCGTCGCGCGGCGGGTCGCGCAGCGACCAGGTGCTCGCCAGGGTCTCGTAGTGCGGCAGCTCCCCGGCGTCCTCGGCGTCGCCGACCACGACCACCACGGTGTGGGGCCGTTCGGCGAGCACCCGCCGCATCCGCGGCAGCTGCCCGGCCTCCGTGACGACCAGCCGGGCGTCGCAGTCCTGGAGGAGGCGGCCGAGCTCGGTGTCCGTCGCCTGCGGGTCCAGGGGCACCCCGACGGCACCCGCGCGGGCGACGGCGAGGTGACTCTCCACGGTCTCGACCCGGTTGGGCAGGCAGATCGCCGCGCGGGCGCCGCGCGCCAGGCCCAGGCTCACCAGGTGCCCGGCCACCCGGGCGGTACGGCGGTCGAGGTCGGCGTAGGTCACCGAGCGGCGCGCGTCACGGAAGGCCACCTGGCCGGGCCGGTCCGCGGCGTGCCGGGCGAGCAGTTCGTGCACCGGCCGGACCAGGTCGGCGCGGAAGGTGTCCGTCATGGTCGGTCCCTCGCGGTTCAGGCCCCCGCCGAACGGTAGCGGCGCACCGCCAGCGTCCGGGCGACCAGGGCGATGACGACGGAACAGGTCAGGGAGACGGCCACGGGATGCTGCGCGGGCCAGGCACCGGTCTGGGCCAGGCCCGGGTTGCCGAACAGCTCCCGGGTCGCCTGCACGGTGGCGCTGAGCGGGTTCCACTCGGCGGCCCAGCGCAGCACGGCCGGCAGGGTCGAGGGCGCCACGAAGGCGTTGGACAGGAACGTCAGCGGGAACAGCCACAGCATGTTCGCGCTGGCCGCCGCCTCCGGCGCGCGCACCGACAGCCCGACCAGGACACCCACCCACGACAGGGCGTAGCCCATGCACAGCAGCAGGGCGAACGCCGCGGCGGCGCGCAGGAACCCGTGGTGGATGCGCCAGCCGACGATGAGGGCGCACACGATCATCACCGCGATCACCACGAGGTTCTGCACCAGGTCGGCGAGGGTGCGCCCGGTCAGCAGGGCGCCGCGCGAGACGGGCAGCGAGCGGAAGCGGTCCACCATGCCGCTCTTGAGGTCGTTGGCCATGCTCACGCTGCTGTTGGTCGTGGTCGCGAAGGCGATCGACTGCGCGAAGAAGCCCGGCATCAGGTACTCGCGGTACGCGCCCGCCCCCGCGCCGGGCAGGGCGAAGGACCCGGCGAAAAGGTAGGCGAACAGCAGCACGAACACCAAGGGCTGCACGAGACTGATGACGAGCGCCTCGGGGATCCGGACGATCCGGACCAGGTTGCGCCGGGTGATCACCAGGACGTCGCGCACGGCCTTGGCGGACGTACCGGGCCGCAGGCGGTCCAGCGGCTTTGACGGTGCCGGCACGGACACCCCGCTCACCACCTTCCGCCCGGCGCGCCGACGGACGCCGCGGCCCGGCCGGGCCGCGGCGGCTGCGACTGCGGCTCGGTGAGCGCCACGAACACCTCGTCCAGCGTGGGCTGCCGCAGCGCGGCCTCGGCGGTCTGCACGCCGGCGGCGTCCAGCGCGGCGATGACCTCCGCGAGCCGGCGCACCCCGCCGTCGACCGGCACGGAGACCAGCGACCTGGGCGGGTCGGTCTCCGGCGCCCGGATCCCGAACGGGGCGAGCACGGCGACCGCGACCTGCAGGTGCTCGGGCCAGGCGACCACCACCTCCACGCGCGGGTGGCCCCACTGCGCCTTGAGCGCGCGGGGCGTGCCGCGCGCGATGATCCGGCCGTGGTCGACGACCGCGATCTGCCGCGCGAGCCGGTCGGCCTCCTCCAGGTACTGCGTGGTCAGCAGCAGCGTCGTGCCCGAGCGGACCAGGTCCTCGATGGCGTCCCACAGGGCGATCCGGCTCGCGGGGTCCAGACCCACGGTCGGCTCGTCCAGGAACAGCACCGGCGGCCGTACGACCAGGGCGCCGGCCAGGTCCAGCCGGCGCCGCATGCCGCCCGAGTAGGTGCCGGACGGCCGGTCCGCCGCGTCGAGCAGGTCGAACCGGCGCAGCAGCTCCCTGGCGCGCGACCGGGCCTCGCGGCTGCGCATCCCGTACAGCTCGCCGATCATCCGCAGGTTCTCGCGGCCCGTCAGCCGGTCGTCCACGGCCGCGAACTGGCCCGACAGGCCGATCGACAGCCGGACCCGGTCGGGGTGGCGCACCACGTCGTGACCGGCGACCCTCGCCGTGCCCGCGTCCGGCCGCAGCAGGGTGGTCAGCAGCCGGACGGTGGTGGTCTTGCCCGCCCCGTTCGGGCCGAGCAGGCCCAGGACACTGCCTTCCGGAACGTCCAGGTCGACGCCGTCGACGGCGCGGACCGCGCCGAAGGACTTCACCAGTCCCTCGGCGTGAATGGTGCCCGTCATGGGCTCCTCCGTCCGTTCAGCTCGCGGAGATCAGTTTCAGCTCGGGGTGGGCGGTGCCGCCCTCGATCGCCGTGGACGAGATGTGCGACGTCACGTGCTCGTCGACGGGGTCGTCGGCCGGGTCCTCGTGGACGGCCAGGTGCTCGTAGGTCGTGGAGCGCTGGGCCGGGACCCGGCCCGCCGAGCGGATCAGTTCGATCAGTTCCCGCAGGTTGGAGCGGTGCCGGGCGCCGGCGGAGGAGACCACGTTCTCCTCCAGCATGATCGAGCCCAGGTCGTCGGCGCCGTAGTGCAGGGAGAGCTGG
>NZ_JBFATO010000060.1:0-23432 GCF_040678355.1 Streptomyces sp. NPDC052701
GCACGACGGCGGAGCTCAAGCGGGTAACGGGAAGGTCGTGCCATGACTCGATCCTTTCATGAAATCGAGTCTCCATTCGAGCCGGTGCGGTTCAGCGAGCCGACGGTGCCGGTGCCCGTTCCGGGAAGCGGGCATGGTGTCGTAGTCGTGGACGAGCAGGATGTCCAGGTAGAACGACCGCCGGATATGACGGCGCAGGACATCTTTCAGCGCGTCATGCCACGCACTGGACTGCAGGATGCGCAGGGTGGTGCGGTCGGCTACGAACACGGGCACGTCGAGGTGGTCGCGCTGCAGGCGGGCCGGCAGTACCGTCGCGGCCCGCAGTGCGCGCACGAGCTGGCGGCTGAGCAGTCCGGACGAATTCGTCAGAAGTTCTGCCCAGGCTTCACGCACGTGTTCGGTGAGCTTGGGGCAGTCCGGACACGAGGCCCGCGCCAGAACTACATCGGACAGCCGGATACGGAGCGTGGCGGCACACTGCAGGCACTCGACCGTCCACGGCGCGTCGAAACGCCGGTAGCGCTCCATGGCATCGAAGCCGGCCTTCCGCAGCATCCTGACGGCAGTCTCCTGCGACACCTGGCCCCGACTGGTGTCAGCGACCACCGCCTCGATCTGCTTCAGATCCTCACGTTCGTCGGCGTCCTGACGGGCACGGACAGTCTGCCGCTGCGCCCTAAGACGTCGTTTCTGATGGCGTGATCGCTCGTTGAGCCGTGCATGACGGATTTGGTGGAGCGGTTGGTGCCGGACGAGTTGTGGACGCTGTTCCGGCGGGTGGTTCCGCCGATACAGGTCATACGCCCGCAGGGCGGTGGCCGACGGCGGGCCGGTGACCGCGAATGCCTGGCCGCGGTCATCTTCGTGGCCACCTCGGGCTGTACCTGGCGGCAGCTGCCGCCGGTGTTCGGGTCGGCCTGGCCGACGGTCTACCGGCGCTTCGCCCAGTGGAGTCGGGAGCGGGTCTGGGCCCGGCTGCACCGCGTCATCCTCGACGAGCTCGGTGCCCAGGGCGAGCTGGACTGGTCGCGGTGCGCGATCGACTCCGTCAGCGTCCGGGCTGCAAAAGGGGGCCACTGACCGGACCGAATCCGACCGACCGCGGCAAGCCGGGATCGAAAATCCACCTGATCACGGACCGGAACGGACTGCCCCTGTCCCTGGGTATCTCCGGCGCCAACACCCACGACAGCCTCGGCCTGGAACCACTGGTGCGCGGAATCCCGCCCATCCGCTCCCGACGCGGACCGCGCCGCCGGCGCCCGGCCAAGCTCCACGCCGACAAGGGCTACGACTACGACCACCTGCGCCGATGGCTGCGCAACCGCGGCATCCGGCACCGAATCGCCCGCAAGGGCATCGAGTCCTCCACCCGACTGGGCCGCCACCGCTGGGTCGTCGAAAGAACGGTCTCCTGGCTCGCCGGATGCCGCCGCCTGCACCGACGCTACGAACGCAAGGCCGAGCACTTCCTCGCCTTTGTCGGCGTAGCCGCCACCCTCATCAGCTACCGCCGACTGACCAGGTGAAACCACGGCGAAGGCTACGCGTAGCAGGAGAACGGCCCGCGCTGATGCCGGAGCTGCAGTGTCAGGCGAGCCAGTAGCAGGGCAGGCGAAGGAGATCGGCGGTACAGGCGGCAACCGCTTCGGCATGCGGCGGGACGTCTTCATCCACGAGGCCTCGAGCCAGGTGCAGGTGAAGGGACTGCAGGGTGGCAAAGGTGTTGAACGCCCAGACCGGGACGGGCCCGGGGCCTCCTCCGTCCAGGGCATCCGCCACCACGGTCAGCCAGCCGGTGGCCTGCTCGAGGTTCAGGCCGGGGGCCTGGAGGATACGCAGGAGCGCCCGCGCAAGCCTCGCGTCCTCCAACTGCGCATACCGGTAGTCGCTCTGCGCGGCCGTCATCCTGCGGGCACAGAGTTCAAGCAGTTCTGTGCAGCGGTCGGGCAGGGCCTTTGCGAACGCGGCAGCAGCGTCGGCCCCGTGTGCGACGGCATGCAGCCAGCCCAGGGAGTCGTCCCAGCCGCGGGTGTCCTGCTCTTCCGGATACCAGGCCAAGAATTCGGCATACCAGCGCTCCGCAGCCTGTTTCGGCACGAGGCCGGGGACAGTGTGTCCGCGCGTCAGAACGGAGCAGAGGATCAGCGGTGCAAAGGTCCGAGCTTGTACCTCGGGGTGGATGAATCGGCTGGCGGCGGTGTCGCCGAGTGCCTCGAGAACGTCGTCGAGATGTCCTTCCCTGATCCAGCGGGCGGCTGCGGTGTAAGCGTAGTCGTCACGGATCTCAGGGTCGGGCGAGAGCAACATGACCGACAACTCGTCGGCAAGCTGAGTCGTCGGTACCGCCTGAGGGAAGGGGAAGTCGTCGGCCGCGATCGACGGCCAGTCGACGAAGTCAGCACTCATCACGTCAGGCTTTCACACTGCTGGCGGAGACTCGCGGCCTCGTCCGCTATCGCCGACTCGCCATCTGAAACAGCGTCTAAAGGCTGTCCTGTAAGGGCTCGTATCCTGGGAAGATGTCCCGATGGTGAGCATGGAGGAGTGGGAGGAGACACGTCGCCGACTGCACTTCGGGCAGCGCGTTTCCGGAAGGGTGGTCCAGGTACCAAGACCAGGCACGATCGGCGTCTTCGTAGACATCGGACTCGTCGTCGGCGGCTTCGTCGACGTGTTGTTGCTGCCGGAAGATGCCGCTCGGTGGCCGATGGAGGGCACCGAGGCTGAGTTTGAGGTCTGGTGGGTTGACGAACGACCCCAGATTCGGCTGAAGCCGGTAGATCCTCGGTTCCTGCGAGAGGACTTCGACGAGTGGCTCAGCCGATGGCGACCTGGGTGGCCCCTGGAGCTTGGTCTACCAGTCCTGGCCATCGACCCGCCGCCTTACGGCACCTGACAGCAGCTGGCTGAGGTAATCACCGACTGCTGAAGGCGAAGTTGTGTAGTCGGGCGATGCCGAGCATGGCCTGGTGAACTCCGTTGCTCTTGAGGCGGCAGTCTCGCAGGATCTTCCAGTTCTTCAACCGGGACAGGGCGTGTTCCACCCGGGCTCGTGCCCGGCGGTGGACGGCATTCTCCGCTTCTGTTGCGGGCTGAGATGCCTCTGGCCACGTCGTTTGCGGTGCGGAATGAGCAGGCCAGTTCGGCCCGCAGCACCATATGCCGGGCCAGTTCGCCCTTGGTGGCGAACTCTCGTTCGTCGGGAACCCTTGCGGTGCGGCAACGTTCCCGGCCCTCGGTCCAGGACTTCGGGAGGTAGAGCTCGCGGTCGACCAAGGCCCGGCCACGGGTGGAGGCGTAGGCGGCGAAGACGCCGATCTGGCAGTTCTCGGTCCGGCCAGCGGTTCCGGAGTACTGGCGCTGGACCCCGGCTGAGGTGGTGCCCTTCTTGATGAACCCGGTGTCGTCAATGATCAGAATGCCGTCGGCCTCGCCGAGCTTGTCGGCGACGTATGCCTGCAGGTCGTCGCGGATGTCATCGGGCTCCCACTTCGATCCGGCGAGGAGGTGCTGCAGGCCGTCGGGCGTGGGGTGGCCGGCCTGTTCGGCCAGCTGCCAGCTGTTCTTGCGGGCCACCGGGGCGAGCAGCCCGCGTACGTAGTCACGCATGCGGCGGCGGAGTTCAACTCGGCCGAAGCAGTGCCCGATGGTCAGGAAGAGATCGTCCAGTTCGAGGTCCCATTGCGCGGCGGCGTACTCGGTGAGCCGAACCCGAAGACCTAACGGAGTCCTATTAGCCCGGTCAGCCAAAAGATCATCCCATCGGCCAGCCAACGTGACAGTGCTCCCACGGGGAGTCTCAAGGATTGAGACAAGCCGCATGCATGGTCTGTCGAGATGCGATGAGCCATGGCATGCCCACGTAGCTTCCGCCGCCTGAGCCGCGCAAAGGCCGGTTCCGTGGTGATTTCGCCGCCGAAGATCGACGATGATGGAGCCCTGCGCATCAGACGACGACAAGGGGTGGGTGACGTGGCCAGCCTGATCAGGCGCCGGGAGCATTTGGTAAATGTGGACTACAACGGATGGGCCTTGCAGGACTTCGACGACACACAGGTTCCTGTGTTGTTCCCCGAGGGTTTCGAGAGCGGCACGTTCCTCACTGCTCACCCTGGGCGCCTTGACTTCTACAGTGCCGGGCATACCCACACTGCATCCCTGACGGTGGAGATCTGGGACGGGGAGCCTGCAGTGCCGACCGGAGAATGGGACGAGACAGCCCTGGCGAGCATCGCTTGTTCTTCGGGCAAGTTGCGCGCCAGAGGGATGGCGGTGGGACCGATGCTGGAGGCGATCGAATTGTCGGACGGGCCCGGCGTCTGGACGGTACGAGTGGTGTGCACCGGCCGTGAGGCAGTAGCTGCGCAGACCCAGCACGGTGTGGTGCACGGAGTCGAGCGCTACATCGCGCAGTTCTGGCCGAACGCTTGATTTTGGGGGTGGCTCGCATCTCCCGAGCCACCCCCGCGCCTGGCCAAGGGCGCCTACGAGGTGATCTCGATCATAAAGCCGTCGTCCGGTCCGTCTACGACCCTGTTCTTGTCATAGAACTGGGCGAGCAGGTTTCCGGCAGCTCCATTGTCCTCCCTCTTGACGGGCAAGACACTGAAGTTTCCCGGCTCGGCGAGATGATCGTAGTCGGAGCGGCCCGCCCCCTCGTACGTAGATGCCATCGGATACTCATCACATTCTCTTGCGTACCCGGCTGACGTTGCATAGTCCTCACCGAAGTACTTCCCGCAATTGTAGACGGAGCGGTTGCGGTTCAGCTCTCGGCGCTTGGTGTCCCAATACAGGCGCGTTAGCGCGGGATTGGGACTCTTGCCTGGAACGTCCTTCTTCGACATGGGGGGGCTGCGTCATACCTGGCGTGGTGAACGCCTTCTGGATATGCAGGGCCACCTCCCGCTCAGGAGCTCCGACCGCCGTGCTGTACTGCAGCGGCGTGAGGACGGCCCATGAGGCTGCCCCCGCCGCTGCGTTGGGCAGGTATGGGGCCTTGTCCCAGCGGGGCGGCAGCATGAACAAGTCGCCGCCCGTGATCGGCTCCGTTGTCCACGCGGGCGGTGCCTTGATGCTGATGTTTGGCACATACACCGCGGCAATGAGATCGGTCTTCGCGCTGTCATACCCCTGGCCGGCGGCGACGGTCAACGTGTGCTGGTACGTGTCCGTACCCAGGAGCTGACTCCATGTCCGAGTGAATGGCATCGTAATGCCGCCTTGCGTGTATGCCGCAGTGGACGGCCAGAGATTGGTGATGCTGCCCTTCGTCGTGATGCCCATCGCGGCAGCGCCGTTCTCCTTGGCCGCGGTGAAGTCGGTGAAGTAGTACGTGACCGTGATGGTCCTGCTGTTTTTCGGAATGGTGCCGATGGCAAGGACATCGAAGCGGCTGGTGCCGACGGGGCGCCCGTTGCGCAGCCAGACCTGGTCGAACTGTTTACCGGAGCACAGTGCGTAGCGGGACTTGATGAAGAAGGTCTTCGTCGCCAGTCCAGCGACACATTCCTGGGTCGTCATCGTGCGCGGCGGCTCGGGAAGGGTGATTTCCGCTGGCCCCCGGGAGGCGAGCGGCTTATCGCTCGAAGGCTGGCGTCGCGCCGAATGCTCCGTGGCGAGCGGAGCGTACGTCTTGGCCCGGCCGAGCGTCTCACGAGGCAGAACGGCCTGCGTGGTCTTTTCGTTGGACAGGCTACGCAGCTTGCTCGGCTGCTGTTGAAGTTCGGCGAGGTCGAGCGGCTCGGCGTTCACCGGCCGCATGTATGACTCCATGCTCAGCGAGTCAGAGTCGTCAGCCTGGGCACTACTCAAGGGCATGAGTAGTGAAGTCACCAATCCGGGGACCAGTACAGCGGCCACGCGTATTCGGGCCCGCGCGAGCACACGCCTCATCATCATTCAGCACCCCTGTTCTCAGGTACACACCATGCGGCCTGGGCCCCAACAGAGCTACCTGTCACAAGGAGTACACAACCTCAACATGATCCCCTCTGGCTTGATCGGGGTCGAACCTGTCTCAAATACACGTTCGAGTAGTCGCCTTCGCAGACCCTCATCGCCTGGCCGGCGCAGGAGGTGCGAAGACTCGGTTGTCGCGTAGGAGGGTCCATAGGACACTGGCAGGCCGACGGACGAGCGCGATAGCGGGCGTTGTCAACGTCGTCCCCGCGCCGCGGGGGTAGCTCCCTAGAGAGCGTCTGATCACCGTTCAGGTTGTTGTGGTGGTCATGTCCGTTTCGATTCGCCAGGTAGGCGTAGATTCTCCCGTCAGTTCGCGGGACATTTTGTTAGCCATTGCCCAGTGGATCATTGCTCGGGATCTCTGGGGCAGGGCTTCGTAGTCCCGGACCAGGCGGCGGTGCTGCATCAGCCAGCCGAAGGTCCGCTCGATCACCCAGCGTTTCGGCAGCGGCTCGAACCCCTTGGCTCGTGGCCGCTGCACCACCTCCACGTCGATGCCAAGCAGGGCACCGTGATTGAAGATGCTGTTCTGGTATCCGCCGTCGGCCCAGACCTTGGAGACACTGGGGTAGTTCGCGGCCACGTCGTCGAGCAGGAGCTTGCCGCCGGTGGTGTCGTGCACGTTCGCGGCAGTGATGAGGACGGCCAGCACGAGACCGAGCGTGTCGGTGATCAGGTGCCGTTTGCGTCCTTTGATCTTCTTGCCGGCGTCGATGCCCTGGCTGGTCTCGGCCACATTTGCCGAAGTCTTCACGCTCTGGGCGTCGACCACGGCCGCAGTCGGCTTGGCACTGCGGCCGTGGGCTCGGCGGGTCTTGTCACGTAACAGGTCGTGGACCTGCTGGGTCGTACCGTCCGCTTCCCACTTTGCGTAGTAGTCGTAGACGGTCTTGTACGGCGGGAAGTCATGAGGCAGGTACTCCCATGGGATGCCGGTGCGGTTGACGTAGAGAATCGCGTTGACGATCTCTCGCAGGTCGTGCACCCGGGCCGCCGTACCGGGGCCAGTCCGTCTCGCCCGCCAGGCGGTGAAGACTGGCTCGATCAGAGCCCAGCGGGCATCGGACACATCACTGCGGTACGGACGGCGAGCACTCACACACGGTGCAACGACCGCCAACACCACCGGTCACACAAACATCCCAGAACACCCACTATCTAGATCAGATGCCCTCTAAAGCGTCAAGTCGGCTGCTGGGGGCCGGTCGAACAGGCGGATTTCTTGCTCCGAGAGGAGGGGGATGATTTCGCTGTGGATACTCACGGTTCTTCGTTTCGCCGGCGCCTCCTGATCGAGTCGCTGACGGTGATGGCGGCACCGGCATCGGACCAGACAACGTGGTCGGAGAAACACGGTGTCGTGACGGACGAGATCGCTCTCGACTTTGAGCACGCCTTCCGTATGGCCGAGCGCTTGGTGGAGGAAGGGCTCCTCGGCCATGACGCGCTGCCCGACCTGCGGGTGATCGACTCGATCTTCGACGGGATGACACGCGATGAGACCGAGAACCGGTGGACGACAGCGGCTCTTGGCAGCGACCCCGGGTGGAGTGCTGTCCGCGAGCTGGCGCGGACCGTTCTCGCCCGGGAAGGCGTAGACGCCTCGGTGTTGCCAGACATTCGTGTTGTTCGGTGAAGGCTCGATGGTTCAGGCTGCACCTGCCTGTGCGGCGGCACCGCTCTCTGGGAAGGCCACGGCCTCGTCGTAGGTCCGGTTGTGTTGCAGGCAGCAGTAGAGCTGTCCGATCATGCGGTTGAAGAGGTTCCTCTGAGCCGCGCAGCGCCAGTCCCCGTGGTCGCGGCGCCGCCGGTAGTGCACCTTGGCCCCGGGCGATCGAGTGATGGCAGCGAAAGTCCAGAGGTAGCCGGCGTGATTGAGCCGGTCGTTCTTCACCCATCGCCGGGAGACGCTCGACTTCTTCCCAGAGGCTCTGGTGATGGGCGATAAGCCTGCGCATGCCTTCAGGCCGCGGGCGTCGGCAAAGCGATTGCGGTCGTCGCCGATCTCGGCAAGCACCCGGGCGCCGAATTGGACGCCGAGGCCAGGGAAGCTGAGGAGGGTGTCAGCGTCCGGGTACTGAGGGAAAGCGTCTTCGACCGCCCCGGCAAGGTCGTCGGCAGCCGTGCAGGCCACCTCCAGTTGCACCAGAAGGGCGAGCATCTGCTTGCCGAGGGCTTCTTCGACCAGCGGCGAGTGGTGGGCCCACTCGGCCCGGAAGACGCCACGGATGCGGTCCGCTCCGGTGGCGATGCTCCATTCACGACCGGCGCGCTTCAGCGCGGCCTGCACTGGTCGAGAGGCTGATGGTCCAGTCGAACGGCCTGGGCTCACTGCTGTCGGCGGTGGACAAGCTCGGCAGGTTCGAGGCCCAGTACGCGCAGATCGAGAAGGTCTCCGCCCATCACGGCGACAACTGGGAGGTGCTGCTGCACGGGCACCTGAAGGCCGACCGTCCGGTGATGTCCGACCTGACCGACGTCGTCGAGCTGAAGGCCACCAGCGAGGACACCGGCGTCCTGGACGCCCTGCTGCACGCGAAGGCCAACCGCACCCCGGCCCGCGACTACATCCCCGACCGTGACGCGGGCGGGAAGAAGGCCGACGTCTCCTTCGCGACGCAGAACTGGCAGAAGGTCATCCGTGACCGCCGCCAGCCCGGGTACTTCGTGCGCCGCCGCTTCGAGGCCATGGTCTTCTACTACCTCGCCGACGAGCTGCGCACCGGGGACGTGGCGGTGATCGGATCGGAGGAGTACGCCGACTGGTCCGAGCAGCTGCTGCCCTGGGAGCAGGTGGAGGCGAAGCTGCCGGAGGACCTGGCGGAGGTCGGCCTGCGGGAGGCGGGCGACATGTCGCCGTTCGAAGGCCGGGCGCTTGTGGCTCCCTTGCGGGGGCGGTTGACGGAGGCGGCGGCGAAGGCGGACGGGGAGTACCCGGACAACGACGAGCTCTTCATCGATCCGGACACCGGGGTGTCCAAGCTCAAGCCGCGGCGGGCGAAGGGGCCCCGGCGGTATGACGCCGCGTGGCGCGTACGGGCCGGCCGCGGCCTGGTCGGGCGGTGCTGCTGGATG
Source organism: Streptomyces sp. NPDC052701 (assembly GCF_040678355.1). NCBI lineage: Bacteria > Bacillati > Actinomycetota > Actinomycetes > Kitasatosporales > Streptomycetaceae > Streptomyces > Streptomyces sp. NPDC052701. The sequence continues at coordinate 9,046 of NZ_JBFATO010000060.1, forward strand.
GCCGCCCGAGCTGGGGAAAGCCGTTCGCGGAAAAACTGCATGCACGGTTTGAAGCGGCGGGGACTGGAAACGGGGCATCAGCCGTCGCGCCAGTCCCCGCCCCTACTGGGGACTGGTCAGAACACCCGGAGGGCGATGCGTTGGATGATCGTCAGCGCGTGGGTGCCGTAGACGAGGAAGACGACGGCGGCTACGGCGACGACACCTGCGAAAGACCACGTGAGACGGGGGTTCATGCGGCGGTGATCTCCTTGACGGGGTTGGGGTGGGTGGTGGTTCCTACCTGCAGGACGCTGTCGCACAGGTCCCTGACGGTGGGGTCGTGGGTGGCGATCACCACGGCGCAGCCGGCGTCGGCCAGGGCGCGGAGAGTGGCGATGACCATGTGGGTGTTGTCGAGGTCGAGGGCGCCGGTGGGCTCGTCAGCCAGGACGAGGGCGGGTTGCTTGACGATGAGGCGGGCCAGGGCGACGCGTTGTTGTTCACCGCCGGAGAGGCGGTGGACGATGTCGTCTCCGCGGCCGGCGAGTCCGACCTGCTCCAGTGCCTGGGCGAGGGTGGGGCGGGATCCGCGGTTCGAGCGGACGGGCTTGACGGCGACGCTGAGGTTGTCGGCGACGGTGGCGTTGTCGATCAGGGCGTAGTTCTGGAAGAGGTAGCCGAGTGTGTCGCGGCGGTAGGCGCGGGCCCTGCGTGGGCTGAGCCTGGTGATGTCCTGGCCATGGTGGCGCATGGTGCCGGTGGTGGGGGTGTCGAGGAGGCCGAGGCAGTTGAGGAGGGTGGATTTGCCTGATCCGCTGGGGCCGGTCAGGGCGAGCATCCGCCCGGCCTCGATGGTGAAGGTCAGGTCCTGCCAGAGGATGCGGGGGCCGAAGGACTTGGACAGCCCGGTCAGGTCGATCACGCTTCGGTCGATCCTTCCTTGACGATGCGGCGGTGGAAGAAGGCCAGGACGGTGAGGGCGGCGGCGATCTCGACCGCGACGAGGCCGATGATGAGGGTCAGGTCCTGGCCGGTGATCGTCATCGGGTCACGAGGGGCAGGGATGCCCATGGCTTTGTACTGCTCGAGGCCTTGATTCCACTGGTGGACCTGGTAGGGGAGCCAGGAGACGAGCAGGGCGACGATCGCAGCCTCGGCGGCCAAGAGGGTGCGGTGGGTGGTAGCGAAGGTCCAGCCGTGGATGTGCCGGGCGAAGATCCGCTGGGCGTTTTTGCGGGTGTGGACGATGACGACGCCGACGCCGGTGACGAGCAGAACCAGGAGGGCGACGGCCAGGTTGAACAGTCGCAGCCGGAAGTCCGCAGTGATGTCGCGGATGGCCTGGGCGGCGTCGGCAGCGATGGGACTGATTCCGACGACCTCGTTGCGCAGATGGTGGGCGTCGATGCCGGCGGTGATGTCGGCCGGGTCGGGGAAGACGATGCTGCGCTTGGAAGCGTAGGCGGTGTAGCCCTTGTCGCTGATGTAGCCGGTGCCATTGGGGACGACGACGATGACCGGGTCGGTGAGGAAGGACTCGTCCGAGAACCGGTCCTGTCCGGCTTCGCGGGTGCCCCGGGCGTTGTAGGTGAAGATCTCCTGGCTGTCCGCGGTGGTCTTTACGTCGATCTGCTCGGACGAGATCTGGTCCGGGTCGGAAGGGCTGACCAGGCCGGGCACCAGGTTTGTCAGCTTGTCGGCATGAGCGGCGAGGTGTTGCGGGACCAGGAGCAGGATGCGGCCGTCGCCGCCGGTTGAGGCCGGGTAGCGGCGGCCGTTCGGGGCGAAGATCTTCTGCCGGTCGAGGAACGTCTCGTTGGCCACCGTCAGGTCGTCGACGGGGATGCCCTGGGCGTCGCGGGAGCGTGCGAGGTCCTTGTGGCCGACGAGAACGATCTGGCCGTCGGCATCGGCCTGACGCAGCCAGGGACCGGCTTTCGCCTCCAGCTTCTTCAGCGCGTCGGGGGCGCCGAGGTAGCCGTTGAGGCGGACGGTGGAGGCGTCGCCCGCCTTCTTGTACACGCTGAGGGTGTCTTCGCGCCGAGCGAGGTCCTGTCCGGCCTGCAGGACCGAGGTGGCGATGCCGAGGGCAAGCAGAAGGGCCGGCACGCGCACGAGGTAGGCGGCGGTCGCGGTAGAGCGGGCGGGTATCTCGCCCTTGAGGGCGGACAGAATGCCGGTGCGCGCGGCCAGGGTGAGCATCGCGGCATGGGTGGCGAGGACAAGTGCCGTGAACACGAACGCCGTTGCGGCCGCGAGGAGGGCGAACAGACCGAACCAGGCAAGGTGGTTGTACCAGGCCAACAGGGCGGTCGCCACAACCGCCACGACCCCGAGGGACGCCGTCCAGAAGCGGGCGAGTCGGCGCAGGTCGCGGGCGAGGATCGCTGGCAGGGACATGCCCTGTAGACGCAGTACTCCATAGGCTTTGGCGTTGAGCAGGACGCCGGCGCCAGTCATGGTGACGCAGGCAAGGGCGACGACGACGAGGGAACCGGCCAGGGCGCTGCCGCCGTAGGCGTAGGAGAGCTGGTCGGGGGAAGCTGGCTGGGGGTGCCATGGTGTGAGGCCGTGCTGCTCCAGCAGGCCGAGGAAGGGCCGGACGGCGTCGGGATCGCCGAAGAGGTAGTACAGGCCGCGCGGGTCGCGGTCCGCGACCTCGGAGAACGGCCGGGTCGTGGTGGCCTGGCCGGGGCTGAACGCGGGATAGCCGCTGTCGAGCCACTCGGCGCGGGGGCCGGTCGGGGTCAGGTAGAGGTCGCGGATGCGGTCGGGGTGTTCCAGGTCGGGTTCCTGGCGGCCCACGGTGACACCGTGGTCGCGGGCGAACGCTTCGACGGCCTGTTCGATGGCGCGGCCGGTACTGGTGTCCCGCGACTTTGTGACCTGGACGACCGCGTCGTAGCCCAGGGTCCACTGGTCTTCGAAGCTCCTGAGGAACAGGAAGGAGAACAGGGCGGAGAACGCCAGGATGACGGCGTGGGCGAACTTGACGCCACGGTGCAGCATACGTGTCCTACGAGACTGTGGGGGGCGACTGGCCAGATGACGGAGAGCACGCATGCCCCCGAAGGGCCGCAGTGCGCGGGCCTCTTCGGGGGCATGTTACGCATGCTGCCGACTGGTCAGCAGGTGGTGCGGTAGTAGGTCTCGTTGCCTGAGAGGGCGGCATCAGCCTGCGTGATGGACCAGTTGCCGGCGGATGCCTCGTCGCTGTCGATGTATTCGCCGACCGAGGTCGAGCCGTGGCACTTGTCCTTGTGGTAGTAGTCCGACCACACGTAGGAGGTGCCGGCCCCGTAGTCCCAGGTGCCACCGCCAACGTTCACGACGGCACTGTCACATTGTTGGGTGCGTGGGTCTCTGACCGCGTATCGGGGCGTGGGGAGGACCGGGTTTCGGGCCGGTGCTCAAGCCTTGGCGGGCTGGCCGGCGGCGCCGGTGATCTGATCCCAGATCGCGAAGCGGATGGCCATCTCGGCTCGGTAGCCGGGGGCGCTCATCAGGTGGCGGCGGGATCGGAAGTGGGGTGAGATGCCGCTGAACGCGGACAGGAACCGCTGGGCTCCGCCGACGCTGCGGAAGCCTTTCATGGCGCGTTCACGCTGCCGGGTGGGCTGATGACTGTTCTCGGCCCGGTTGTTCAAGCCCTTGTGCGAGCGGTGCTCGACGGAGGGCATGACCTCGCGGTGGGCCGCGTCGTAGGAACGGAGCTTGCCGGTGACCACCAGCCGCGGCACCGAGCAAGTCTTCTTGAATAGTTTACGGAAGAAGCGCCTGGCCGCAGCTGGCTTCGTTCACTTCCACCAGCAGCGTTTGTTCGCCGGTTCGGGAGGCAGCGAGCGATCCGAACGTTCGTAGATGTGCACGGGAAATGACGGCACTGTGGGTGGCCGGGCCTGATTGGGAGGGCGGCTGCTCACAGGCGGTGTGCTATGAACAGGCAATGATTTTGAAGATCGAACGGACTGACTCACGCACTTGGCAGGATGCACATCTCAAGGAGCTCTTCAGCGAAGGCTTCCCGGAGTTCATCACTGCTGACCGGCTAGTGAAGGAGTACATAGGCAGGGCCGGAGAGTGGTTCGCCGATTTGAACCTTATGTTGATAGATGACCATGATGTGCCAGTAGCTTCAGGCTGGGGTGTACCGATTCGCTGGGATGGGCTGCCTGAGTCCCTCCCCACGGGGTATACCCAGGCTCTTGTTCACGCCGTCGAGGGCCGTGAACAAGAAATCGAACCCAATACTCTCGTGATCTGCGGTGCGATCGTCACCCCGTCGCTGAAGGGACGAGGGCTGGCGGGGGAGATGCTTAAAGCACTCCGTCAGACAGCGGGACAAGCCGGATGGGACCAGGTCATAGCCCCGGTCCGCCCAACGATGAAGGCCCAGTATCCGTTGACGCCGATCGAGAACTTCATGCGGTGGAGCCGTGAGGACGGCATGGCTCTTGACCCTTGGATTCGAACCCACCAGCGCCTTGGCGCCAAGATACTCTCGGCCGCTCCGGCTTCGCAGACCATGACTGGCACGGTTGCCGAGTGGGAACGCTGGACCGGAATGACCTTCCCCGAGTCAGGTGACTACGTGATCCCTGATGGACTCAGCCTCCTGCGGATCAACCGCTCGGCCGATGAGGGCGTGTATCAGGAGCCCAACGTCTGGATGCAACACAGCTGAACTGGGCCACCACACTTCTCTCGACATGGCGGGCGGGGCCGGCTCCTCTGTCAACCAGCCTTGGCCGGGGTTTCGACCCGTGCTCGGGTGCTGGCGAGCCGGTAGGAGTCAGTGCCCGTTTCGACGATGGCCGCGCAGAGGCGGGGGTCGGTGAAGGTCTTGGTCCAGCCGCCGAAGGACTCGTTGGAGGCGATGGCGACGCTGTTCTTCTCTTCCCGTTCGGTCAGGACCTGGAAGAGGCCCTCGGCGCCGTGCCGGTCGAGTTCCATGTAGCCGAGCTCGTCGATGCAGAGGAGGTCGACGCGGCCGTAGCGGGCGATGGTCTTGTTCAGCTGCTTCTCGTCCGCGGCCTCGACCAGCTCGTTCACCAGCTTGGTGGCGGAGCGTGTAGCGGACCCGGTAGCCCTTCATCGCCGCCTCGGTGCCCAGCGCGATCAGCATGTGGGACTTGCCGGTCCCGGAGTCGCCGATCAGGCAGAGAGGCTGACTCTTCTTGATCCATTCGCAGCTGGCGAGCGTGTGGATGATGGCCGGGTCGACGTTCGGATTGGCGTCGAAGTCGAAGGCCCGCAGGGACTTCTCCCTGGGAAGCCGGCAGCCTTGATCCTGCGCTCTGAGCGTCGGCGGGCCCGGTCGTCGCACTCGGTCATCAGCAGCTCGGCGAGGAAGCCGCGGTAGGTCATCTGGTCTTTCATCGCCCGGTCGGCGATGTCGGGGAACTCGTTGCGGATCGACGGCAGCCGCAGCATGCGGCAGGCGGTGTCGATGGCTGCGTCGGCGGCCTGCTCGGTCAAGCCTCGCCGGCGGGGCAGAGTCACTGTGCTTCTCCCTCTCGGTGGGCGCCGCCGCTGACGCGACGACGTCGGAGCAACTGGTCATAGGGGGTCACCGACGGCAGTGGCCTGGTGTCCGGCGGGAGATGGGACAGCTTCCACTCGTGCAGGGACGTCACGTTCGCCGGCGGTGTGCCGGGCAGCGGCCGGCCTGCCAGGTCGGGCTCGGTCTCGGCCTGGGCTGCCTTGCGGGCCTCCAGGGCGACGGCGTCGGCGGTCATCGCCCCGGCGCGCAAAGCTGCGGCCAAACCGGCGACGATGTGCTCGTGCGGCAGATGCCGGCCCAGCAGCAAGACCTCGATCAAGGCCCGGGTGCCGTCCCGCTCACCGTGAACCTTCTGAGCCTGAGCCCACCAGGCATCATGGACGGGGGTGAACTTGCCTGCTGAGCGGGCCTGTTCGAGGGCGGTGGAGCCGGGGAACGCGCCGGGCTTGCGGACCAGGACCTCCAGGTAGTGATCCAGCTCCAAGCGCACGGCCCCCTTGGCGATCAGCCTCTCGTGCCGGGCCACTTCCACGTTCTGGTCGTAAACCACCAGGTGAGAAGCGTGCAGAACGACCCGCACCCGCTTACCGATCAGCCGGATCGGCACCGAGTAGCGGTTGGTGCGGACCGGGATCTGGCCGTAGCGGTCAACTCGAGGTGTGAACAGCCGGCCCGTCTCGAACGGCTCCTCGGGCAGCGGCATCAGCAAGGGCTGTTCGAGTGCGAAGCACTCGGCGACGGCCTTGGACCGGGCACCGATGCGGCGTGCGTCGTCCTGCCGGTCCCACTGATCGACCATCTCGTTCAGCTCGGCGAGTGAGGCGACCTCGGGGACGGGAACGAAGTGGTTGCGGCGGAAGTAACCGATCTGTCCCTCGACGCCTCCCTTCTCGTGGGCGCCTTCGATGCCCGGACGGCAGTAGAAACTCTCGATACCGAAGTGCGACTTGAAGGCGATCCATCGTTCGGCCTCCACCCTGGCCCGGCTGAGTCCCAGCACCCGTGCGACGGCGGCCTTGAGATTGTCATAGCGGACCTTGCTCCGGGGGACACCGCCCAGCGTCCGCAGCGCGTGAACGTGGCCTTCGAAGAAGGCTTCCTGGCCGCAGGAGGCGAACACCCGGTGGACGGCCTTGCCCGAATGCGACAGGCGGAAGGAGAACAAGTAGCAGGTCACCAGCTCGCCGGCGAGACGGATAGTCACGTCGCCGAAGTCGACTTCCGCCTCGTGCCCGGGCTGGTGGGTCTGCGGGACGAACGCCTCCAGCGGGCCTTGCCGGACTCGACCAGGATCTCCCGTTTCCGGGCGGCAACGTAGTAGCGGACCATCCCGTAGGAGACGTCCGCCCCGTGCTCGTCGACCAGGCGGTGAAAGATACGGGTGACCGTGTGCCGCTGCTTGCGCGGAACATCCAGATCCGCACGGAGGATGCCGTCAATCACCGGCTTGTACGGGTCCAGAGCGGTCGCCCGGGGCGGCAGCTTCTTCCGTGGCTCAGGCCATGCCGAATCCAGCGCCTTGCGAACCGTCCGCCACGTCACGCCGTGCTTGCGCTCGAGCTCCCGCATCGACATGCCGCCGCGATGGTCACGCCGGATCGCCGCATACAGCTCGACCTTCGACATCTGCGGCATGACCAGCACCTTTCACCAGGAGCACCCCGATGCTGCCCTGGCAAGAGACCCGGCGCCTCCCAAACTCATCAATACCACCCGTCCGTGGAACGGGGCGCCTCCCAAACTTATCGACAAGCGACGTCACTACTGCTCGATAAAGCCACGCAGCGGTGTCCCGCCGGTTCTGGACCAAGATGTCGAGCACGTTGCCGTCCTGGTCGACGGCCCGCCACAGGTACCGCTGCTCGCCGTTGACCCTGACGAAGACCTCGTCCAGGTGCCACTTGTCCCCGGGCCGGGGCTGGCGGCGGCGCAGGCCGTTGGCGTAGGACTGCCCGAACTTCGCGCACCAGCGGCGGATCGTCTCGTGGGTCACCATCACGCCGCGCTCGAGCATCAGCTCCTCGACCTCGCGGAAGCTGAGCGGGAAGCGGAAGTACAGCCACACGCAGTGCGCGATCACCTCGACCGGGTACCGGTGCCCCTTGTACGACGGCGGTGCGCTGCCCACGGACGACCCCTCCCAGCACGACCAACCAGAAGATCATCCCACCCGGTCAGCCAACGTGACAGCGCCGTACGGTCGCCTCGTAGCGGACGGCGAGTTTGTCGTACCTCGTGGCCACGGCCCGGTACCGCTTGAGCCGGTTGATCCCGCATTCGAGTGCGTGCCGCTGTTTGTAGTCGGTCTTGTCGAACGTCGGCGGCCGGCCGCCTCGGAAGCCGAGTCTGTAGCGGTTGCGGACGCGGTCCGCCGGGACCGGGATGGTCGCCTTGATACCGCGTCTTCGCAGGTAGGCCCGGTTACTGCGGGAGTCGTACGCCTTATCGGCCCGCACCCGGTCCGGTCGCTTACGGGGCCGGCCCCGACCGAGCCGTGGCACCCGGATCCCTTCCAGGACCGGTTCGAACTGTGGCGAGTCACCCCGCTGACCGGCTGTGATCACGACGGACAGTGGCTTTTGCCCCTGCTCCACGGCGAGGTGGATCTTGGTGGTCAGCCCGCCCCGGGAGCGTCCGAGACCGTGGTCGGCCGGCTCGACGGCGACGCCGCCGGGTGGCTCCTTTTGCAGGTCCCCCTTTTTCGCTGCTCCGGCGGCGTGCTGATGGGCCCGGCAGACGGTGGAGTCGACGTTCACCTCCCAGGTGACCAGGCCCTTCGCATCCGCCTCGGCCTGGAGCTGGGCGACGATCCTGGCCCAGGTGCCATCGCGCTGCCAGCGGCGGAACAGGTCATAGCCCCGCTCCCAGGGCCCGTAGCGTTCCGGCACATCACGCCAGGGAGCACCGGTCCGGGTCCGCCACCGTATGCCGTCCATCAGCTGCCGCCGCGTCCACACCGGCGGACGACCCGGCTTGATGCCCTGCGGCAACAACGGCTCCAGCCGGGCCCGCTGGCCGTTCGTCAGATCACCACGTCCCACAGGACGTGATCATCCACAGCCAAGATCCACTTTCGCAACAGACCCTAGGACCAGCAGCACGATGAGTGGAGTAAGCAGACCAGGCCGCACTGTCCGCAGCCGAATGGGCAAATGCTGCACCTGCTCGGGAATGGGGCGCCACCATGAGGGGGTGATCTCGGCGAATGGCAGTGAGCGCACCGCGGCCATCAACTTGACCAAGGTGCAGGAAAGAGCGCCCGATCTGGTCAGCCTGTACAAGGCGGCGGGGGCCAGCGTGCGCCGGCACGGGCTGGAGGACGTGCGGGCTGCGGTGTATCTCGTGCTGGACCGCTCCGGGTCGATGCGACCCTACTACCGCAACGGCACCATGCAGCATCTGGCCGAGCAGGTTCTGTCGCTGTCGGCTCACCTCGATGACGACGGCACCGTTCCGGTGGTGTTCTTCTCCACCGACGTCGACGGATCCACGGACTTGACGCTCGGCGGACACCGCGGCCGGATCAACAAACTGCACGAAAACCTCGGTCACATGGGACGCACCAACTACCACTGGGCCATGGACGAGGTCATCGACCACTACATGGAATCCGGCAGCCGCTGCCCCGCCCTAGTCGTCTTCCAAACCGACGGCGGCCCCACCAGCAAGTTCGCTGCCGAACGCTACCTCTGCAAGGCCGCTCGCCTGCCCCTGTTCTGGCAGTTCATCGGCTTCGGCGACCCCGATGACAACGAGTTCGCGTTCCTGCGCAAGCTGGACACCCTCGCCGTCCCGGCCCGCCGCATCGTCGACAACGCGGGCTTCTTCCATGCTGGCCGCACCCCGCAGAGCATTCCCGACCACCAACTCTTCGACCAACTCCTGCAGGAATTCCCCGACTGGCTGGCCGCCGCCCATACCGCCGGCATCGTGCAGTGAAATTTTCAAAGGCGTTCTCTACGCCAGTGCGTCGGCAAGCACCGTGGTTCACCGGTACGCCCAGCAGGGCAGCAGCCGAGGAAGCGTCGGCGTCCGGCGGCCCGCACGGTCGATCGCATCCCCTACTTCAACTGTGGATGGCCTCGGGGGCGGTCCGTAACTCGCTGGCATGCGCGTGGACCCAAGCCAGGCCGCGCCGTACTGAGGTGACCATCTGGTCCAGGGTTCGGTGTAGGGCCAGGACATCGGTCCACACCGAACACGCACCCCATCGAGGCAACCCGAAGCCGTGGAGCGCCCGTAAGTGGCCATTGGGCTCGCCCGGCGGCACCCGACACCGCCCAGCCCGCTGACGAACCCGTCCCGACCTGAGCGAGCATCGGCGTTTCGGCCAATATGCTTTCGGGCGTGTGCTCTTGCACGGCAAGGGTCGGTGCACCGCGCACCTTCGAAAATCCGCCCACTCCAGGGTGCGCAACCCGTCCGAAAGCGCAGGTGTTCGAGACCGGTGCCGCGTCGTTGAGCACAGCGACACCACCATTGCGTCCACGAGGGGGAGCTCATTGACGTCCGTCCAACGCGGCAACGGCGGGGCCGGGAACCTGCCGAAAGCCTCGGCTGGCTCCTGCGGCGCCCAACCACCCGACCAGAAAACCACAAGCTGACCAGCGCGAATCCACAGCCCGGCCCTCAGAACCGTCCCACGTCGAAGGCGAGACGACGCTCATGCCCCCCACCTCCTCCGCGATCCGCAAGACCGTCCAGGCGTACCTCGGCCGCCACCCTGACGAGCGGGACGCCCTGGCCGAGCTGCTCGCCACGCTGGAGAAGCCCGTCGACGCAACCGCCCGGACGACGCTGCCCGGTCACGTCACCTGCAGCGCCGTCGTCATCGACCGCCAGCGCCGGGTCTTGCATATCCGGCACCGGGTCACTGGTCTCATGCTCCCCCCCCCGGCGGCCACGTCGAGCCTGAGGACCGCACGCTGCAGGCCGCGGCGCTACGCGAGGTATCGGAGGAGGCCGGGATCGCACCGGGCGCTCTGTGCCTGACCCGGCAGATGCTCGGCTCCCCGATCGATATTGACGTCCATGACATCTATGCCAGCCCTGCCAAGGGCGGACCGGCCCACCGCCACTACGACTTCCGCTACGTGTTCTGCCTCGCCGACGACAACCCGCCGGCGGTCACCCTGCAGGACGAGGAGGTCTCCGGCGCCCAGTGGCTACCGATGTCGGAGGTCACCTCACCGACCCTGCGCGCGAAACTCCTCCACGCGCAGCTGGACGGACAACCGGAACCGGTGAACGCCTCCGCGATCATCCACGACGGCCAGGGCCGCTACTTGCTGCACCTGCGGGACGCCAATAAGCCGTGGATCTGGGAGCCAGGATGTTGGTCGCTGCTCGGCGGCGGCCGGGAGCCACAGGACCGCACCCTCCTCGACACGGTCCGCCGGGAGCTGCGCGAGGAGGCTGGCCTGGCCCTCGCCGGCTTGGAGCCGTACGCGGTCGAGTACGTCACCGGCAGCGACGGGACCCACATGCCGATCCAGGTGTTCACCGGCCTCTGGAACGGCGACCCGGCCAGTCTGCCGCTCACCGAGGGCGTGATGCTCGCCTGGGTGCGACCCGAAAAGTTCCCGAACATGACGATGCTGCCCTCGACCCGGGAACTGCTGGAGCAGCACGCCGCCGAACATCCCCTGCCCGCCGGCGGCCCGGCGGCGCCCGCAGGGACCGCGCGGGCGGAGGCGCCGTCCGGGACCGTGCTGAACGTGGTCGGTGTCCACCTCTACCTGGAACGCGACGGGCAGGTCCTGCTGGGTCTGCGGCACCCCGACTCGGCATACGCGGGCGACTCGTGGCACGTCCTGGCGGGCCACTGCGAGGACGAATCGGCGACGGCGTGCCTCGTGCGCGAGGCGTACGAGGAGGCGGACCTGGTCATCGAGTCGGCAGACGTCGAACTTGTCCACACCGTGCACATGAGGGAACGGCCCGCTGACCCGCCCCGTGTCCAGCTCTTCTTCCGCGCCCGCCGCTGGGTGGGTGAGCCAAAGCGGCAGGAGCCCGACAAGTGCGTGTCCTGGGGGTGGTGGAACGTCAAGGACTTGCCCGAGCCGATCGTCGCCTACACCCGAGCGGCCATCGAGGGCATCCAAGCGGGCCGGACCTACACGGAACTGGGGTGGGGGCGGTGACCGTGGGTGCCGCGTACGCCGCCCACTCCGACAGCGCGCGGGGCCGCCTGCGTCACGACCTGGTGGAACGCCGGCTTCTCGCCGAGCTCCCGGCCACGCCCGCTCGGATTCTGACGTCGGCTGCGGGCACGGCGAGATGCCGCTGCGCCTTGCCGCGGCCGGACTGTGCAGCTCGCGGTCCCCAGCCCGGCGTCGACCAGGCGCCTTGGGCAAGCCCTCCTTAGAGGGAGGGCTTTCCCAGGGCCGCCTTCGGCTTGCCCAGGTCAGGTCCGCCGGCGGAACAGGCCGTGGCGGGGCTTGACCGGCTCCTGGCCGTGGTCGTCCTCCGACTGCCCTGGTTCCCGCAGCACCGGAAGACGTGCGAGGGCGGCGCGTACTCTTCGCCGGTACGCGCCGCCCTCGTGCTTCACTCCCCAGTCAGGTGCCGCCTACCCGCGGCCGGGGCGCTCACACGGCCCCGGCCCGGGCCCGGAGCTCAGCGCAGCCGCGCGGGTTGGTGCAGCCGGTTGTCCAGGAGCGTTCTGGCGGAGCGCTCAGGCAGGCCGGGGCTGGCCTGCGGGTGGGGCCGGGTGTCAGCTGTGGTAGCTGATGTAGCCGTTGCCGTCCCGGTCATGGTCGCGCTTGGTGTAGGAGTGCACGTCCGCGCGGGCGCCGGAGGGCTTGTACAGGTAGATGGTGTCCTGGTCGTTGTTCCACAGGAAGTTGCAGTTGTCGCGGTAGACCACGTTGTTCGCGTCGGAATCGGTGCCGTGGCCGCCGCGCAGCTTGATGTAGTCGCCGGGCTGCAGGTAGTGGTTGGCGGTGAAGGTGAAGCGGTTGCCGGCGGCGTCTTTGACGACGTAGCCCTTGAGGTTGACGGTCGTGGAGGACGAGTAGTTCTTGACCGTCAGGTACTCCTGGTCGGTGTTGCCCGTGGAGCAGCTGTTGGAGTCCCGGCCGGGGGCGTCGTACTGGATGCCGCGGACCTTCAGGGCCGAGCTGTACTCGGCGGCCTGGGCCGACACCGCGGGAACGAAAGCGGCCAGGGCGCCGGCGGTGACAGCGACAGCCAGGACGGAACGGATACGCAAGAGGATGCTCCCCACACTTGAATTGAACGATGTTGCATGAGCAGGACCGGCAAACAGCCGCCACGGTTGCACAGGAAGACACTCCATCACCCGTTCGAGTGACCGCCACCGGCCGCCGATGGGGGCGCACAGCCGGTCCAGGACGAAATGCCGGCGCCCTTACGGCACCACGTGGAAGACAGGGCGTGGGGCCAGCCTGGTGGTCACCGCTCGTTCCAACCGCTCCAAGGCCGACCAGGATCCCGCCCAGTGGCTTCCGCCCGCCTGGTGGCACGACAGCGGAGGCAGAGGCCGACAACTCCTCGCATTCCCATCCGATGGGCTCCACCTGGTGGAGTGGATGCCGGGCATCGCCGGTGCGCATCGGGTGCACTCAGTGCACTCCACCGTGGCCGCGGCCGGGCTCGTGCGGGTGCTGGCGGTGGACGTATTGCCCGTCTGGGCGGTGCGCATCGCCAGCGGCCTGCGCATCCGGTGCACTGCCGACGGCGGTCCGGCGCGCCCGCTCGGTGAAGGCGCCACGCGGTGTTGTCACGTTGTTGGGTGCGTGACTGTCCGATAATGCGTCGGAGCGTGGTGGGCCCGCGGTCAGGGCCGGTGTTCAGGCCGTGGTGGGCGGGTTGGTAGCGCCGGTGACCTGGTCCCAGATGGCGAAGCGGATGGTCATCTCGGCTCGGTATTCGAAGGCGGTCATCAGGTGCCGGTGGGGCCGGAAGTGCGGGGAGATGCCGCTGAACGCGGACAGGAACCACTGGGCTCCGCCGGTACTGCAAAAGCCCTTCACCACGCGTTCCCGCTGCCGCGTGGGCTGGTGAGAGTTCTCCGCCCGTTGTTCAGGCCCTTGTGCGAGCGGTGTTCAGCGGAGGGCATGACCTCGCGGTGGGCGGCACCGCAGGAGCGGAGCTTGTCGGTGACCACCACCCGCGGGACAGCACGCGTCTTTTTCGTCGGGCGGCGGAAGAAGCGCCGGGCCGCAGCCTTGTCCCGGCGGCTGTGCACCAGGATGTCGAGCACGTTACCGTCGGCGTCCACGGCCCGCCACAGGTACTTCAGCTCTCCGCCGGCCTTGATGAACACCTCGTCCAAGTGCCATTCGTCCCCAGGGCGGGGCCGGCGGCGGCACGGTCCGTCGGCGTAGACCTGTCCGAACTCCAGACACCACCGGCGGACCGTCTCATGGGAGACGATGACGCCGCGCTGGAGCACCAGCTCCTCCACCTCGCGGAAGCCTAGCGGGAAGCGGAAGTACCACCACACGCAGCGGGAGATGACCTCGACCGGGTACCGGTGCCCTCTGTACGACGGCGACGCGCTCCCCACGGACACCTTCCCTCCAGCACGACCAATCCGAAAATCACCCCACCCCATCAGCCAACGTGACAGTGCCTGCTGGACGGTTCAGGCATCCTGCCCGGCCGCACCGCATCCGCACGGACGTCGGCGTAGCGCAGGTACCGCTGTTCGGCGAAGACCCTCCCTCGCCATGAGCGCTACGCCGTGGTCGAGCTGGCCGCGGCGGGGAGCTCCTGGCGCAGATCGAGGTAGCAGCGTGGGCATCGGCGCCGGCGCCAGCGACCAGAACACCAGCAGCGACGCTAAGACGCCGTTTCACTTGGTGAGTCGGCGGTAGCCGATGAGGGCCGCGGCGATGCCGACGAAGGCCAGGAAGTGTTCGGCCTTTCGCTCGTA
>NZ_JBFATO010000061.1:0-10998 GCF_040678355.1 Streptomyces sp. NPDC052701
CCGGGGCCGAGGTCGACTGGGACGGCTTCTACGCCGGCCGGAACGTCACCCGCGTCGACCTGCCCACCTACGCCTTCCAGCGCAAGCGGTACTGGGTCGACGCCCAGGTCGGCGGCAACGTCGCCTCCGCCGGTCTGGACACGGTCGAGCATCCCCTGCTCGGCGCCGCGATCACCCTCGCCGACAGTGACGGCATCGTGATGACCGGACGGCTCTCCCCCCATACCCAGCCGTGGCTCGCCGACCACGTCATCGGCGAGACCATCCTCTTCCCCGGCACCGGTTTCGTGGAACTCGCCCTGCATGCCGCCCACCAGACCGGCTGCGCCCACCTCGAGGAACTCACCCTCCAGGCACCCCTGATCCTCCCGCCCGAAGGAGCGGCACAGATTCAAGTCGCCGTCGGCGGCCCCGGCCCCGACGGAAAACGCACCGTCACCATCCACTCCCGTACCGAAGGCCAAGGGCCCGACGTCTCCGCCCCATGGCTGCTGCACGCCCAGGGCACGGTCGGCCCAGCCGCCCCCAGCGCACCGGTGACGGAACCGGCGGCCTGGCCTCCCACAGGAGCCGAGCCGCTCGCCGTGGACCGTGCCTACGACACCCTGCTGGGCCAGGGCTACGCCTACGGTCCGGTCTTCCAGGGGCTGAAGGCGGCCTGGCGGCGCGGTGACGACGTGTTCGCCGAAGTGGAGTTGCCCTCCGAGGCCGGGGATGCGGCGGGCGGGTTCGGTCTGCACCCGGCGCTGCTCGACTCCGCGCTCCACGCGGCCCTGCTGGCCGGGGGCGCCGACGGGCCGGAGGGATCCGGTGACGGCAGGCTGCTGCCCTTCGCCTGGTCCGGCGTGGAGCTGTACGCGACCGGGGGCTCCGCCCTGCGGGTGCGGCTGTCGCCGGCGGGGAAGAACGCGGTGTCGCTGAAGCTGACCGACCCGTCCGGGCAGCCGGTCGCCGAGGTGCGGTCGCTGCTGTCGCGTCCCGTCACCGACGAGCAGTTGGGCGGGCGGTCCGCCGCCCATGACTCGCTGTTCCGGCTCGACTGGGTGCCGGTACCCCTACCCGTTCCGTCTCCGGCGGCCACCACTGCGCTCAGCGCCGGGCGGTGGGCGGACGTGGTCCACGTCGCGGGCGACGGAACGCTGCCCGAGGTGCCCGACATCGTGGTGCTGCGGTGCGACACAGCGGTCGCCGCGGACGCGGAAGGGATCGGTGGGGCGACCCGGAAGGTCCTCGGAGCGCTCCAGGCGTGGACGGACGACGAGCGGTTCACGTCGTCGTCCGCGACCCTGGCCGTGGTCACCCGGGGCGCGGTGGCGGTGGACGGCGAGGACGTCACGGACCTGGCCGGTGCGGCTGTGTGGGGTCTGGTCCGGTCCGCCCAACTCGCCCACCCGGGACGGGTCGTGCTCGTCGACCTGGACGAGCGGACGGCGGCGGACGGAGCGGCGGTCCCGGTGACGCTGCTGGCTGAGATCCTGGCCTCCGGGGAACCCCAGGTGGTCGTACGCGGCGCGGCGCTCCGGGCGGCACGCCTGGTCCGGGTGCCGGCCGGGGAGGACTCGGTCCCCGCCACCCGCTTCGACGCGGAGGGCCCGGTGCTGGTCACCGGCGCGGGTGGCATGCTCGGGCGGCTGTTCTCCCGGCATCTTGTGAGCCGGTACGGCGTGCGGGAGCTGCTGCTGACCAGTCGGCGTGGCCCGGCTGCACCCGAGCTCGCGGAACTCGCGGACGAACTGCGTGCCCTGGGCGCCGAGGTCGAGGTGGCCGCCTGCGACATGGCCGACCGCGCGGCCGTGACGGCCCTGCTCCAGGGGCGCCGGCTGTCGGCGGTCGTGCACCTGGCGGGCGTCCTCGACGATGCCGCGCTGGCCTCCCTGACGCCGGAGCGCATGGACACCGTGCTGCGGCCCAAGGCCTACGCGGCCCTGAACCTGCACGAGCTGACCGCCCACATGGATCTCTCGGCGTTCGTGACGTTCTCGTCGGCCGCGGGCACCCTCGGCAACGCGGGGCAGGGCAACTACGCCGCGTCCAACGCCCTGTTGGACGGCCTAGCCCAGCACCGCCGGGCCCACGGCCTGGCCGGGCAATCCCTCGCCTGGGGTCTGTGGGAGGGCGACTCCGGCATGGCCGGTGAGCTCGCGGAGGCCGACCGCCTGCGCATGAGTCGCGTCGGTATCGGCGCCCTGACCCCGGAGCAGGGGCTCGCCCTGTTCGACGCGGCTCTGGGCCTCGGCACCCCGGCACTGGTGCCGATCGCGCTGGACACCGCGGTCCTCGCCCGTGCGGGCGAGGACCTGCCCCAGGTCTACCGCGGTCTGGTACGCGGAGTCGTGCGCCGGACGGCCGCGGCCGGTACGGCGGGCGCGCCGGCGGCGCTGCGGACGCGGCTGGCGTCCCTGCCGCCCCAGGAGCGTACGGCGGTGCTGCTGGACGCCGTGTGTGGGCAGGCCGCGTCCGTCCTCGGGCACGAGACCGGCGGGGAGGTGGAGCCCGACCGGGCGTTCAAGGACCTCGGGTTCGACTCGCTGACCGCGGTGGAGTTCCGCAACCGGGTCAACGCGGCCACCGGGCTGCGTCTGCCGGCCACCCTGGTCTTCGACTACCCCAACGCCAGGGTGCTCGCGGAGCGCCTGCACGAGGAGCTGTTCCCGGCGGGCACCGGTGAGGACCCCGCGGTGGAGGAGCAGGTGCGGCGGGTCCTCCAGGCGATCCCGTTCAGCAGGCTGCGCGAGTCCGGGCTGATGCAGGCCCTGCTCGACCTCGGGGGCGAGCAGGGCGGCCTGCCCGCCGATCCGGCGGTCCAGGAGCACGGCGAGGACACCGCGGAGGCCATCGACGGGATGGACACCGAGTCCCTCATCACCATGGCCCTCGACGGACTCGTCGCCGACGACCACGTCTGATGCGGATGTCCGCCGTCCCCGTGACGGGCCGCCCCCGCCCCGCCCGCGCGCGCCACCCCCTCCCGTGTCACCCCTTTCCCGACCCACCCGACCCGACCTCTGGAAGTGGCAGACATGCATGTGGCACCCAGCGCCAAGGGCACCGCGCCCTTCGGTGAGCACCAGACCTGGTTCCGCGTCACCGGCGACCTCCGTTCCGGCCGGCCGCCCCTCGTGGTGGTGCACGGCGGCCCGGGCAGCACCCACGACTACCTCCTGGGCCTCACCGCGCTGGCCGAGGACGGATGGCCGGTCGTGCACTACGACCAGATCGGCAACGGCGGCTCCACCCATCTGCCGGGCCGCGGCGCGGACTTCTGGACCGTGGACCTCTTCCTCGACGAACTCGACAACCTGCTGCGCCACCTCGACATCGCCGACGACTACGTGCTGTTCGGACAGTCGTGGGGCGGCATGGTCGCCGTACGGCACGCCGCCCGGCAGCCCGCAGGACTGCGCGGCCTGGTGGTCGCCAACGCGCCGGCGTCGTACCCGCTGTGGCTGCAGGAGATGAAGGTGCTGCGCGACCAGTTGCCGCCCGGTGTCAACGACACACTGCTGCGTCACGAGGCCGCTGGCACCACCGACAGCCACGAGTACTTCCAGGCCATGCGGGTGTTCTACGAGCGGCACGTGTGCCGGGTCACGCCCTGGCCGCGGGACTTCATGGCCTCGTTCATGGAGGTCTACAACGACCCGACGGTGTACTACACCATGAACGGCCCCAACGAGTTCCACGTCATCGGATCCCTGCGCGACTGGTCGGTGATCGAGGACTGCCCGGACGTACGGGTGCCCACCCTGGTGCTCACCGGAGAGCACGACGAGGCCACGCCGGCGACCCAGCGCCCGTTCGTCGAACTCATCCCCCGGGCCCGCTGGGAGATCGTTCCGGACTCCAGCCACATGCCTCATCTGGAGGCGCCGGAGCGCTTCATGGAAGTGCTGCGCGGCTACCTGGCCGAGCTGGACGGGCATGCCTCCTGACTCACCCCTGCCCCTTCCGGGAAAGCGGGGTTAAGGGCAGGGCAGGGGGGGCCTAGGGGTTCCGGAGGGAATTTATTGATCTACCGTTGATGTCAGCCCCGGGAATATCCACCGCAGGTCGGAGAATGCCTGGGGCGTGTTCCCTGCCTCGAATCACGGAGAGAAATCTATTTCCGTCGGTTCGGACTCCGTGCAGATATTCCGTCAGATTGTCCATGGTGCAGGAGACCGGAGGAAATATCGAATGTCCCAGCTGGCTCTCAGCTCATTCGAGACTGTGCGTTTCCGTGCCCACGGACCGCGCCAGATCGACGAGATCGCCAAGCGCTACGGTCTGCCTGCGGACGTCCGCGAGACGGTGCGCGTGGTGTCCGAAGTGCTGCCCTTCCGGGTGAACGAATACGTACTGTCGCAACTCGTCGACTGGGACAACATCCCCCACGACCCCATCTTCCAGCTGGTGTTCCCGCAGCGGGGCATGCTCGCGGCCGAGGACGAGAGCGCGGTGGCGCGGGCCCTGAAGAGCGGCTCCCGGCCGGAGCTGAGGGCGGCCGTCGGGGAGATCCGCGCGCGGCTCAACCCGCACCCCTCGGGCCAGCGCGAGCTCAACGTCCCCAGCGACGACGGCGTCGCCCTGCCGGGCATGCAGCACAAGTACCGCGAGACGGTGCTCTACTTCCCCGGGCACGGCCAGACCTGCCACAGCTACTGCACGTACTGCTTCCGGTGGGCCCAGTTCGTCGGCGACGCCGACCTGCGGTTCGCCGCCCCCAACCCGGACCGGCTCATCGACTACCTGTGCAAGCACCCCGAGGTCAGCGACGTCCTCGTCACCGGTGGGGACCCGATGGTGATGACGACCGAGCGGCTCCGTTCGCACCTGGAGCCCTTGCTCGCCGTCGAGAGCGTGCGCACCATCCGCATCGGCACCAAGTCGGTCGCCTACTGGCCGCACCGCTTCGTCACCGACCAGGATGCGGACGACGTGCTGTCCCTGTTCGAGAAGATCGTGGACTCCGGCCGCAACCTGGCCGTGATGGCGCACTTCAGCCACCCGCGGGAGCTGGAGACGGACCTCGCCCGCCGGGCGGTGGCCCGCATCCGTGCCTCCGGTGCCCTCGTCTACTGCCAGGCGCCGCTGATCGCCCACGTCAATGACGACGCCCAGGTGTGGAACGAGCTGTGGTGCGCCGAACTGGCCGCCGGCGCCGTCCCCTACTACATGTTCGTCGAACGCGACACGGGCCCCCACGAGTACTTCAAGGTTCCCCTGGCCGACGCGGTGACGATCTTCCAGGACGCCTACCGCGCCCTGCCCGGGCTGGCCCGCACCGTGCGTGGTCCGGTGATGTCCGCGACGCCCGGCAAGGTGGCCGTGGACGGTGTGGTCGACACCCCGCAGGGCCGGCAGTTCCAGCTGCGGATGCTCCAGGCGCGCGACCCCCGGCTGGTCGGCCGGTCCTTCCGCGCCCGCTACTCGCCCGACGCCGCCTGGGTCGACGCCCTCGAACTGGACCCCGACACCCCGTCCGACCTTGTGGCCGCGGTCAACGGCGCCCGCACGACCTGACGGCGGGCGCGATCCGAGAGGAGACGGCCATGACCGGCCGGAACGTATCGCCCAACCTCGCGCTCAACCAACTCGTGGCCGAGCGCAACGCCGTGGGGGAATCACTCGTGCACCTCGGGTTCGGCGAGGCGCGGCTGCCCGCGTTCGCCCCCCTGCTCGACCGGCTGGCGGCGGGAGCCCGGCGCAACGCCTACGGTCCCGTCGCCGGCGCCAGGGACGTCCGTGAGGCGGTGGCCGGATACTTTTCCCGCCGGCGCATGCCCACCGAGGCCGATCAGGTCGTCGTGGCGCCCGGCAGCAAGCCGCTGCTGATGGCCCTGCACATGACCGTCCCCGGTGACGTGCTGCTGCCGCGGCCCTGCTGGAACACCTACGCCCCCCAGGCCCGGTACATGGGCAAACAGGCCATCGGCGTGCCGATACCCGACCAGTGCGGCGGCGTTCCCGAGCCCGCCGCGCTGCGGGAGGCCGTGCGTGCCGCCCGCGTCCTCGGCCACGACCCCCGGATCGTCGTGCTCACCCTGCCAGACAATCCGACGGGCACCCTCGCTCCGCCCGCCCTGGTGCGGGAGATCTGCGCCATCGCGGAGGAGGAGGACCTGCTCATCGTCTCGGACGAGATCTACCGGGACGTCGTCCACGACGCGGCGACGCCGGTGCTGAGCCCGGCCGAAGTGGCACCGCGGCGCACCGTCGTCACCACGGGGCTCAGCAAGAGCCTCGCCCTGGGCGGCTGGCGCATCGGCGCGGCGCGCTTCCCCGAAGGGGCGTGGGGCCGTCGTATCCGCGACGGCGTCGTCTCCGCCGCCAGCGAGGTCTGGTCGACGCTGGCCGGCCCCATGCAGGAGGTCGCCGCCTACGCGTTCGCCGAGCCGCCCGAGATCCGGGACCGGCTGGCGGCCACCGCCCGGCTGCACGGCGTGGTGGCCCGCGAGGTGCACCGTGTCCTCGTCGCCAACGGCGCCCTGTGCCGTCCGCCGACCGGCGCCTTCTACGTCTATCCCGACTTCGAGCCGCTGCGCGCGGAGCTCGCCGGGCTCGGCGTCACCGACTCGCTGTCCCTGCACCGGCACCTGCTGGACGAGTACGGCGTGGTCGTCCTGGCCGGCCATCACCTCGGCGACGCCGAGGGGGCCCTGAGGTTCAAGGCCGCCACCAGCATGCTCTACGGCGAGACCGCCGCGGAGCAGGAGGAGTCCCTCGCCGCGGCCGACCCGCTGGGCCTGCCGCACGTGCGGAACGTGATGACCCGTCTCGAAGAGACCTTCACCAAGCTCGTCCCGTGACCCGCCGGCCCGCGCCCGACGCCCGGCCGCCTACGAGGAGAGAACAGGACAGATGACAACGCAGCCCAACGACCGGACCGGCAGCGCGCTCGTCTTCCCCGGCATGGCACCCACCCGCTTCTCCGACGTGGCGAAGTTCATGCTGATCAACCCGCACGCGCGGCGGCTGCTGAAGACCGCGGACGAGGTGCTCGGCTACTCACTGTTCGAGCGCTACCGCGAAGCCGACGGCGACTACACCGAGTACGCCCAGGTCGCCTTCTTCGTCAACTGCGTCGCGCTGGCCCACTGGGCCGCGGACGAGCACGGCCTGCGCCCCGACGCGGTCGCCGGACCCAGCTTCGGCAGCAAGGCCGCCGCGGTCTTCTCCGGCGTGCTGAGCTTCGCCGACGCGGTACGGATGACCGCGCAGATGGCGCGCTGCGAGAACGACTGGTTCTCCCGGGAGTACCGGGAGGCGGTGACGCTCTCCTTCACCCGGACCCCCCGCGAGAAGCTCGACGAAGTGCTGGCCGAACTGGACGCGCGGGGCGACTGGTACGACATCTCCTGCCACATCGACGAGGACTTCTACATGGTGTCCCTCGACGGCGACAGCGCGGAGTGGATGGAGAAGAAGCTGCGCTCCCTGGGCGGCATGCCCCTGTACACCATGCGGCCGCCGATGCACTGCAGCGTCTTCGGCGCCCTGCGGGACCGCATCGACGAGGAGGTGCTCACCGGGCTCCGGTTCGCCGATCCCGTCCTGCCCGTCGTCGCCGACCAGGACGGCGCGCTGCTGACCACCGGCGAGCAGGTGCGCGGGATGCTGCTCGACGGCTATGTGCTGCCCGTGCGCTGGCCGGACGTCGTCGCGACCCTGCGGGACCGGATCGGTGTCGGACGGATCCATGTCTGCGGCCCCGACAGCCTGTTCGGCAGGGTGGGCATCACGAGCCGCTCCTTCGACGTCGTCCAGGCCAACCCCAGGACGGCCATGCTGCCGCGCCGGGCTGCCGTCGCCGCCTGAAGCGGACGGTGGCGGCAGCCCGGTGCGGGAGCCGGCGGCGCGCCCTCCGGTGACCGGCAGGCCACCGGAGGGCGGTCCCGGGCGACCCGTCAGTGGGCGCGGCTGCCGGCCAGCCCGGACAGTGCCTCCCACAGCGTCTGCGGAGTGGAGAAGTTCTCCATGGTGAGAGCGTCGTCCACGAAACGCACGTCGTAGGCGCTTTCCAGCGCGGCCATCAGTTCCACTGTGCCGAGCGAATCGAGCCCCAGGTCCCGCAGTGCGGCCGAGGAATCCAGAGCCTCTCCGTCACCGAGGAACGGAAGGTGCTTCCGCAGGGTCTCCTCGAACTTTTCGTCCCACATTTTCGATCCTTTCCCAGGGATTTGGGTCATCGCACCGAATATATTCCCGAAAACGCTCCGGCATCAGCGCCGTCACCCCCTAAAAAACCGGCGAAGCCCCTTATTCGGAGAAAGCATGTTGAAGAAGATCGAGGACGCGCTGCACGCGCGATTCCTGCGCGGGCTCGCCGTCTCCGGGCGACGCCCGGCACTCCACACGGGAACGCGGACCTTCACCTACGAGGAGGTCCACGACCTCGCCCTCCAGTGGGCCGGCTCGCTGCTGGCGAACCCGGCCGGCCCCCCTCGGGCCATCGGGGTCCTGGCGGCCAAGGGCATCGAGGCCTACGCCGGAATCCTCGCCGGCCTCTACACCGGGGCCACCGTGGTACCCCTGTACCCCTCGTTCCCCGCGGCCCGGACCCGGAGCATGCTGCAAGATGCGGGCGTCTCGGCGGTGCTGGCCGACGACGCCGGGCTCACCGCCCTGGCCGAGGCGCTGGGCCCCGACTCCGCTCCGCCGGTGCTCGCGCCGCACAGCGCCGCGGGGGACGGCGGCTTCAGCCGCATCACCGTCCACGGCCGCGACGCCCTGGCCGAGCCGCGGCCCGTCGCACCGGACGACCGCGCCTACATCCTGTTCACCTCGGGATCGACGGGCCGCCCCAAGGGCGTGCCCATCTCCCACGGCAGCACCACGCACTACTTCGAGCTCATGGACGCCCGGTACGACTTCGACGCGGACGACGTCTTCTCACAGACCTTCGACGTCAACTTCGACTGCGCGATGTTCGACATGTTCTGCGCGTGGGGCGCCGGCGGCAGCATCCACCCGGTGCCGCTGCTCGCCTTCCGCGACCTGCCGGAATTCGTCGCCGAGCGCCGGATGACCGTGTGGTTCTCCACGCCCAGCACCGTCTCCCTGATCCGCCGGACCGGCGGTCTCGGCCCGGGCACCCTTGCCTCGCTCCGCTGGAGCCTGTTCGCGGGGGAGGCGTTGCGCGAGAGCGACGCCGTGGACTGGCAGGCCGCCGCACCTGCCTCCACCCTGGAGAACATCTACGGGCCGACGGAGCTGACCGTCACGGTCACCGGCCACCGTTGGTCGCCCGAGACCTCCCCGGGACTGTGCGTCAACGGCCTGGTGCCCATCGGCACGGTCCACGAGGGACACGACCACCTGCTGCTCGACGAGGACGACAGGCCCACCGACCACGAGGGCGAACTGGTCGTCACCGGACCGCAGATGACGACCGGATACCTCGACCCCGAACACGACCACGGGCGCTTCCTGCGGCACGACGGACGCACCTGGTACCGCACCGGCGACCGGGTACGGCGACTGGACAACGGGGAGCTGATCTACCTCGGCCGCCTGGACTCGCAGGTGCAGATCCAGGGCTGGCGGGTGGAACTGGCCGAGGTCGAGCACGCCGTCCGCTCCTGCGAGGACGTCCAGGACGCCGTCGCGGTACCCAGGACCACCGACTCGGGCACCGAACTGGTGATCTTCTACACGGGTGTCGAGACCTCTCCGGCGACGCTCGCCGGCCGGCTGCGTGGACTGCTGCCGCAGGGCATGGTCCCCAAGCACTACCGGCACGTCGACGCCTTCCCCCTCAACTCCAACCGCAAGGTCGACCGGAAGCAACTGCGTGCCGAGGCGTCCCTGCCGCTCGGCACCCCGTCCGTCAACTGACCCCTGCCCCACCGCCGACAGCCACACCGCCGTCGTCGCACCCCCGTCGTCGCACCGACGACCCGCTCACCGCACGAACAGGAGAAGACCATGTCCGACAGCATCACCACCGGCACCGAGGCGCCCTTCGCCGAGGTCATCACCGGGCACGCCGACGCCCTGCACCCCGAGGGGTTCGACTGGGACCCCAACCGCCAGGCGTTCCTGGTCAGCTCGACCCGGCACGGCACCGCGTCGATCGTCGATGGCAGCGGCCGCATCACCCCGCTGGTGACCGACCCGGACCCGCGGATCGTGTCGACCGTCGGCATCACCGTCGACGTGCCGCGCAACCGTCTGCTGCTCGGCTACCACGACCTCGGCATCGGTGCCCGCTCCACCCCGGAGACCAACCTGAAGGAATCAGGGATGGCCGTCTACGACCTCACCACTGGCGAGGAGCAGTTCCTGGTCGACCTCGCCCTCGGCCCCGAGCCCATGCACGCAGCCGACCGCATAGCCCTCGCCGAGGACGGCACCGCCTACGTCAGCGACCCGGCGGCGAACAAGATCTACCGGGTGACGGTCGAGGGCAAGGCCGAGGTCCTCGTGGACAGCCAGGCCCTGTCGCCGGGCTGGGAACTGGGCACCGGCGCCGGCGTGATCGGCATCCGCGTCCACCCGGCCGGCTACCTGCTGGCCATGCACTACACCACGGGCCTGCTGGCCCGGGTCTCCACCGAGACCGGCGAGGTCTACCAGGTCGAGCTGGAGGGCGGGCCGATCCTGGGCGGCGACGCCTTCGCGCTGCGCGCCGACGGCACCATGGTGGTCGTCAGCAACAAGCTCGCCAACGAGAACGGCGAGGACGCGGTGACGGTCCTCAGCCCCGTGGACGGGGACTGGTCCGCGGCCAAGACGGTCCACCACCAGCCCTGGCCCGAGCAGAATCCGACGGACGTGCTGCCCACCCCGCACGGCGACTACGTGCTCAGCGGCCGCCCGGAGTACCTCTTCCGCGGTGAGACGGCCGACGACTTCGTACTGCGCCGCATCTGACCGACCGCCACCCCCTCACGACGCAGTCCGGCCGGGCCCCCAGGGGCCCGGCCGCTGCGGCTCCTGAGGGGAAACCTTAAGGGCCCGCAGTGCACGGGCCGCAGGCGTCGGGCGGGGACCGGCCCGAAGCGGACCCCGCCCGGA
>NZ_JBFATO010000061.1:11008-21218 GCF_040678355.1 Streptomyces sp. NPDC052701
CCGCGGCCGCACCCCACGCCCGCCCCCCCCCCCCCCCCGCCGCCGGGCCGGGCCCCCAGGGGCCCGGCCGGACTGCGTCGTGAGGGGAACGGAGACCGGCCGACAGTACACGGGCCTCAGGCGTCGGTCGCTTCCGGGACGGACGCGGACCACGCCAGCATGGCCCGCAGGGCCAGCGTCAGGTCGCGGCCCGAGGGAGCGCGCTCGGGGTCGACCAGGAACTGGGCCATCACACCGGTCGCCAGCGCCTGGAAGAAGGCACCCACCGCGTGCAGTGTCTCCTCGTCCAGGTCCTCGGCATCCTCGCCGGCAATGCTCTGGAACAGCTCGGTCATGGCCCGCCGGCCCTGCTCCACTCCGTCGGCGAGCGCGGGCTTCAGCTCCGGAACCCGGTCGACCTGGGCGAAGACCTCGAAACTGGCCAGCAGCAGCTGCCGGTTGGTGATGTACTTGTCGACGATCTGCGACCAGGCCGCTTCGAAGCGTTCCACCGGCGTCGCATCGGGGCCGACGTCCGTGACCTCGGTCGGGGAGATCTCCTTGCCGGACTCGTCCAGCGCTTCCAGCAGGGCCGCGTTCAGCAGCGCCTCCTTGGAGCCGTAGTGATAGCCGATGGAGGCCAGATTGGCTCCGGAGGCGGCCACGATGTCGCGCGTGGTCGTCCGCCCGTAACCCTTTTCGATCAAGCAGCGCTTGGCGCCGATGAGCAAGTCCTCGCGATGTCCCATGACCCCACCCTAACCGGCGTCTTATACGTACGTCTAATACGCTGCTGCGAACGCCGGCCCGAGCGCAAGGCCTGCGTGGTTCTCTCCTCGGTGTGCCGGCGCCCGGCCCGGTGCCGGGGCGCCCACCCCCTGCCCGCGAAGGCCCGGTCACACCCCGGCCGCGAGCGCGGCCCGGTCCGTCTTGCCGTGCGCGGTGACCGGCCACTCCTCGATGACGTGGAGCTCCTTCGGCGCCATGTACGCGGGCAGCGTCTGCGCGCAGAACGCGCTCAGCTCCGTGCCCTTGGGGGCCGTCCCGCCCGGCGCCACGGCCACGAACGCCGCCAGTACCGGCTCGCGGTCGGGCCGCTGGACCACCAGCACGGCGGCCGCGGTGATCCCCGGGTACTCCAGTACCTTCCGCTCCACCTCGCTGATCTCCACCCGGTTGCCGCGGATCTGCACCTGGGAGTCGATCCGGCCGCAGAAGTACATCTCGCCGCCCTCGCCCTGGTAGGCGAGGTCACCGGTGCGCAGCACCAGTTGTCCGCTCCAAGGGTTGAGCGGGTCGGGCACCTGGACCCGCCGAGTGGCCTCCGGGTCGTCCCAGTAGCCGGTGAACAGCGCCGGGGTCCGCAGATGGATCTCGCCCTGCACGCCCGGCTCCGTGATCACCTGGCCCGACTCGTCGACCAGCGTCATCTCGGCGCCGGGGTGGGCGAACCCGATCGACAGCTTCTCCAGGTCGTCCGGCAGCGGGTTGGGGACGTCCGTGAACGAGCACGCCATGGACTCGGTCGCCCCGTAGCAGTTGATCAGCCGGGCCTGCGGCAACAGCTGCTGGAGCTGCCGCAGTTCCGGCAGCGGGAAGTCCTCTCCGCAGAACAGCACCCCGCGCAGCTTCTCCAGCGCGGCCAGTTGGTCCGCCTCGTGCCGCAGCGCCGAGCGCCAGATCGACGGCACCCCGTCGACCTGCGTGACCTCCATGTCCCGCAGGAAGCGCACGAACCGGCGCGGCCAGCGCAGCGTGTCGCGGGGCACCGGCACGACGGCCGCGCCGCTGCCCAGGGCCAGCCCGATGTCGAGCAGCGAGAAGTCGAACTGGAGCGGCGACGTGGTGGCCACCCGGTCGTGGTTGCCGACGATGGCGTGCTGAAGCATGCCCCGGTAGAAGGACACGACCCCGCGGTGGCTCATCACCACGCCCTTGGGGCGGCCGGTCGTACCCGAGGTGAAGATGATGTAGGCGGTGTCGGTGCCGACCGGCTCGCGCCGGTGCCGCACCCGCGGCTGCGGCGGACGCTCCACCACAAGCCCCTCCGGGCCGAAGCGGCCGGTGCCGACCCCCTCCGGCAGGCCCGCCCGCTGTCCGTCCGCCGCCTGGAGATACAGGCCCGGCCGCGTCGTCTTCATGATGGTCAGCAGCCGCCTCAGCGGGGTCTCCGGGCTCACCGGCACGAACGCCAGGCTGAGCGTGGAGCAGGCCAGGAACATCGCGATGGCCGAGGCGGAGGTGTCGGAGTCCAGGATCACCCGGTCCCCGTAGTCGAGGCCGAGGCCGTCGAGGACGGACACGTAGTCGTGGACGCGCTGTTCGAGTTGCCGGTAGGTGAGCACGGCCGGCTCGCCATCCGCGCCCTCCTCGACCACGGCCGGGGCGTCGGGCGTGACCCGGGCCCAGGCGAGCATGAAGTCGTGCATCCGGTCGACCGGCGCGGAAACCGGCACGGACATTTCTTGGCGCAGGCTCACGTGATTGTTCCCCCATCTCTGGCGGTGGGTTCTGGCAGGCCCCGGATTCACCGGATCATTTCCGTCCGGCGGCGGGGCGCTGCACGCAGTCGGCCCGGATCCGTTCGAAGCGGGTTGTCGCAGGGCCGGCGGGGAGCGCGACCGGGCGCAGAATAAGGCGACCGGTAATGCACAATTATCGACTCTCGAGCGGATTCCTATCACGGGGGTCGGGGCCGGGCAAGGTTTCGCACCGTTCTCTGGGGGGCCGCGGCCCCTTCCTAGCAGCCCCCCGACTCGATGAATAACCCCTGGCCAAGTGCTCCGGGGTAGGACCTAGGGGTGGCTAGGGGTGACGGCTCGGCTTTTTCCTGCCGTACCGTGCCGTTGCGTGGCGGCCTTGCGTGCGGCCTGCCCACATGGCTAATCGATAATGTGGAGTGTGCCTCGATGAGCGAGTCTGGGACTTTCCTTTCCGCCGGCGACGAGGACACCTCGGCGAACCGATCGGGTCTCCTGCAAGAATTGGCGGAACTGCCCGTTTCGGAGCAGCGCCGAATTCTCCTCGACCTGGTCCGGGAACAGACCCGAGTCATGCTGAGGAAAGTGCGTCCCGAGCAGGACGCCGACGTCGACGTCAGCCGCCCGTTCAAGGAACTGGGCCTGGACTCGTTGGGCCTGGTGGAGATGCACGCCCGCCTCAACGCGGCCACCGGGCTGGCGCTGCCGGTCACCGTCGCGTTCGAACAGCCGACGCCCGCGCTGCTCGCCGAACACCTGCGGGCCGAGGTGCTCGGCCTCTCGGACGACCTCGACGAGCCGGAGCGGTTCGCCGTCGACGACGACCCGATCGCCGTCGTGGGCATCGGCTGCCGGTTCCCCGGCGGCATATCCTCCCCGCAGGATCTGTGGCGCGTGGTCGCCGAGGAGCGGTCCGTCGTCGACGACTTCCCGGCCGACCGCGGCTGGGACCTGGACCACCTCTTCGACGACGACCCCGACACCCCCGGCCGCAGCTATGTGCGCAAGGGCGGCTTCCTCGCCGAAGTCGCCGACTTCGATGCCGAGTTCTTCGGCATCGGCCCCCGCGAGGCACTCGCCATGGACCCCCAGCAGCGCCTCCTGCTGGAGACCGTGTGGGAGGCTGTCGAACGGGCCGGCATCGACCCCACGTCACTGCGCGGCAGCCGGGCCGGCGTCTTCGTCGGCGCCGGCGCCCACGAGTACGGCGTCCGCTCCCACGAGGACCCCCAGGGCACCGACGGCTACCAGCTGACCGGCACCGCGCTGAGCATCGCCTCCGGCCGGGTGGCCTACACCCTCGGCCTGGAAGGTCCCGCGCTCACCATCGACACCGCCTGCTCCAGCTCCCTGGTCGCGCTGCACCTGGCCGCGGAGTCACTGCGCCGCGGCGAGTGCACCCTCGCCCTGGCGGGCGGCGCGACCGTGATGGCCAGCCCCGCCACCTTCACCGAGTTCAGCCGCCAGCGCGGCCTAGCCCCCGACGGCCACTGCAAGGCCTTTGCCCGCGGCGCCGACGGCACGGCCTTCGCCGAGGGCGTCGGCATCCTCGTCGTCGAGCGGCTCTCCGACGCCCGCCGCAACGGCCACCGGGTGCTCGCCGTGGTCCGCGGCAGCGGCATCAACCAGGACGGCGCCAGCAACGGCCTCACCGCCCCCAACGGCGCCTCGCAGCGGCGCCTCATCCGCCACACCCTGGCCCGCGCAGGGCTGCTGCCCGACGAGGTCGACGTCGTCGAGGCGCACGGCACCGGCACCACCCTCGGCGACCCCATCGAGGCCCAGGCCGTCCTCGCCGCCTACGGCCGGGAACGCTCCGAGGGGCACCCGCTGTGGCTCGGCTCGGTGAAGTCCAACATCGGGCACACCCAGGCCGCGGCCGGTGTGGCCGGCGTGATCAAGGTGATCGAGGCGATGCGCCACGACGTCCTGCCCCGCACCCTGCACATCGACGAGCCCACCCCGAACGTCGACTGGTCCGCGGGCGACGTACGCCTGCTCACCGCCCCCGTCCCCTGGCCCGCGGGCGACCGGCCCCGCCGCGCCGGTGTCTCCGCCTTCGGCGTCAGCGGCACCAACGCCCACGTCATCCTCGAGGAACCGGACCCCGAGGACGCCGAGCCGCCCGCCGACACCCCGGCCGGCCCGGCCGCGGCCCGGCTCGTCCCGGTGCCGCTCTCGGCCCGGACCACCCCCGCCCTGCGCGACCAGGCGGCCCGTCTGCTCGCCCTCGTCGACGCCGACGAGCACTGCACGCCGGCCGACCTCGGCCACGCCCTCGCCACCACACGGGCCGCCCTCGACGAGCGCGCCGTGATCGTCGCCGCCGACCGCGCCGGACTCCGCGAGAGCCTTGCCGCTCTCGCCGACGGCCGCACCACGCCCGATCTGGTCCGCGGCACCGCGCAGGGCCGTGGCCTGGCCGTCCTCTTCACCGGCCAGGGCAGCCAGCGCGTCGCCATGGGCCGCGGCCTGTACGAGGCGTACCCGGTGTTCGCCAAGGCCCTCGACGAGGCCATCGGCTACCTCGACCTGCAACTCGAACGCCCCCTGCACGAGGTGCTGTTCGCCGAGGAGGGCTCGCCCGAGGCCGCCCTGCTGCACCGCACCGGCTTCGCCCAGGCCGCCCTGTTCGCCGTCGAGACCGCCCTGTTCCGGCTCCTGGAGTCCTGGGGACTGCGCCCCGACTTCCTCGCCGGGCACTCCGTCGGCGAACTGACCGCCGCCCACGTCGCCGGCGTGCTCTCCCTGGACGACGCCGCCACCCTCGTCGCCGCGCGCGGCCGGCTCATGCAGGCGCTGCCCGAGGGCGGCGCCATGCTCGCCGTACAGGCCACCGAGGACGAAGTCCTGCCGCTGCTGGGGGACTTCGCCGACATCGCCGCCGTCAACGGGCCCACCGCCGTCGTGGTCTCCGGCACCGGCGAGGCCGTCGAGGCGATCGCTGAACACTTCACCGCGCTGGGCCGCAGGACCAGCCGCCTGAGGGTTTCGCACGCCTTCCACTCGGCCCTCATGGAGCCGATGCTCGAGGAGTTCCGGCAGATCGCCGAGATCCTCACCTACTCCGCCCCCACCGTCCCGGTCGTCTCCAACGTCACCGGACGCCTGGCCACCACCGCGCAACTGTGCTCCCCGCAGTACTGGGTGGACCACGTGCGCCGGGCGGTCCGCTTCGCCGACGGGATACGCGACCTCGCCGACCGCGGCGTCGGCACCTTCCTCGAACTCGGCCCCGACGCCGTGCTGACCGCACTGGCCCAGCAGACCCTCGACACCGACGACGCCCTGTTCCTGCCCGCCCTGCGACGCGACCAGGACGAGCAGCACACCCTGCTCACCGCGGTCTCCCACGCCCACGCGAGCGGCGCCGCCCTCGACGGATCCGCCCTCTTCGCCGACCACGAGACCCGGCGGATCGACCTGCCCACCTACGCCTTCCAGCGGCGCCGCTACTGGCTCACGGCCCCGCCCGCCGCCGGCGACGCGCCCGGCCTCGGCCAGACCGCCGTGGACCACCCCCTGCTGGGCGCCGCCGTCGGCCTCGCCGGCGCCGACACCGCCGTCCTCACCGGCCGGCTCTCCCTGCGCTCCCAGCCCTGGCTCGCCGACCACGTCATCGCCGGCGTCACCCTGCTGCCGGGCACCGCCTTCGTCGAACTCGCGGTCCGGGCCGGCGACCAGATCGGCGCCGCCCTGCTCGAGGAACTGACCCTGGAGGCACCGCTGGCCCTCCCCGCGGAGGGCGGAGTGCCCGTCCAGGTGGTCGTGGGCGCCGCCGACGAGACGGGCCTGCGCCCACTGGAGATCCACTCGCGCGCCGACGACGGCGACGCGCCCTGGACCCGCCACGCCACCGGGCTCCTCGCCCGCGCGCAGAGCGTGTCCGACCCCGCCCCCGACACCGGCCTCACCGCCTGGCCCCCGCCCGGAGCGCGGCCCCTCGACGTCTCCACCCTGTACGAGGACATGGCCCGCGACGGGTACGGCTACGGCCCCGTCTTCCGCGGCGTCAAGGCCGCCTGGCTCGGCGACGGCGAGGTCTTCGCCGAGGTGGCGCTGCCCGGCGACGAGCACGCCACCGCGACCGCCTTCGGCCTCCACCCCGCGCTCCTCGACGCCGCACTGCACGCCGCCGACCACGCCTTCGGGCCGCAGTCCACCGGACAGGTGCACATCCCCTTCTCCTGGACCGGCGTCGCCCTGCACGCCGCCGGCGCGGCCGCCGTCAGGGTCCGCGTCGCCGCGACCGGCCCCGACACCCTCACCGTCGCCCTCGCCGACCCGGCCGGGGCACCCGTCGCGACCGTCCGCTCCCTCGTCCTGCGCCCCGTCTCCGCCGAGCAGCTGCGCGCCGCGCGCTCCGGCGCCGCCGGCACCCTGCACCGGATCAGCTGGCGCCGCCTGGTGCCGGCCGCCACGCCGGCCGCCACGCTTCCGGCCGCGTGGGACGGCACCGCCGAGGACCTGACCCGGCTCGCCACCGCCCCGTCCGGCGTCCCCTCCAGCGTCGTCCTCGACCTGAGCGCGGCGCCCGCCGGCACCGACGTTCCCGAGCGGACCCGCGACGCCGTCACCACCGCCCTCGACGCCGTACGCCACTGGCTCGCCGACGAGCGGCTCGCCGACGGCGTCCTGCTCGTGCGCACCCGCGGCGCCGTCACGCTCGACGACGACGAACCCGCCGCACCCCACCAGGCCGCCGTCTGGGGCCTGATCCGTTCCGCACAGGCCGAGAACCCCGGACGCATCGTCCTCCTCGACACCGACACCGACACCGTCCCAGACCCAGACAGCGACGCCGGCGCCCGCGCCGTCCTCGCCTCCGGAGAACCGGAAGCAGCACTGCGCGGCGACGCCCTGTGGGTGCCGCGCCTGCTGGCCCACACCGGGGCCGACGCGCCGGCCCCCCTGCCCTGGGACGACCGGCGGACCGTACTGATCACCGGCGGCACCGGCGGACTCGGCGCCCACCTCGCCCGCCACCTCGTCACCCGGCACGGCGTACGGCACCTGCTGCTCACCAGCCGCCGCGGCCCCGACGCCCCCGGCGCCCGCGACCTCGTCGCCGACCTCACCGCCGCGGGCGCCCACGCCGACGTGGTCGCCTGCGACGTGGGCGACCGCGACGCCGTCGCCGCGCTCCTGGACCGCGTCCCCGAGGACCACCCGCTCGGTGCCGTCGTGCACACCGCGGGCGTCGTCGACGACGGACTCGTCGGCGCCCTGAGCGCCGACCGCGTCGACACCGTGCTGCGGCCCAAGTCGGACGCCGCCTGGCACCTGCACGAACTGACCCTCGGCCTGGACCTGTCGGCCTTCGTCCTGTACTCGTCGCTGGCCGGCGTCCTGGACGGAGCCGGCCAGGGCAACTACGCCGCCGCCAACGTCTTCCTCGACGCGCTGGCCGTGCAGCGCCACGCCCAGGGCCTGCCCGCCACCGCCATCGCCTGGGGCCTGTGGACCGGCGACACCGGCATGGGCTCCCACCTCGACGCCTCCGCCCTCCAGCGCGCCCGGCGCCTCGGCATGGAAGGGCTCTCCCCGGAGGACAACCTCGCCCTGTTCGACCAGGCCGTCACCGTGGGCCTGCCCACCGTCGCCCCGCTGCGCGTCGACTACGACGCCCTGCGCGCCCGCGCCGACGGCGTCCCCGCACTCCTGCGCGACCTCGTCCGCGTGCCCACCCGGCGCGCGGTCGCCGGCCGCGCCGGCCTCTCGCCCTCCAGCACGCCCGACCGCTGGGCCGGCCTGGACGGCGCCGAACTCACCGCCCGCCTGCTGGACCTCGTGTGCGAACAGGTCGCCGACGTCCTCGGACACGACTCCGCCGACGCGATCAGCCGCACCCGCGCCTTCACCGAGATGGGCTTCGACTCCCTGGCCGCGGTCGAGCTGCGCAACCGCCTCAACACCGCGACCGGCATGCGCCTGAGCGCCACCCTCACCTTCGACTACCCGACCCCCCGCGCCCTCGCCGAGCACCTCGCCACCAAGGTCGGCGAACCCGTCGCCGCCACCCGCCCCACACCGCAGGCCGCCCCTCGACCCACCGACGAGCCGCTGGCCATCGTCGGCATGGCCTGCCGCTACCCCGGCGACATCGCCTCCCCCGAGGACCTGTGGCGGATGGTCGCCGCCGGCGAGGACGTCGTCTCCGCCTTCCCCACCGACCGCGGCTGGGACCGCGACCTGTACGACCCCGAGCCCGGCACCCCCGGCAAGAGCTACGCCCGCGAAGGCGGCTTCCTGCACGACGCGGCCGACTTCGACCCCGCCTTCTTCGGCATCAGCCCCCGTGAGGCACAGGCCATGGACCCCCAGCAGCGGCTGCTGCTGGAAGTCGCCTGGGAAACCCTGGAACGCGCCGGCATCGACCCGCACAGCCTCAAGGGCACCGACACGGGCGTGTTCGCCGGCGTCATGTACCACGACTGGGGCCTGCGGCTCGGCCCGCTCCCCGAGGACGTGGCCGGCTACCACGGCAACGGCAGCCTCGCCAGCGTCGTCTCCGGCCGCGTCGCCTACGCCCTCGGCCTCGAAGGCCCCGCCGTGTCCGTCGACACGGCCTGCTCCTCCTCGCTCGTCGCCCTGCACATGGCGGCCCAGGCCCTGCGCAACGGCGAGTGCTCCCTGGCCCTCGCCGGCGGTGTCACCGTCATGTCCACCCCCGACACCTTCGTCGACATGAGCCGACAGGGAGGTCTGTCCGCCGACGGACGGTGCAAGTCCTTCGGCGCGGGCGCCGACGGCACCGGCTGGGGCGAGGGCGTCGGCCTGCTCCTGGTCGAACGCCTCTCCGACGCCCGCCGCAACGGCCACCGCGTCCTCGCCCTGCTCCGCGGCAGCGCGGTCAACTCCGACGGCGCCAGCAACGGCCTGACCGCCCCCAACGGCCCCTCCCAGCAGCGCGTCATCCGACAGGCACTGGCCAGTGCCGGCCTGACGACGAGCGACGTCGACGCCGTCGAGGGCCATGGCACGGGGACGACGCTGGGCGACCCCATCGAGGCGCAGGCGCTGATCGCCACGTACGGGAAGGACCGGCCCGAGGACCGTCCGCTGTGGCTGGGCTCGATCAAGTCGAACATGGGACACACGCAGGCCGCGGCGGGTGTCGCGGGGATCATCAAGATGGTCATGGCGATGCGCCACGGGCAGCTTCCCCGGACCCTGCACGCCGATGAGCCGAGCCCCCAGATCGACTGGAGCGAAGGCGCGGTGGAACTGCTGACGCAGGCCCGCGCGTGGCCGGCGGGGGAGCAGGGAAGGCCGCGCCGGGCGGGCATCTCCTCCTTCGGCATCAGCGGGACCAACGCGCACGTCGTGATCGAGCAGGCGCCACAGCCCGAGCCGGCCGCCACCGAGGAGACCGACGGCACCTCCGACGCGACCACCCTCGTGCCATGGGTGATCTCCGCCCGTGCCCCGGAGGCCCTGCGCACCCAGGCGGCCAGACTGCGGGAGCGCCTCGACACCCTGCACGACGCCGAACTGCGCGCCGCCGGCCACGCGCTGGTCACGACCCGCGCGGCCCTCGAACACCGGGCCGTGGTGATCGGCGACGACCGCCCCTCGCTGGCCGAGCAACTCGACGCGCTCGCGGCCGGCAGCGGCTCGGCCGCGGTCGTCTCCGAGGCGCACGAGGGCAAGACGGCGGTGCTGTTCACGGGGCAGGGCAGTCAGCGGTTGGGGATGGGCCGGGGGTTGTATGCGGGGTTCCCGGTGTTCGCGTCGGCGTTCGATGCGGT
>NZ_JBFATO010000062.1:0-18332 GCF_040678355.1 Streptomyces sp. NPDC052701
CCACACCGTCACCGGCTCCGCACACGGCGGCTCCCTGCTGAGCGAACCGGGCGTGTTCGACCGCATCGTCGTCTGGCTCAAGAGCAAGGCATGAGCGTACAGATCCGCATGACCGCCTGACCCGGCGGCAAGCACGTCCGGCCGCAGCCGTCCCTGGTCGCCTGCGCCGCGACGGCTGTCCTGGGGCTTACGGCGCTTCCCGCCCACGCGGCTCCCGGGACACCGTACGGCTTCGACGCCTCCGGCTCCTGCGACCTGGACGGCGACGGCCGGCTCGACCTGGTGGCCGGGGTCCCCGGTGAAAGTTCCGGCGACGGCACCACCGTCGACGCCCCCGCCCGAGGCGGCCTCGTCGCCGTCCTCGCACCATGGACGGCGAACTCCAACGGCAGCGAGCAGCCACAGGACGACAGGGAGCCGCGGAGCGAGGCCGCCGGGTCTGCCGTTCCGCCCCTCGGCGTGCGGGACCGGCCGGACCGCGGCCGCCCGGCCGCTTCCGCCAGGATCCTCGAGGAGCACGTCCACGCGGCCCGCCCGGCGAGCCGGTGCGGGCCGCGTCCCGGTCGTCCCGTCAGGACTCCGGGCACTCCTTCCACGCCAGGTGGTACACCGTGCTGATGTCGCCGTCGGTGGAGTCCATCGCCATGAAGCTGACCTTGTCGGCCGCCTGGGTGCCGGCGTTCACCCGCAGCTCCGTGTTGATGTTGAAGTTGCGCTGGACCCCGCAGGGCGCCCAGACCAGCTGGGCCCAGTCGGTGGTGTCGGTGGCCTGCCAGTTGTCGTTGTAGGGGCCGCTGTAGGGGTGGGTCCGGAAGACCGTGTCCGAGGAGCCCTGGAAGTAGTACGAGGCCCGCTGGGTGGCGCTCGCGCCGGGCTGGAGCGAGGCGAAGCCCCGGTAGTCCGCGCTGGCGACGGCGTAGGTGAAGCCCTGCGGGACGTGGACGATCAGGTTGAGCTGGCAGTTCTTGCGGAAC
This sequence comes from Streptomyces sp. NPDC052701, assembly GCF_040678355.1. Lineage (NCBI taxonomy): Bacteria > Bacillati > Actinomycetota > Actinomycetes > Kitasatosporales > Streptomycetaceae > Streptomyces > Streptomyces sp. NPDC052701. The sequence goes on from NZ_JBFATO010000062.1 coordinate 975, forward strand.
GCGGTGGGGTCGGAGCCCCCGCCCGCCTGGGCGAGGTAGTCGCTGTAGGTCACCGTGAACGCGGTGTTGTCCTCGGAGACGGCGACCGCCGCCGTGCCCTGCGGACAGCCCGATCCGTTCACCGTGGCGACCTTGATGACGATCTTGTCCGGGGGCGGGTCGACGAACCCGGGGGACGAGTGCTGTGCGGGCAGTGCGGTGCCGAGGAGCGCGGCGATCGCGCCGCTCAGGAGCAGGCCGGTGGCCATGGTTCTCCCATCCGTGCAGTGGGGGGTGGTGACGTGAGCATGCCAAACAGCAGCCCACGCGCTCCCGGCCTGTGAGGGATCGATGAAGGAGCGGTGAAGGCCGGGGGCGGTCGCATCGTAGGCGGCCGGGTGCGGGGCGGCCAGGTACATCTCCGGCCATTCACCGCGCCCCTGGCCGCGGCGTGCCGTACGGCGGCCGCGGCGGGGGCGTACGACGGCCGGGGACGGCCGCCCCGGCGCGAACACCCGCTCGTTTTCAGGGCGGAGAGTCCTCCGGAGGGGGCGCCCGCGGTCCGTGCGTGCGGGGCTCCTCATATGACCCGGGAGGCCCCCGCCGTACAGAATGGCCCACCGGCACCCCCGCACGGCAGGCACCACAGGAGGCGCTCCCTTGGAGCTCAGCAGGCGTACCTTCACCGCGCTGGCCGGCACGGCGGCGCTCGGCCTCGCGCTGACCGGCAGCGGCGGAGCGGCGCCCCGCCCGGACGCACCGCGCGTCGCCCCCACCGGCCCGCCGCCCGGCCCGCCGGGCGCGGACGGCGAGCGGCACGAGGTCGGGTTCGACCGGTATTCGCTGCTGGTCGACGGCAGGCGTCTGGTGCTGTGGTCGGGCGAGCTGCCCTTCTTCCGGCTGCCGAGCCCGTCGTTGTGGCGGGACGTGCTGCAGAGGATGCGCGCCCACGGCTACAACGCGGTCGACGTCCCCGTCGCCTGGAACTACCACTCCCCCGCGCCGGGCCGTCACGACTTCACCGGGGTGCGCGACCTGGACCTGCTGCTGCGGACGGCCGCCGAGACCGGCCTGTACGTGGTGCTGCGCCCGGGCCCGTACATCGGCGCCGGCCTCGACGGCGGGGGCCTGCCGGGCTGGCTGACGGCCGCCGGGGTCCGGGCGCGGACCACCGATCCCGAGTACCTGCGCCACGCCGACGCGTGGCTGTCCGCCGTCCACGCCGTCGCCGCCCGGCACCTGTTCACCCGGGGCACGGGCACGGTGCTGCTCTACCGGATCGAGGACGCGCACGGCTCCCACGCCTACCGGGACCACCTGCGCCGCAGGGCGCGCGCCGACGGCATCGACGTACCGCTCCTCGACGGCGACGGCGACGAGCGGGCGGACGACGGCCGGCCCGGCCCGCGCCGAGGCCCGGACCACGCGCGGGCGGGGCGGACGAGCGACGCGGCGGACGAGCGGCGGGCCCGCCTCGCCGATCTGGCCGACGGGGTCCGGGTGCACCGCTCCACGGCCTTCGGCGGCACCTCGTGGGGCTGGCTGTCCGCGTCGGCCGTCCCCGCCCCCCACGACCGCGGCGCGGCCTTCGGCGCGGCCCGGAACCAGACGGCCGCGCTCGCCCCGCTGCACCAGCTCGGGCACCTGCTGCGCCACGTGCCCGACCTCGCCAAGCTGGAGCGGGCCGCGCGGGCGGCGGCCGCGGACCCGCGGCTGGAGGTCCGGCGCCTGACCAACCCCGACACCGGCGCCCGCGTCCACGTCCTGCGCAACGACTCCGCCGAGGACGTCTCCACCACCCTGCCGGACGCCGGGATCGACGTGCCGGTCACGGTCGCGGCGCGGGACGCCAGGCTGCTTACCACCGGGCTGCGGCTGGGGCGGCGGAAGCTGGCGTACTCCACCGTGCCGCCCATGCTGGCCCTGGGCGTCGGACGGCAGGACATCGCCGTGTTCGCGGGCCGGCGCGGCGAGATGGCGCAGGTCGTGCTGGAGTGCCGGGAGCAGCCGGTCACGACCCGGCTGGACCGGGAGCCGGCCTGGTCGTACGCCGACGGCCGGCTGACCGTGGCCGCTCCGCTCGGCGCCGGCGGGCTGAGCCGGGTGCGGGTGGAGGGCGGTGACGACCCGCGCCCCCTGCTGCTGCTGTTCGCCGACGACGCGACCTCCCTGCGGCTGTGGCCGCGCGAGACCCCGTCCGGCCCGCTCCTGGTCTACGGCCCGGCCCTGCTGCGCGACGTCGCGCTGCGCGGCTCCACCGCGCACCTCACCGGCGACACCGTCGCCGAGACCGGCCTGGAGGTGTGGGGGCCGCCCGGCCTCACCGACGTCACCTGGAACGGGCGGCCGGTGCGCACGAGGGTCAGCGCCACGGGGAGCCTGATGGCCCAGCGGCTGCTGCCCGGCGTGTCCGCGCCGGTGCCGCCCGCGCTCGGCGGCTGGCGGCGCCGGACCGAGAACCCGGAGTCCGAGCCGGGGTTCGACGACTCCGGCTGGACGGTCGCCGGCCGGACCGCCTCGCCCGGCACCGCCTCGTCCGCCGCCGCCCCCGTGCCCGGCGGGCAGCCCGTGCTGTCCGCCGACGGCTACGGCTTCCACCACGGGGACGTCTGGTACCGGGGCGAGTTCACGGACGCGCGCGGGGTGACCTCGGTGTCCCTGTCCTACGGCACCGGCCCGCAGGGGCTGCTGATGGCCTGGCTGGACGGGCACCCGCTGGGCACGCACCGGACGCCGGTCCCGGACGGGGACACGGCGGAGCGGGGGACGCGGACCGCCACGGCCGCCTTCGCCGTGCCGAGGCGGCTGCGCGGGCCCGGCCGGCACGTGCTGTCGGTGCTCGTGAGACCGACGCGGGACGACCGGGACGGGCGGGACGACCAGGACCAGCAGGCCCGCGGACTGGCCTCGGTCCGCTTCGCCGGCGCCTCCCCGGACGTCACCTGGCGGCTGTGCGGCGCGGCCGGACCCGATCCGGTGCGCGGGCCGGTGAACAACGGCGGCCTGTACGGCGAGCGGGAGGGCTGGCACCTGCCGGGACACGACGACGCCGGCTGGCAGCCGGTGGAGTTCCCGCGCGCGGACCGGCGCCAGGGGGTGACCTGGTACCGGACGGCGTTCCGGCTGGACGTCGATCCGGGTGTGGACGCCTCCTTCGGGCTCGTCCTCGACGACGACCCGGACCGCGCCTACCGCGTCCAGGTCTTCCTCAACGGCTGGAACATGGGCCAGTACGTCAACGACGCGGGCCCGCGCCACCCCTTCGTACTGCCGAACGGGATCCTGCGCACCCGGGGGGAGAACACCCTCGCCCTGGCGGTGCTGGCGGACGGGACCACACCGGCGGGTCCGGGGGACGTACGGCTGACGCTGCCGGCCTCGGCGGCCGGCGGCGTGCCCGTGGAGCCGGTCGGTTCCCCGGGCCGGTGACCGGCCCGGGGAGCCCGCTTCCCCCGCTCCTCCGCCCCGGCGCGGCCAGGGCCTGTCGTCGAACTCCCGCCTGCCCCGCGACGACAGGCCCTACGCCAGCCTGATCACGTTCCAGGACAGCGGCTCCAGGACGGCGGTCAGCCTGCCGTCCCCGACGGCCGTGCCGCCGACCGCGTGCGGGGTGACCCGTCCGGGCTCGGCGAGGGTGTTGCGGGCGTCGGGGTCGGCGTCCGCGAGCGCGCTGTGCTCGACGACCGACGTGACGCCGAGGCCGGCGAGGGCGACGTCGAGCGGGAGTTCCCCGGTGCGGCTGCGGTTGACCGCGAAGACGGTGACCGAGCCGTCGTCGGCGCGTACGGCGGTGGCGTGCAGCAGGTCGGTCTCGCCGTACTTGCCCGTCTCGTACGTCGGCGAGTCCACGCGGACGTCGAGGACCTCGCCCCGGCCGTACCTGGAGGCCTGCGCGAACGGGAAGAACGTCGTCTGCCGCCAGGCCGGGCCGCCCGGCTCGGTCATGATCGGGGCGATGACGTTGACGAGCTGGGCGAGGCAGGCGACGGTGACGCGGTCGGCGTGCCGGAGCAGGGCGATGAGCAGGGAGCCGAAGACGACGGCGTCGGTGACGCTGTAGTTGTCCTCCAGCAGGCGCGGGGCCTCGGGCCAGTCGTGCCGCCCGAACGTCTTGGCCTGCTGCTCCCAGCGGGAGAGGTACCAGACGTTCCACTCGTCGAAGGAGAGGTTGATCCTCTTCTTCGACTTCAGCCGTGCGCCGACGTGGTCGCAGGTGGCGACCACGTCCTCGATGAAGGACTCCATGTCGACGGCGGAGGCGAGGAAGGAGTCGACGTCGCCGTCGGCCGGCTCGTAGTAGGCGTGCAGGGAGACGTAGTCGACGAGGTCGTAGGTCTCGGCCAGGACCGTCGCCTCCCACTCGGCGAAGGTGGGCATGGACCGGCCCGAGCTGCCGCAGGCGACCAGTTCGACGGAGGGGTCGGCCTGGCGCATCGCGCGGGCCGTCTCGGCGGCGGTCCGGCCGTACTCCTCGGCCGTCTTGTGCCCGGTCTGCCAGGGGCCGTCCATCTCGTTGCCCAGGCACCACAGGCGGATGCCGAAGGGGTCCTTGTCGCCGTGGGCCGCCCTGAGGTCCGAAAGGGCCGTCCCGCCGGGGTGGTTGGCGTACTCCTGGAGTTCGAGGGCCTCGGCGACGCCGCGGGTGCCGAGGTTGACGGCCATCATGGGCTCGGCCCGGGGGCCGATCTCGCGCAGGAAGGCGATGTACTCGGACAGGCCGAAGCGGTTGGTCTCGGTGGAGTGCCAGGCGAGGTCGAGGCGGCGGGGGCGGTCCTCGACGGGGCCGACGGAGTCCTCCCACCGGTAGCCGGAGACGAAGTTGCCGCCGGGGTAGCGGACGACGGTGACGCCGAGTTCGCGCACGAGGTCCAGGACGTCGGTGCGCAGGCCCTGGGCGTCGGCCGCGGGGTGGCCGGGTTCGAAGACGCCGGTGTAGACGCAGCGGCCGAGGTGCTCCACGAAGGAGCCGAAGAGACGGGGATCGACCCTGCCGACGGTGAAGGCGGGGTCGAGGGTGAAGCGGGCAGTACGCATGGTTGCCTTCCGGGGAGGGTGGTGTGCGGTGCGCCGGCGGCCGCGGGTCGTGCGCGGCCGGCGGCGGGGCGGGGGTGCCGCGGCGTTCAGGGCAGGGGTGCGCGCCCCGCCGGGCTCCTCACTGGCCCGCCAGGCCGGTGTGCGCGACACCCGCCACGATCTGGCGCTGGAAGAAGACGAAGACGACGATCAGCGGCAGGCCCGCCATCAGGCCGCCGGCCATGAGCTGGGCCCACTGGATGCCGTAGGAGTTCATGACGGTCGCGATGCCGTTCGGCATGGTCATCAGGTCGGGGTCGTTGGTCACCGTGTAGGGCCACAGGAAGTTGTTCCAGGAGGCGATGAAGGTGAAGATGCCGACCGCGGCGAGGGAGGGGCGCGACAGCGGCAGGACGACGGTGAGGAAGACCCGCCAGCGTCCGGCGCCGTCGATGAAGGCGGCCTCCTCCAGTTCGCGCGGGACGCCCTGGAAGAACTTGTAGAGGATGTAGACCATCGCGGCGGGCGCGCACTGCGGCAGGATCATGCCCCAGTAGGTGTCGACCATGTTCATCTGCTGGACGGTGGTGAACAGCGGCACGCCGAGGACCGCGGGCGAGACCATCAGGCCGGCCATGACCAGGCCCAGCAGGGCTCTCCTGCCGCGGAACTCGGTGCGGGCGAAGCCGTATCCGGCGAGCGCGCCGACCACCAGCACGACGGTGGTGACGCAGACGGAGACGACCAGGGAGTTCACGAACCAGCCGGTGATGTTCCCGGTCTCGAGAAGGGCCGTCCAGGCCTGGCCGGTCCAGTCCTCGGGCAGCCAGTGCGGCGGCACCTCGACGGCCTCGGTCTCCGTCTTCAGGGAGGTGAACAGGGCCCAGGCCAGCGGCGAGAGCATCACCGCGGAGACGGCCGCGCCGAGGAGGGTGAGCACGATCTGGCTCGGTGTCCAGGGCCTGCGCGGCCCCTTGCGCACCGGTACGGCGGTGGTCATCGGCCGTCCTCCTCACGGTTGCGCAGCAGCCACGTCCGCGCGAGGGCGACGGCCGCGATGAGTACGAAGAAGATGACGGAGATCGCGGAGGCGTAGCCCACGCGGTAGCCGGTGAAGCCCTCTTCGAGGGTGTACTGCACGATCGTGCGGGTCGCGCCCTCGGGTCCCGGCAGGAAGTCCATCATCACGACGGCCTGGTCGAAGACCTGGAGCGAGGCGAGGATCTGCAGGGCGACGACGAGGCCGGTGATGTTGCGCAGCATCGGCAGGGTGATGTGGACCGTGCGGTGCCAGGCGTTGGCGCCGTCCAGCCTGGCGGCCTCGTACAGGTGGGCGGGGATGCCCTGGAGCGCGGCCAGGTAGAGCAGGAAGCTGAAGCCGGCCGTCCACCACAGGGTGCAGATCACGACGGCGAGCAGGGCGTACGACTTGTCGGTCAGCCACGGCGTCCCGATGCCGAGGACGTGGTTGACCATGCCGGTGCCGGGGTTGAACAGCCACTGCCACAGGTTGGCGGCGACGGTGGACGGCAGCAGGAACGGCATGAAGAAGCACAGCCGCCACAGCCACTTCCCGCGCTCGATGTGGTGGGCCAGCATCGCGAGGAGGAAGGCGAGGACCGTGACGCAGGGCACGACGAGCAGCGTGAAGAGGGCGCTGTGGCCCAGCGCGTCCCACATCAGCGGGTCGTCCAGGGCCTCGCGGTAGTTGTCGAGGCCGACGAAGCGCGCGCCCTCGCCGGAGATGTTGGCGTCCGTGAAGCTGAGGTGGACGCCGCGCAGCAGCGGCCAGACCACGAACAGCGCGAACAGCGCCAGGAACGGGGCGACGAACCAGCCGCCGTGCTGGAAGCCCTGCCCGCGGCGGACGGTCGCGCTGCCGGCGGCGGCCTTCGCGCGTGCCGGGCGGACGACCGCCCCGGCGCCGGTCGTCGTCATCCGGCCGCACCTCCCTGCGCGGCGGTGCGGCCGTCCATGGGGTTCTTCACGGCGAGGAGCCGGGGGAGCTCGCTCCTCATCCGGCGCGCGGCCACGTCCGGCCCGGCGGAGCCCGTCGTCGAGGAGACGACGATCGGGCCGACGCGCTGGGCGAGGATGCCGGTGGAGCCGGCGAACCACACCTTCGGCTCGGTGGCCTGGTGGTCCATGGCCGAGACGTACTCGCTCTGCGGCTTCAGCTCCCGGTACGCGGCCGTGGACAGGGTCGGTGTGTGGGCGGGGATGTGCCCGCCGGCCGCCCACTGCCGGGCGTGCCGGACGATGTGGGCGGCGAGCCGGTGCGCGGCCTCGTCGGCGGCGCCGCCGCGGCCGGCCTGGTGCGGCAGGACGAAGGCGTGCGACTCGGCGTGGGTGGCCGGTCTGCCGAAGACGGGCGGCAGCGGGGTCGCGCCGTAGTCGAGCTTCGCGCCGTCGAAGACCGGCACCGACCAGTTGCCCTCCCAGGCGAAGGGGGCGCCGTTGACGAACTGTTCGGCGCCCGCGCCGCCCCCGAAGCCCGGGTCGGCGTACCCGTCGGTGATGTGCCGGCGCAGGAACTCCAGCACCTGGACGGCCTTTCCGGTGTCGAAGGTGACCTCGGTGCGGGCGTCGTCGAACCAGGTGCCGCCGAGCTGGGTGTAGAAGGCGACGAAGAACCACCACTGGAAGTTCTGGTCGTTGTGCCACAGGCCGATGGTCTGCAGCCCCCTCTTCGTGGCCTTCTTCGCCTCCTTCAGCACCTCGAACCACTCGTCGGTGGAGGTGACGGGCACGATCCGGCCGTCGTCGCCGAGCAGGCCCGCCTTCCCCAGCACGTCCTTGCGGTAGAAGCAGAGCTGGACGTGGATGTCGAGCGGCAGGGCGTAGAGCTCGCCGCCGACGACGGCCCGCTTCCACAGCTCGGGGTTGAAGTCCTCCTCCCGCACGCCGTGTTCGGCGAGCAGGCCGACGTCCCAGGGGTCCAGGAGGCGGCCGGGCGAGAAGCCGGGGACCCGGCCCAGGTGCATGACGCCGAGCTCCGGTGCGCGGTTGCCCGCCGCGGCCATGGCGAGCTTGGTGTAGAAGGGGCTGCCCCACTGGAGGGTGGAGTCCTTCACGGCGATGTCCGGGTTGGCCTTACGGAAGGCGTCCAGCATCGCGATCATGTTGTAGCCGTCGCCGCCGCTGAAGAGGTTCCAGTAGCGCACCCGGGTGTCGGCGCCGGAGGCCAGCGCGCCGGCGCCGGTGCCGAGGGCGGCGAAGCCGAAGCCGCCGGCGACGAGCAGCCCCCCGAGCCCGCCCAGCAACTGCCTGCGATCCAGGCCAGGTCGTCCCATGCCCTGCCCTTACTGTTCGAGGTGTCCAGAGATCGTGGTGCCCGGTTCTTCGGCCGTGACCGACCTAATTGCGTTCGATATTTCGGATAGCGCTCGTAACTTCGAACGGGACCGTAGGATCGAAGCGTCCGCGCGTCAATGGTTCGGACAGGATCGGACGGCAACCGTGCGCCGCGCTCCCGGACCGGCCCGTCGCCGGACCGGATCGCGTGACGTGGACACGCATGGCCGCGTAGGCTCGAACGCCCTGTGGGCGGCGGCATGGTGGACGAGGAGGCGCGATGGACTGCGCGGGCGCGCGGACGAGGGCGCTGGGTCCCGCCGGGTTCCTCGGCGAGTTCCGCCCCTCCTTCCGGTGGGTCCCGGCCGGGGTCCTGGCCGCCGCCCCGCGCAGCACGCCGGCGGTCACCGGATGACCGCCGAGGTGGCTGAGACGGCACCCGTCTTGGCATATTGCACAGATGACCGAGCCACGCCCACGCGAGCAGGGGGAGAACGGTGCGTACGAGGAGGGAGATGCGTCGCCTCGCTGACGCCCTCATCGACCCCATACGGGTTCCGGTGCCGGCGGACCCCGAGGTCCTGTTCGAGGCGCTGGTCGCCTCGGTCAGCGCGTGGCGGGGCCGCGAGGTGGTCGTCCACCGGGCGGTCTTCCCGCCGCACACCGCCAGCGGGCTGTGGCTGGAGCGCGAGACGCACGACGACGTGGTCGTCGACGAACGGGCCGCCGTGTGGCACCAGATCGTGATCCTCTGCCACGAGGTGTGGCACATGAGGACCCGGTCCGTCCCGGCCGGCGGGGAGCGTCCGCGGCTCGTCGCCGCGCGCACGGACTTCAGCCTGGCGGAGGAGCAGGAGGCGGACCGGTTCGGCATGCTGATGGGCCGTCGGCTGCGCACCTGGCTGGAGGCGTCGGCGGACTCGGCGTTCGCGGCCCGGGGCAACGATGTCCAGGACCTCGCCGGCCGCATCGGCGCCGCGCTCGACTACCGCGGGACCCGCAGATGAGCACCCTCACCAACTACCTCAGCTGCGGTGTGCTCTGGCTCGGTCTGACGCTGAAGGCGCCCGATCTGCTGCGCCACCGCGGCGACCCCTACCTGCGGGCCATCTGCGCGGTGCTGGGCCTGGCCGGCCTGTGCTTCTTCCTCGGGGCCCCGCCGACGGTCGGCTTCGTCAACCATCTCACCGGCTTCCCGAACCTGGCCGCGCCGCTGACGTACGCGGCGATCACCGCGTACTGCGCCGCGTCCCAGGTCCTGGTCGTCTACTGGCGCGGCGGGCCGCGGGTGCACCGCACCGCCCGCCGCTGGGTCCTCGCCTACGTGTGCGTCGTCGTCGGCATCGCGGTCACGTACGCCCTGGGCGAGGCGCCCGTGGAACGCCGCACCGACCTGGACACCTACTACGCGACGACGCCCTTCATCGCCGAGATGATCGTCCTGTACCTGGTCGCGCACCTCACCGCGGTGAGCGTCACCACGGTCTCGTCGCTGCGGTGGGCCCGCCGGGTGGACGGCTGGCTGCGCGTGGGGCTGACGGTGCTGGGCGTGGGCTCGCTGTGCAACTGCGGCTACAGCGTGACCAAGCTCGTCGCCGTGATCGCCCGCTGGTGCGGGCGCGACTGGTCGGCGCTCGGCACGAACGTCGCCCCGGCGGCCGCCGGGCTGGGCGCCCTGGTGACGGTCACCGGTGTCATGATCCCGCTGGCGGCGCCCCGGCTGACGGAGTGGCGGCAGGCCTGCCGGACGTACACGCGGCTCGCCCCCCTGGAGCGCGTGCTGGACGACGTCCTCACGCGCCGCGCGCTGCGCCTGCCGCGGCCCCGGTTCTCCTCCCCCACCACCCGGCTGATGTGGCGTCAGACGAGCATCCACAACGCGCTGACCCACCTCGACGCCTACTTCGACCCGGTCCTGTACGACCGCACCCGCCGGGCCGCGCTGCACACGACGTGCGACCCGGAGCGGGCGGAGGCCGCCGCGTGGGCCGCGGTCATCGCGGCGGCGGCGCGGGACGAGGCGGACCGGGGACGGGACGTCCCCCCGCCCGACGGGGCCGGCCGGCTCCTGGACCGGGTGCCGGGGCCGGCCGCCCTGGCCCGGATCGCCGACGCGCTGGCCGGCTCCGCTCCCGCCGTCCCCGCCCGCGTGCCGAGCGGCACGACCACGACGGGCACCGCGTGAACGGGGTGCCGCCGGAACGGAGCCGTCCGTCATGAGCCTCGTGGTGTACCTGGCCGCGGCCGTGTTCGGGCTGTCCGGCCTGCTGCTGTTCCGCCGCCCGCGCACGGTCGTACGCGACCCCCTGGCCCTGTCGACCTGTGTCGCGATCGGCCTCGGCACCCTCGTCTTCGTCTGCTCCGCGCCGCTGACCCTGGCCGCCGTCAACGACCTCACCGGCATCCCGAACTTCGGCGCCCCGCTGACCTACGGCATGCTCTCCGCGTACAGTTGCTCGCTGCTCATCCTGCTGATCAACTGGCGGGGCGGCCCCCGCGAGCGGGTGCGGCGCATGGTGCTGCGCAGCATCGTCGGCTACGGCCTGCTGGTGGTCGCCATCGTCGTGCTGTTCGCCCTCGCCGACGCGCGCACCGAACGGCTCCGCGACCTCGACACGTACTACGCCAACACGCCGTACATGCGGGAGATGATCCTGCTCTACCTGCTCGGGCACAGCGCGGCGATGCTGGTGATGTGCGTCCTGTGCGTCAAGTGGGGGCGCGAGGTCACCGGCCTGCTGCGGCTCGGCCTGAGACTGATCCTGGCCAGCTCGGTGCTGGACCTGGCCGGCTTCCAGCTGACGAAGTACACGGCGGTCGTGGCGCGCTGGCGGGGCCACGACCTCGACGTGCTGTCCACCGACGTCGCCCCGCCCATGGCCTCGCTGGCCGCGCTGGTCTGCTCCGCCGGTTTCGTCCTGCCCAGGCTGCTGCCGCCGGCCCTCGCCCACTGGCGCGGCCTGAGCGACCACCGGCGGCTGAACCCGCTGTGGTCCCTGGTGCGTTCGGTCTCCCTCACCTCCCCCAGGCCGCCGGCCTCCTGGTGGCAGCTCCCCCAGGAGCGGCTGCACTGGCGCGAGGTGGCCATCCACGACGCCCTGCTCGCGCTGGCCCCGTACTTCGACGACCGGGTCCGCGAGCGCGCACGCGACGCCGCCCTGCGGGCGGGCCGCTCCCCCCACGAGGCCCGGCTGGTCTCCGAGGCGGCCATGCTCGCCGACGCCGCCCGCCGGGCCGCCGCCGGCGAGGAGCCCTTCGACAAGCCCAGTTCGTACCGCCTGCACGCCACGGAGGTCTCCGGTACGGACGGGCTGGTGGAGCTGGCGCGGGCGCTGGACCGCTCGGCCGCCGCCACCGCCGTACGTGAAGGTACGGTGAAGGCCTCCCATGGCTGGACCCATGGCTGACTCCGAGGAGCCGCATGTCGCGTAGAGCTGTCGTCATCGGTGCCGGCCTGGCCGGCATGCTGGCCGCGGCGGCCCTGTCCACCGCCGTGGACGAAGTGCTCGTCCTGGACCGTGACGACCTGCCCGAGGGACCGGAGCACCGCAGGGGCCTGCCGCAGGGACGGCACGCGCACCTGCTCATGGCCGGAGGACTGGCCGCCATGGAGGACCTCGTGCCGGGCGTGAGCGTGCGCAAGCACCTGCTCGCGGCCGGCGCGCACGAGATACCCCTCGGCTCGGGCATGCTGGCGCTCACGCCCGAGGGCTGGTTCCGGCGGTGGCGCCACGCCGGGCCCGCCATGCTCACCTGCACGCGCGCGCTGCTGGACTGGGCGGTGCGCAGCGCGGTCCTGGCCCACACCGGGACGCGGATCCGCAAGGCCCGGGCGGTGGGACTGCTGGGCTCCGCGCGGCACGTGACCGGCGTCCGCGTCGCGGCCGGCTCCGGGGAGACGCGCCTGGACGCCGACTTCGTCGTCGACGCCAGCGGCCGCGGCTCCCGCATCGTCACCTGGCTGGACGGGCTCGGGGTCACCGGCGTCCGGGAGCGGACCGTCGACCCCGGCCTGGTCAACGCGACCCGCGTCTACCGGGTCCCGGACGGCGCCGGGCACTTCCCCCTGACGGTCGTCCAGGCCGATCCCTACACCGCCCGCCCGGGCCGCAGCGCCATGGTCCTGCCGATCGAGGGGGACCGCTGGATGGTCAGCCTCGCCGGCACCCGGGGCGGCGAGCCGCCCGCGAACCCCGAGGGCTTCCTGCGGTACACGCTCGACCTGCCGGACCCGATCGTGGGCCGGCTGATCTCCGGCGCCGAACCGCTCACCGACGTGCACGTCAGCCGCTCCACCAGCAACGTCCGGCGGTACCTGGAGCGGACTGCGCGGTGGCCCGAGGGCCTCGTGGTCCTCGGCGACGCCCTGGCCACCTTCAACCCCGCCTACGGGCAGGGCATGTCGGTGGCCGCGCTCGGCGCCCGGGTCCTCGCCCGGGAGCTGCGGCGCACCGGCCCCGCGGCACCCGGCCTCGCCCGCCGCGCGCAGCGCGGGGCCGCCCGGTCCGTCGACGCGGCCTGGTCCATGGCGGTCAGTCAGGACGTGCTCTACCCCGGGGTGCGCGGCGGGCGGCCGGGGCCCGCCGACCGTCTCGTCACGGCGTACACCCGCCGCATGACGAGGGCGGCCACGGGTTCCTACCGCGCGGCCTGCGCCGTCTGGGACGTGACGAGCCTGCGCACCGGCCCGGCGCGGCTGTTCCGCCCGGACGCGGTGCTGGCGGCCCTGGCGGGCTCCCCCCTGCCCCCGGCGGCGGGGCCGCCGCTGACGCCGGGTGAGCGCAGGGTGCTGAGCGCGCTGGACCGCACCGGAGGGTGAGCCGGAGCGGGTGCGCCGCCCGGAGCGGGCCGCGCGCCCGGCCGGCCCCGGCGCCGGCCTCCTCAGCCCGCGAACGCCGGCTGCGCCACCCCCCTGCCCGCCCCGGGCACCACCAGCAGCGACCCCGCCAGCGGGTGCGGCGCCGCCAGGCCGGCGCGGGCCGTCGTGACGTACAGGTCGGTCAGGTCCGCGCCCGCGAAGGCGCACGCCGTCACCAGGGGCACCGGCAGCTCGATCACGCGGTCCAGCTCGCCGTCCGGCGTGTAGCGGCGTACCGCCGCGCCCGCCCACAGGGCCACCCACACGCAGCCGTCGGCGTCGACGGTGAGGCCGTCGGGGAAGCCCGCGCCCTCCTCGATCTCGGCGAAGGGACGGCGGCCGGTGATCCGCCCGGCCTCGTGGTCGAAGACGTCGACGCGGCGGGTCGGCGTGTCGACGTAGTACATCAGCCGGCCGTCGGGGCTCCAGCCGGTGCCGTTGCTGACGGTCACGTCGCCGAGGACGACCTCGGCCGTGCCGTCGCCGGTGACGCGGGAGAGCGTGCCGCCGCCGGGCGCCTCGTCGTAGCGCATGGTGCCGGCCCACAGCGAGCCGTCGGGTGCGACCGCGGCGTCGTTGGCGCGGCGGCCGGGGACGGGCTCGCGGTGCAGCCAGCGAAAGCCCCCGTCGTCGTCCAGCAGGCCGACGCCGTCCCGGAGGTTCAGCACCAGCCCGCCGCCCGCGCGCGGCTTGGCGGCCCCCACGTGCTGCTCCGTCGCGCGGACCGTCCGGCGGCCCGAGGCCGGGTCGTAGGTGTGCAGCCGGGAGCCCAGGATGTCGATCCACAGGAGCCGGCCCGCCGCCGCGTCCCAGGTCGGGCCCTCCCCGAGGGCCGCCTGCGCGCGGACCGCCACCTCGTACGCCGCCGTCACGCCGCGCTCCGGTGACCGAGCCGCTCGGACAGCTCCGCGGCGCCCTTCGCGGCGAGCTCCTCCAGTTCGGGCAGGCGCTCCTCGCTCCAGCGGATCATGGGCACGGAGATGGACAGGGCGGCGACCACCTGCCCGGTGCGGTCCCGCACCGGCGCGGCCACGCAGCTGACGTCCGGGTTGGACTCGCGGCTCTCCACGGCGATGCCCCGCCGGCGGATCTCCGCCAGGGCCTCGCGCAGCGCGGCCGGGTCGGTGATGCTGTTGGGGGTCATCGCGGCCAGCCCGGCGCCGTCGGGGATGCGCGCGGCGAGTTCGTGCTCGGGGAGGGAGGCCAGCAGCATCTTGCCGACGGAGGTGCAGTGCGCGGGCAGCCGGCGCCCGGCCGCCGACACCATCCGCACGGCGTGCGTGGAGTCGACCTTGGCGATGTAGATGACGTCGGTGTCCTCCAGGATCGCCACGTGCACGGTCTCGTCGCAGGTCTCGGCGACGGACCGGGCGACCTGCTGGCCCTCGGCCGCCAGGTCGAGCTGCTCGGCGTAACGGGCGCCGAGCTGGTACGGGCGCACGCCGAGCCGGTAGCGTCCGGGCTGGCCGGTCACCGGGACGATGTACTTCCGGGCGGCGAGCGTGGTCACCAGCTCGTGCACGGTGGTGCGCGGCAGCTGGAGCCTGCGCACGATGTCGGGGGCGGAGAGCGTGCCGTCCCCGTCGAGGAAGAGCTCGAGAATGTCGAGAGCCCGGGTCACGGCTGGTACGAGGCGTCCCACGACCGGCCCCCTCCCTTGGTGTTTCAGGCGCCTGCGTTCGAGATTTCAACAGGCGATCGGCATGACGAACACAGGCTAGTCACAGTGCGTTTTCCCGGGCAATGGCCCGGCGCGCACGGACCCCAATCCCCTCCATCGCCCCACGGCCGCGCCGCGCGGCCACTACAGTGCCGGATGTGCGGCAGGTCACACCCGCCGCGAGGGGAGGCGACCGGGGCGGGAGGACGTGTGCCCCGGCGCGCGATCTGGGGGGTTTTGTGCACCACATGGTCAAGGGCTCGAACATGTCGTTGTCGGCCCTGAGCGAGAACACCGGCTCGTTGATCGTCGGCCTGGGCTGGGCGAGCCCGACCGGGGAGGGCGACGCGGACGTGTCCGTCCTGCTGCTGGACGCGAGCGGAAAGGTCCGCAGCGACGCCGACTTCTGCTTCTACAACAACCCGGTGGCCGCGGACGGAAGCGTGCAGCTGCTGGGCAAGGAACCGACGGCCGAGGGCAGCGAGGACCGGATCGGCTTCGACCTGACCGCGGTCGCGGACGGCGTCGAACGGATCGTCGTGGCCGCGAGCCGGTACGGGCGGGCCCGCTTCGACGAGCTGCAGGACCTCAAGGTCACGCTGGCCGACGCGGCCGGCGAGAACCTCCTGCGGTTCGTGATCGACGATCCCGGCCCGGTGAGCGCGATCATCTTCGGCGAGCTCTACCGGCGCGGGGACGAGTGGAAGTTCCGCGCCGTCGGCCAGGGCTACGACACCGGTCTGGCCGGTCTGGCGACGGACTTCGGCGTCGACGTCGACGACGACGCGGGGACCGCGGAGGACGCGCCGCGGGACGCCGCGGACACCGAGGAGACCGAGGACACCGCGAGCGCCGGGGTCGCTGCGGGCGGCGGGGTCGTCGCGCGGGCGGGGGCGGCGGTCACGGCGACGGCGCCCGGCGGCGGGGCCGACGGGGCCGGGGAGGCCGGCGGCCCCGCCGCGCGCCCGGTGCTCGGCGCCGTCCCCGCTCCCCGCCGTCCCGCCGGGCGGGAGGCCGCACGGCCCGGGGCGGGTGCCCGGCCCCGTACCGCCAAGAAGAAGATCACGCTGCCCAGGGCGGTCCGGAAGTCCCTGGCCGAGAACGAGTCCTGGAAGGCGGCCAGGCTGTTCCCGGTGTCGGTGCTCAAGAGCGACCGGGACCGGGAGACGCGGGCCACCTCCGTGCTGCTGTCGGTGATGGCGCAGGTGCCGGAGTTCGGCCGCAGGCTCACCGCGGCCTTCGGAGCGCCGGCGGGCCGCATGGAGACGTTCACCGAGGTCTCGCTGGCGCACGGCGACACCCCCCGGCGCCCGGACGGGGTGATCCGCGTCGAGCGGGCCGGCAAGCTGTGGACGGCGCTGGTGGAGACGAAGACCAACGGCAACGCCCTCAGGCCCGACCAGGTGCAGGCGTACATGGACATCGCCGCCCGCCGCGGCTACGAGGCGGTCGTCACGCTGTCGAACGACGTCGCGCTGGAGGGCAGCCCGCTCGTCGACGTCAAGGTCGACGGGCGGCGCAGGCACAAGGTGGCCCTCCGGCACCTGTCGTGGGCCGAGGTCGCCCACCAGGCCCAGATGCTGATCCGGCACGAGGGCGTGGGCAACGCGGCACACGCCTGGCTGCTCCAGGAGCTGCTGCACTACCTGCAGCACGAGAACTCCGGCTGCCACGGCTTCCAGAACATGGGCTCGGCCTGGGTCCCGGTGCGCAACGGCATCGACGACGAGACCCTGTGCCAGGGCGACCCGCGCGCCCTGGAGGTCGTCGAGAGCTGGGAGCGGCTGATCCGCCAGGTGTGCCTCCGGCTGGGCGGCGAGCTCGGCCAGAAGGTGCTGCCCGTGCAGCGCGCGGGGCGGGGCGCCGATCCCACCGCCCGCCGGGCCCGGCAGGCCGACCGGCTCTGCGCCGAGGGCAGGCTCCAGGCGGAGCTGCGCGTCGAGGACGCGCCCGGGCTGCTCGGCATCAGCGCCGACCTGCGCACCGGCAAGCTGCGCACCTCCGTCGAGGTCCCGGCGCCCGAGCAGGGCTATCCCCTCACCTGGGTCAAGCGTCTCGTCCGCCGTCTGGACGGGGCACCGGCGGACCTGCACATCGAGACCCTGGTCGAGGGGGAGGCGGGCGGACCGCGGGGCACGCTGGAGCGGCTGCGTCCCGAACCGGCGGACCTGCTGCCGAGGGACGGCGCCACCCGGATCACCGGTTTCCGCCTGTCCCTGTTCAAGGGGATGGGCAGCGGGCGGGGCAGCGCGCAGACCGGGTTCATCCGCAGCGTCGACGACGCCGTGCACCGCTTCCACACCTCGGTGGTGGCCCACCTGGACCGCCCGGCGCCCCGGCGCGGCGCGCCGAAGGAAGGCGCCGTGACGGGGTGAGGCCCGGGCGCCGTCGGCCCGGGGCCCCGCCCCCGGCCGGCCCACCCGCGCCCCGCGCCCGCCCCGGCACCCCCTGGTACCCCCCCCCGTTATGTTTTCCGCGGTTCCGCAACGGGACCGTTGGCCTCCGGGCCCGGCATGACTGTTGCCCCCTGTCGATCGGATGACCTGGGGGGTGG
>NZ_JBFATO010000063.1:0-16829 GCF_040678355.1 Streptomyces sp. NPDC052701
GGCCACCAGCTGCCCGCCCCCACGCCACAACTTCACCACCCTGCCCAAGATCCGCTCCGAATCCCCCGCCTTCGACCTCCACCACCCCGACGTGGTGGGAGTGGACCAGGCGGAGGACACCGGGCGGCGCGACGTCATCGACGCCGAGGGCCACAAAGGCGACCGGCCGTGACCCGGGGGTCAGGGAAGGCCCCGCCCGGGGAGACGGGGCCAGTGGACGAACGTCTGCGTCAGCCGGCTCGCCCGCAGCGCGGGCAAGCGCACCCGTTGCTCCGCCTGGTACGCCGCCTCGCCCGGTGAGTCCCCCGCGCGGTGGCGGAAACCCGCGGCGGCCTCAGCCGCGCCGGTCACCGGCTCGGGCTCACCGCCCGCCGGTCACCGGCTCGGGCTCACCGCCGGGCGCCGTCGTGTTTCCCCGCCTTCTTCTCCGCTTTCTCCGTCAGGGCCAGCAGCAGCAAGGACAGGCTCGCCAGCACCACCAGCACGATGCCGATGACGACGTCGACCACCTGGGCGCCGTCGAACACCTCGGTCTTCTGCAGACTGATGACCCAGGGGGAGACGATCATCCAGACGCCCGCCGCCAGCACGACCAGATCGGGCCACTTCCCGGGGTACCAGGCGAACCGGGCGAGCGCGATGAAGAAGACGACCATCCCGACAGCCAGTTCGTTGCGATGCGCGTCCTTGGCCGTGTCGGGGTAGCCCACGATCCACGGAGCCACGAACAGCGCCACCGCGGTGACGATCATCAGCATTCCGATGAGCTGTTGCCGCTGCCCCCGCATCAGGGACTGCCGGACTTCCTGCCCGGACCGGTGCGTCTCCGGTTGGTGCGCAGTCGCCATGTCGCCACCTCCACCTGGCACGCTTTCCCCGGCCGGGTACCCGTCTGCGGGGGAACCCACCTGGCGCCCCAGCGGCACTTCGCGTTCCGAGCCGCGTTCCCCACAGGGGCTCCGACGCGCGACGGCCCGCGGGAGCACTGTCCTTCGCCGCCACCGCCGGGCCGACGCCCACCGCCAGGCATGGCATGCACGCGTCGGCCGATGCGGGGTAGAGGGCCCGAGACGCGTGGTCGGCGGATCGGCCGTGGCGAAAGGGCTGGGGGAAGGCTGTGGAGGACACGACGGGGCCGGTCCTGCCGGCGGTGGTGGACAGTCCCGCGCTGCGGACACGGCCTGCCGGCCGTCTGGCCGGGTGGCTGCTGCGCCACCGGGTGCAGCCGGTCGGGCCGGCGGCCGGTGAGGGACACGGCAAGCCGCACGCCTGGTGGAAGGTGATGTGCCTGACGGGGGTGGATTACTTCTCCAGCCTGGCCTACGTGCCGGCGATCGCCGTCTCGGCGGCCGGGGCGGTCTCTCCGCTGGCCACGCTGGTCATCGTGGCGCTGACCCTGCTCGGGATGCTGCCGATGTACCGGCGCGTGGCGCGGGAGAGCCCGCACGGGGCCGGTTCGGTGGCGATGCTGGAAGATCTGTTGCCGTTCTGGTGGGGCAAGCTGTTCGTGCTGGTCCTGCTCGGATTCGTCGCCACTTCGTGGATCGTCACGATCACCCTCTCCGCGGCGGACGCCTCCGTGCACATGGTGGAGAACCCCTACCTGCCCCACGCGCTGCACGGCCACGAGGTCGCCCTCACGGTGACCCTGCTGGTGCTGCTCGGCGGGGTGTTCCTGCTGGGTTTCAGCGAAGCGGTCGGTGTGGCCGTCCCGCTGGTGGCGGTCTTCCTGGTCCTCAACGCGGTCGTCATCGCCGCCGGGCTGGTGCACGTGGTCACCGGTGAGGAGGCGTGGGCCGCGTGGACCGGTGCCCTGGCCGACACCGGGGGCGGCCCGGCGGACCTCGCCGGTCCCGCGCTGCTGGCCTTTCCGCTGCTGGTGCTGGGCCTGTCGGGATTCGAGACCGGGGTGAGCATGATGCCGCTCGTGGCCGCCGGCGGCAGCGGTCCCGGGCAGCGGCTGGAATCCCGGATCCGCAACACCCGCAGGCTGCTCACCGCCGCCGCGGTCGTCATGAGCGTCTACCTGCTGTCCGCGAGCTTCGTCACCACGGTGCTCATCCCGCACCAGGAGTTCGAACCCGGCGGCGACGCCAACGGCAGGGCCCTGGCCTGGCTGGCCCACGAGCACGTCGGAGAGGCGTTCGGCACCGTCTACGACATCAGCACCATCCTGATCCTGTGGTTCGCCGGCGCATCGGCGATGGCGGGACTGGTCAACATCGTGCCCCGCTACCTGCCGGGCTACGGCATGGCCCCCGAGTGGGGGCGCGCGGTCCGCCCGGTCGTCCTCGTCTACACGGCCGTGTGCGTGGCCCTCACCCTCGCCTTCGGCGCCGATGTCAACGCCCAGGCCGGTGCCTACGCGACCGGCGTCCTGGCGATGATGGTCTCGGGCGCCTTCGCCGTCACCGTCTCCGCCGCGCGCCGTCACCGGCGTGCGGCCACCGCCGGCTTCGCCCTGCTCACCGCGGCTCTGTCCTACGCCCTGGCGGCGAACATCATCGACAAGCCCGACGGCATCGCGATCTCCGGCGTCTTCATCGCCGGGATCGTCCTGGTGTCGCTGATCTCCCGGATCGCCCGCACCACCGAACTGCGCGCCGACAGCATCGAGTTCGACCCGGCGGCACGCCGGTTCGTCACCGAGAGCCTCGCCCACGACCACTCCCTCAACATCGTCGCCAACCGCCGCCAGGCCGGCGACGGCGCCGAGTACGCCGAGAAGGAACGCGAGCAGCGGGGCGCCAACCCGGTACCCGGCCCCGCCGACATCCTGTTCCTGGAGATCGACGTGGTCGACCCGTCCGATTTCAGCGACACCCTCGCCGTCCACGGCGTCGAGGTGGACGGGTACCGGGTCCTGCGCGCCCAGGCCCCGGCCGCCCCCAACGCCATCGCCGCGATCCTGCTGGCCCTGCGCGACGCCACCGGCGTCAGGCCGCACTGCTACTTCGCCTGGGCCGAGGGCAGCCCTTTGAAGCACATGTTCCGCTACTTCCTCCTCGGCCGCGGCGACACCGCGCCCGTCACCCGCGAGATCATCCGCGAACACGAGCCCGACCCCGGCCGCCGCCCCGGCATCCACGTCGGCGGCTGACCCGGGCCGTGACCGGCCGGACGTCGTCACACCCGTCCGGCCTCCCGCGGCGCCGGCGGGGCGGGCGGCTCCGGCCCGGGGTTCAGTAGAGCTTGTCGACGGCCGTCACGGTGGTCTTCTTGAAGTCCGCGACCTGCGCGTGCTCGAAGGTGCCCATCTGCGCCCACCGGACATAGGTCACGGTCCTGCCGTCCCGGCCCACCGAGAACAGGCTGACGTCGGAGGAACCCCAGTCGGAGACGGTGTGCAGGCCGTAGACGCGGGCGCCCTCCTCGACCTTGATCTTGCCGTAGTCCTTCTCGGTCGCCGTCAGGCCCGGGTTCTCCTGCACGAGCCGCTCGGCACAGTCGGCGACCTTCTGGCGCAGCAGCGCGGCGAACGCCTTGGCCCGCTGCTCGTCGCGCTCCACCACGGTCACCTGGAACGCGTTGGTGTCGTACTCGGTCCAGTACTCGCGGTGACTGGAGATGGACGGCAGCGCCTCCCCCACGCAGACCGGCGGGTGCTCGGGCTGCCCGGCGGTGACCGGGCCAGCGTACCAGGGCGACGTCGGGTGCGGCGGCAGCTCGCCCGGTTCCAGGAAGCGGGGAGCGTCCGCCGCCGATGCGGGGACGGCGGCCAGCGCGACTGCGGTTCCGGCGGCCAGCGCGGCCAGCGCGAGTCGGGTACCGCGGGTGCGAGTGTTCATGGTTCCCCCATGCGATGCGGATCGGACGACCGGACGCGGACGGCGGGGAGTCGCAGTCGTGCGGCCCACCGCGGCACTCGCCGGTCATGACACGTCGTACGACCCGCCGTCGGGCCTCTTCGTTGCCCTCCGCCACCGCTACAGCTTTGTCACCGGCGTCACCGGACGGCAACGGCGCAGCTCCCCGGCTCACCCGGCGGTGCGCGGCGCGGCCCGGGTGCGAGGGCTCGCCCGGCGGCCCCGGTGAGGCACCGTGGGAACGGGGGCCCGACCGAGGAGGAACCCCGTGGAACGACCCGACGAGGAACTGCCGGACGACGAGGAACTGCTGGACTTCGACACAGGAACCCTCGAGGACTGGGACGAGGGCCGCGCGCGAGCCGCACTCGAGGGCGAGTACGGCGCGCTGTACCGGAACCACCTCCGCATCGCCCTCAAGCTGGACCAGTGGGCGCGGGCCGAGAGCCGGCGGACCGACACCGACGCCCGTTACAGGTCCGGTTACGTGCAGGCGCTGGAGGACATGGCCGCGTTCCTGAGGCAGGCCTTCTACCTCCCGGAGGACCCGGGGTGAGGGACCGGGACGGGCGTGGGCGCCCGGGCCGGGGAGACGGCCGGCCGACGCCTTCGCGGAAGACCGGGCCGCGCTGTGCGACGAGTGCCGTGGTCGCCTTCCGCCGCCGGCACGCCGGCACGCCGGCAGGAGACGGCAGGCGGCTCGTGACGGGCCCGGCCGCGCAGGAGTTCTCCTGGTGTTCGACGAGAGGCCCGGCCATGCCCCCTGCAGGTGGTCTCTGTCCGTGCCGCAGGAATGCGCGACCGGGTCGGGGATAAAAGTCTGGCGACCGCAGGGAGGTGGCAGTGGCCGCTGAGTTCGCACTGGGAGAGATCCTGGCGGCTGCCGAGGACGCAGCGCCGATGGAGTCGGTGGACGTCGTCGCGCGTTATCTGCAGAAGCGCTTCGGCGCGGTATCCGTCTCCCTGCTCTTCCTCGACTTCGTCGGGCAGGAGCTGGTACGGCTCAACGCGGCCGGGGACGCCGGACCCGGGGGAACCAGCACCGAGCGCATCCCCCTGCGGGGCAGCGCCTACGACCGGGTACTGCGCACCCAGCGGCTGCACCAGGAGCGGGACGCGGGGGGCGGGCACCGGGTCGTCGTTCCCGTCACGAACCGCGGTGACTGCGTCGGCGTCCTGGAGATGACGCTCCCCGGCACCGACGACACGGTCCTGCGGCACGTCGCGGAAGCCGCGCACGCACTGGCCTACATCATCGTGACCGACCGGCGCTTCACCGACCTCTACCAATGGGGCCAGCGCACCACGCGCATGACCCTCGCCGCGGAGATCCAGCACCAGCTGCTCCCCTCGGCGTCCTGCTGCGAGGCGCCGCAGTTCACCCTCGCCTGTGGGCTGGTGCCCGCCGACGACATCGGCGGTGACACCTACGACTACTGCCTCGACCACGACACCCTGCACCTTTCGCTGACCGACGCCATGGGGCACGACGTGGGGTCCGCGCTCCTGGCCACCCTTCTGCTCGGCGCCCTGCGTGGCGCCCGGCGCGCCGGCTGCAACGTGGCCGAACAGGCCCGCCGGGCCCACCAGGCGATCCTGGACCACGGCCGCGGCACCATGGCCACCGGACAGCTGCTGTGCATCAGGCTCGCGGAACAGCGCGTCCAGCTGATCAACGCCGGTCATCCCTGGCCGCTGCGGCTGCGCGACGGCGTCGTGGAGGAGATCCGCCTCTCCGTCAACCTGCCCTTCGGGGTCCCCTCGCCCGTCCCCTACCGCGTCCAGGAACTCGACCTGCGCCCCGGGGACCGGCTGCTCCTGACCACCGACGGCATGCAGGACCGGGCGGCGGCGGCCGTCGACCTGCCCGCCCTGCTGCACGACACCAGCGGCCTGCATCCCAGACAGGCGGTCCAGGAGCTCACCAACGCGGTACAGGAGGCCTGTCACGGTCATCCCGAGGACGACGCCACCGTGGTGTGCCTGGACTGGCACGGCCAGACCGGCAACCGCTGATCCCGCCGCCCGGGAGGGTCGGGTCAGGTCAGGACGCGTCGTACCGACTGACGGCGTCCACGGCCCGGGTGACACCGACGCGGTCCCTCGGCAGTCCGCGCAGGGGCGTCCAGCAGGCGGCGCCCGCCACCGCCGTGTCCCCCACCTCCACGACGGACTCGTCGAGGAGCTGGGGCCGGATCGCGGCCGGCCCGTCCCGGGCGCGTGGTCGCGGCCCGCTCCGGCCGCCGCCGTCGGCGGGTTCGGCGCCGGCATCCAGGTCGTCGGCCCGAGAAAACCCAGGGACGCCTTCCGCGGCCCGGCCGCAGCCCGCTGCGCCGGCGCCGCGGGCTGCGGCCGACGGGAATGTCCTGGTACAGCCCGCTGTTGCACAGCACAGAGACTGGCATGCGCAGATCAAATTCAGCGGGTGCCGGTCCGCGAAAGGAGGGCCCCATGGCACGCAGCACCGCGCGTCCCGTCGTCCGGCTGAAGTCGACGGCCGGGACCGGCGTCACCTACGTCACGCGCAAGAACCGCCTGAACCAGCCCGACCGGATGGTCCTGCGCAAGTACGACCCGGTGGCCGGACGGCACGTCCTCTTCCGCGAGGAGAGGTAGGACCGTGGACGCGGCGGCCCGCGTCGGGCGGTTCGCACGGCGATACGGCCGCTCGGCCGCGGCCGTCCCCGAACGCGGCCGGGACCTGTGCTCCCCGGCCGGGGCACCAGGACCGGTGCCGGAGCACGAAGAGCACAGGAAGACGAGGAGAGGACGACCATGAAGGTGCGCAAGTCCCTGCGCTCGCTGAAGGCCAGGCCCGGTGCCCAGGTGGTGCGCCGACGGGGCGTGACCTTCGTCGTCAACAAGAAGGACCCCCGCTTCAAGGCCCGCCAGGGCTGAGCACCCGGCGAGGCGCGGGACACGCCGAAGGGCCGGCCCTCCCGGGCCGGCCCTTCGGCGTCCGGGGTGTTCCGTCACCGCCCGTGCCCCGCTCCGTGGTGCAGCACGAGCAGAGCGACGTCGTCGGCGCGCTGGCCCGTGGTGCCGACGTTGCCCAGCAGGTCGTCGATGAGCCCCTCCAGGTCCCGGTCGTCGGCCCGGGCGAGACGACGGGCGAGGCGGGCGATGGCGTCGTCCAGGTCGACCCCGGGAGCCTCGATGAGGCCGTCGGTGTAGAAGGCGAGGGTCATCCCCGGGGTGAGCGGGATCCCGGTCACGGGGAACACGGCGTCGGGGTCGATCCCCAGGAGCGGTCCGGGCGGGACGGCCACGGGCCGGCTGTCGCCGCCGGGCAGGCGCAGCAGCGGTGGCGGGTGGCCGGCGCTGGCCAGGGTCACGCTCCGGCGGGCGAAGTCGAGGTGGGCGTAGAGGCAGCTGGTGAACAGGTCGGAGCCGAGGTCGATGAGGAGCCGGTTGGTCCGGGCGAGGACCTGGTCGGGGGGCGTGCCCGAGGACGCTTGGGCGTGCACTCCGGTGCGGACCTGGCCCATGAGGGCGGCGGCGGCGACGTTGTGGCCCTGCACGTCGCCGATGACGGCCGCGGCGGCGGTGTCGCCGAGCCGGATCAGGTCGTAGAAGTCCCCGCCGATGTCCATGCCGTGGGTGGCGGGCAGGTAGCGGGCGGCGACCCGCAGGCCGTCGACGGCGGGGAGGGTGCGCGGGAGCAGCGCCTGCTGCAGGCCGTGGGCGAGTTCGTGTTTGGTGTCGTACAGGCGGGCGCGGTCGAGGGCCTGGGCGATCAGCCCGGCGAGGGAGGTCATGACGGCTCGTTCCTCGGCCGGGAACTCGTGGGGGTGGTCGTAGGACAGGACGCAGCAGCCGACCGGCCTTCCGGAGATGATCAACGGCAGGAAGGCCCAGGCGTGCTTGCCGCTGACGAGCGGGGCCTGCGGGTAGACGCGCCGCATCTCCTCCTGGTCGGCGAAGAAGGCGGGGATGCCGCTGCCCAGAGCGCGCCCTGCCGGGGTGAAGTCGGTGTCCAGGGGCAGCCCGTCCAGGGCGGCGATGGCGTGAGGGGTGTAGCCGCGGTGGCCTGTGATCCGCAGCCGGCCGGCCTCGGCGGCGGACAGGACCAGCCCCTGGGCGCCGAAGGCGGGCATGATCTGGTCGGCGACCAGGTCGATCACGTCCTGGACGCCGACGACCTCGGTCAGCGCGGCGGCCAGGTGCGTGAGCTGGTAGAGCTGGCCGGCCCGGGCGGGTGTGGCACTGCGCGAGGACCGGTGGGGCGCGGGTACGGGCGGGGGCTGTGCGCCGGTGCGGACGATGCGGACGCTGATGCCGCTGGCGTCGGGGTAGAGGTGGAAGTCCAGCCACTGGTCCGGCGGGCGGCACGCGGTGAAGGCCACGGGCTCGCGGCTGAGCAGCGCGGCACGGTAGCGGTCCTCGTAGGTCGGGTCGTCCAGCCAGCGCAGGGACTGCCACGGCACGGTGCCCAGCAGCCGGTCGGCGTCGCTGTCCAGCAGCTCGCAGGCCCCGGCGCTCAGGAAGGTGAAGCGTCCCTCCAGGTCCAGTGCGCAGCTCCCGCCGGGCAGGCGCTCGATGAAGTCGGCCATCGCCATCGCCGGGCTCGCGGAGGCGTGCCCGGTTCCGGCCGGGACGACACGAGGCGGGCCCTTGACGCCCAACGGCCTGCCGCCGTCGGCGGCTTCCTCCAGCGCGCGGGCCAGACGCCGGCAGCTGGAGGCGATGTTGCTGCGTTCCCGCCCGGTCATGTACGGCGGACGGGTGGCCGGCCACATCAGCAGCAGGGCACCCCACCGCCGGACTCCGTTGACCGGCGCCGCGACCAGCGCCAACGGGTAGGGAAGCGTTATCGCGGCGCGCGGATAGGAGCGGGCCATCTCCTCCTGGCTGCCCACCCACACCAGGCGGTCGTCCCGGACGGCGTCGGTCACCGGCGCCGGGGAGGCGAGCGAGATCCTCGTCCACGGTGCGGCCAGTTCGACGGGCGCCCCGCACATCACGTGCAGACGCAGCAGCTGTTCGTCCGGTGCGAGCAGGTACAGAGCACCGATGGACGCGCCGGTGCGACGCACCGTCTCGGTGAACGCGGCGTCCAGCCCGTCGGCACCGGCGTCCGGATCACCCGTGCCGGTCACGAGGCACCTCCCTCGTTCATATCAGGACGTTACGCCCAAGGGCGGCGATCGGCACACCGCTTCGCGACGGTGACCGCCCCGGCCCGGGGCCGGGTCCCGGGGTCCTTCTCCCGCCTTCCCTCCGCGGCCCCGCGGGGGATGCACCGGCCCGCGCCGTCGGAGGTCTTCGGCCCGCACGCCGCCCGCGGCGTCCGCCGCACGGCGCCGGCCGGCGACGTCACCCGAGGACCCGCACCAGGGCTTCTCCGCCCGGCCGGCGCCCGCGCTCCGCACGTGCCGTGCGGCGGGCCCCGGGTCCGGGCCCCGTGACGGCCGCCGGCCGGCCCGCCCCTGCCGCTCCGGCGGGCCCCGGCCGCCGGAGCGGCCGCGGGCCCGGCCCGGTCGTCCCCGGCGCCCTCGCCGGTGGGGCGGGGGCGCCGCGTCCGGCTCCGCCGGGACTGCGGCCGCGGCGGGGCCTCACCGGGGCCGGGCGGTCCACGCGGTGGCGGCGGTCAGTCCGCCGTCCCCGCGAGGGCGGTGCGCCGGCCCGTGACGGGCCGGCGCCGGACACCGCATGAGGCGTTGTCAATGGGCCGGGGCGGTGGTCCGGGCGTCCGGACGGCGCCCTCGCCGGGCGGCCGGCGGGGGGGTGCCCGGAACCTGCCGGCCGGGATCCGGGAACGGGACGGCCCTGACCGTGCCCGGGCGGCTCCGAGTCGGGCTAAGTTCGGGGAGTGGGAGTCAGAGGCACGACCGGGGCACCGCTGGACGCTTCCTTCTGCGCCGGTGGTCGGAGAAAGGAAGGCCCCGAATGAACCACCTGAGGGTCCGCGACCTGATGAGTGACGCGGTCGTACGGGTCCAGGGCGGTACGCCGTTCAAGGAGATCGCCCATCTGCTGCAGGAGTACGGCATCACCGCGGTCCCCGTGGTGGACGAGGAGAACCGCCCGGTGGGCGTGGTGTCGGAGGCGGACCTCCTGCACAAGATGTGGGGCCGGCCGGCGGACGACGCCGCGGGGTCCGGCGTCCGCCCGCGGCCGGCCAAGGCCCTGGCCACGGACGCGGCGGGGCTGATGACCTCGCCCGCCGTCTGCGCGCGGGAGGACTGGAGCGTCGTGGACGCCGCCCGGGTGATGGCCCAGCACGGCATCAAGCGGCTCCTGGTGGTCGACGGCGAACGGCGGTTGATCGGCGTGGTGAGCCGGAGCGACCTGCTCCGTGTCTTCCTGCGCAAGGACCAGGCGATCCGTACCGAGATCGTCGAGGAGGTCCTGGTCAAGGCGCTGGGCGAGGCTCCCTCGGCCGTGCAGGTGGACGTGACGCACGGACACGTCGTGCTCACCGGGCGGCTCTCCTCCCGGCTCGCGGTCCCCGTCCTGGAGGAGCTGTGCCGCAACGTCGACGGCGTGGTGGCCGTGGAGTTCCGGCCGGTGCGCGAGGCCGGCAGCGGCGAACCGGCGCACCTGGGCCCGTGACGGCGGGCGGCCGGAGGGCCTGCCGTGCGCAACGGCGGACGGCCCGGACGCGCGCCGCCGTCGCCGGCGTGCCGGCGGCCGCCGTCTACCTCGTCCGCCTCGTCTCCCCCACCGGCCACCGGCTGTCCGGCGTCCACCGCAGGGGGAAGGACCGGCCGGCGCGGTACGCGCCGACGGAGACGGCCACCGCGCCCTCCGCTTCCGCCGGTGCGCGCCGCACCAGGTGTGCCGCCCCGAGTCCGGACACCTCGGCACGGTCCTCGTGGACGGTGAGGCAGGTGTCCTCGTCGATCGCCACGCCGTACGGGACGTCCCCGCGGCGCACGGCCTCGACGAGCCGGGGCAGGGTCCCCCACTGTGCGGCGTGCACGTCGACCGTGAAGGGGACCAGGCCGAGGCCGGGCCGGACCTCGATCTCGTCGAGGTCCTCGGCGGCGTCTTCCGGGCACACGGCGATACCGCCGGACGTCCAGCCTCCCACCAGGGCGTGGCGGGAGGCGACGACGGCCCCCGCGGAGAAGCCCGCGTAGGGCATGGCCCCGGCTCGCAGCAGGGCGGGCAGGCCGGCCCGCACGGGGGCGAGGGCCTGCTGGTAGGCCGGGGTGAGGCCGCCGCCGACGAGCAGGGCGTCCGCCCGGCCGAGCAGGGCCGGGTCGAAGGAGTGGCCCACCGGTACCGGTACGGGCACGGGGACACAGGGCGCGACGGCCCGCAGGACCGCGTCGTAGCGGGCGAAGGACTCCTGCGCGTGCCCGTCGCCCTCGTCGACCAGCAGGCAGGCGATCACGGGGGTCCCGCCCGCTCGTCTGGCGGCGGCCGCGGCGAGGAAGGGGCCGTGGACGAGGTCCGCGGCTTTCCCGCGCCAGCCGCCGCCGATCAGGTGTACGGATGTCACGCGTCTCTCCTCGCAGGTGGCGGGTGCCCCGGCGCCTGCGGCACGGGGTCGGTGCGGGTCGAGGCTAGGCAAGCGATCATCGTGCGTACAGCTAAAGATGCTTAGGTGTCGTTAGCCCGCCTTCAGTCGCCCCGCCCCTCCGATCCCGGCGCGCCGTACGAGTCAGCAGGAGCTGCCGCACGAGGACGAACTGCCGCATGAGGAGGAGCTGCCGCACGAGGACGAACTGCCGCACGAACAGTCGCTCTGCGGCCCTCCGCCGGAGTCGTCCGCGGCGTACCACGACGAGCAGCTGAGCGAACTGCCGCCGGCCGTCGCCGCTCCCGCCTTCGCAGCGCCGCTCGCCGGCCACGGCCCATGGCCGCGCCCGGCACCGTGACCGCGCACGGAGGCCTGCAGCCCCAGGTCGTCCCAGGCGCGCCGCCAGGCCCGGCGCACCCCCCACACGCACACCGCGACGAGGCCCGCCACGGCCACGCCCACCAGGACCAACGTGATCCCCATGGTTCCCCCTCCCCCGCCGGGCGTTCGCACCGGCTGTCCGGAGGATGCCCTGGGCCGCGGCGGCCCGAAGCCCTCTTTGAGCAAGCTCAGAGGTTCCGTGCCCGCCGGGCCGCGGTCCCTGCGGCGGCCGGGCCGGACGCGCCGCACGGGGTCCGCACCGCCACCGGGAACGTACGGTCCCTCAGGTGTCCGTCGGCAAAGCTCCGCGGGTCCCGCCGCGGATCCCGCGGAGGGACCCGCGGCGAGACCAGCGGACCGGGCCGCGGCCGCTCCGGGCCCGCCCCCTGCCGGCCGTGCACCGCGCACCGTGCGACCGCCCGTCCGGCCGGGCGTCCCGAGCGGACGGGCGGGCGGGCGCGGGAGGCCGCGCGTCAGCCGGTGGGGAAGTCGTCCGGTGTCCTGATGCGGTCACGGATCCAGACGCCGGCCGGCTTGAGGGACGAAGTCCCGGTCCAGGGGCCGTCGTTCGCACAGGTTCCGGTGTTGAAGACGGCACCGGTGCGGTGGTCGTCGGAGTAGTTCCAGTTGACCCAGCCGATCTTCTTGTCGGCCATCAGGTCGAGGTAGCGCTGGGACATGGCGAAGTCGTTGCCGCCCTCACCCGCGTAGTTCTGGGTGCCGAACTCCGTGACGAACACCGGCAGCCGGTCCGCGGCGCGGGAGAGGGTCGCCAGGTACTCGTCCCGGTGCGAGTCGGCGTAGAAGTGGAAGGTGTACATGATGTTCGGGGCGTCGACCGGGTCGGCGACGACCTCGGACTCGTCGGCCCCCTCCGAGACGCCGAACGAGGACCACGCGCGGGTGCCGACCAGGACGGGGGCGTCGGGGTCGACGGCCCGGATGACCGGGATGACCTGCTCCGCGTAGCTCTTGATCCGCGACCAGCTCACGCCGCTGGGCTCGTTGGCGATCTCGTAGAGGATGTTGTTCCTGCCGTGGTTCCTCTTCGCGATCTCGGTGAAGAACCTCCTGGCGTCGGCGAGGTTGGTGTGCGGGTCCCCGGGAGAGAGCATGTGCCAGTCGACGATCACGTACATGCCCCGGTCCGTCGCCTGCCGGATGAGGGAGTCGGCGAGGTCCGTGAAGCGCTGGGGGTCGGTCTCGTAGCCCCCTTCCTGCACGTAGGTGGAGACGCGCAGGACGTCGGCCTTCCAGTCCTTCGCCAGGGCGTCGAGCGAGCCGCTCGTCAGGCACTGCGCGTACCACTGGGTGCCGTGCGTGCTCATGCCGCGCAGTTGGACGGCCTTGCCGTGCGCGTTGCAGAGCTTGGTACCGCAGACCTCGAGCCGGCCGTTGAGGGCGACGGGGGTCGTGGCGGCGGGGGTGCGGGGGGACGGGTGGAGAACCGCGTCGGCGGCCGGCGCGGCGGTGAGGGCGAGGAGGAGCGCGCCGCCCAGTGCCGCGGCTGTACGTGGCCGCAGGCGTGCCGGTTTCATGGGGGACTCCGTTCGGAGGACCGACAGTTAGGAAACTTTCCTAACCGGATGGAAGCAGGGCGGAGCCGAGTTTGCAAGGTTCACGACAACCGTGACGTGCGGCCGAAGCGCCTGACGGAAGGTCACCGCCGCCCGGCGCACGGGTGGTGACCTTCCGTCAGGCGCGGACCGGCACCGGCGCATCGAGGAGGCCCGGCCCGCGCCCGGTACGATCCCCCGCGGGCCCGGCATCGACGTGCGCCCGCGCAGGAAACGGATCCCCGTCGGCGGCGGCATCACACCCCGCGCGTACACGGGCAGCGCCGGTCTGACCGGCTCCTCGCCGCGGTCCGCCGACGGGTCCTTCGTGCGGATCACCGGCGCGGACCGCCACGCCGCGTACCTGTCCGCCTTCCACAGGGTCCGTTCGGCCCGCGGTGGCCGGCCCTCGCCGGCGCGGCCACCGCTCGGCCGGCCGGTCCTGCCGGCCGGCCCAGGGCCTGTCGTCGAACTCCCGCCTGCCCCGCGACGCCCTGCACGCACTCTCGGCGTGCCGGGCGCAGACCCGAGTACATCCACAGGACGAGGGCCCGCGCCCGGCACGCCGGGAGCACGCACCCGACGCCGCGGGGCCCGCCCTCCGGGCGGACGACGGGAATCTGACGACAGGCCCTAGAACAGGCGCCCCTGTTCGCTGCGCGCGGCGCCGTTGCGGGAACGGCGCCGGGTGGCGGGCCGGGGCGGGGCCTGCCGCCCGAACAGGGGTGGCGTGCCGTACTCGTCCGGTTCGGCCGGCACCGGCGCGGCGCCGGCGTCCACGTCCAGACGCAGCGGAGCCTCCCGGTCGAAGTCCGCCGGCGTCATGTCCGTCCACTCGGGCCCCTGATGCTCACTCACGCCCCTTTCCTACCCTGCCCGCCCCGCGCCCTATCCGGCGGGCTCGGGCACACCGTCGCGGGCGCGTGACCGTCGTGCACGGGAGCGCCGCACGAGGCGCTGACCGGGATCGACGCCGAGGCGTTCGAGCGGATGCTCGGCGAGGCCTCGGACCGGGCCGACCGGGCGGCGGACGCGCAGGGCGCGCCCGGTCAGTGACGGTCCGACGGTAACCGCAGGCGGGCACGGGTGACGTCGCGCACGCGGGACGCGGGACGCACCACCCTGAGCGGTTCGGCCGTGGCCGGGCCGCCCGCCGCCCGGCCACTCGCGCGGCGCCGGGACGCCCTCGTGCCGCCGGTGGTCTCGGCGGGGCGCACGGGAGCGGGACGGCCCGGCGCGGTGAAGCGGAAACCGACGCCCCGGACGGTGACGATCCAGCCGTCGTCGTCCAGCTTCCGGCGCAGGCTGGCGACGTGGGTGTCCACCGTGCGGCTCCGCTTGTTCCAGGCGTCGCCCCACACCTTGAGCATGATCTCCTCCCGGGAGACGACGGTTCCCGAGCGCGAGACCAGCAGGTGGAGGAGGTCGAACTCCTTCTCCGTCAGGGCGAGGCACCGCTCGCCGATGCGGGCCTCCCGGGTGACGGCGTCGACCCGCACCGGTGATTCGTCGTCGCGGCCGGGCACCGTGGCGCGGGGCCGCGCGGCACGCGCGCGGCGCAGCACCGCCTCGACGCGTGCGACCAGTTCCCTGAACCCGTAGGGCTTGTCGAGGCAGTCGTCCGCGCCCGCGCGCAGGGCCCGCACGCGGGTGGCCTCCGTGCGGTCGGCGCTGACGGCCACCACGGGCACGCCGGCGACGGCCCGGATCTCGTGGCACAGGCGCGGCCCCGCCTGCTCGCAGACGCTCAGGTCCAGCAGGACGACGTCGGCCTGCCGGCAGGAGCGCAACGCCTCGCCCGCCGTGGTCACGTGGTCCACCTCGAAGCCCTGCCGTCGCAGGCCGGCGGCCACGCAGCGGGCGAGTCTGCGGTCGCTCTCGACGAGCAGTATGCGCACGGGGGTCACCCCGCTCTCGGCGTCGTGCTCCACTGCGGACAACACACGTCGGTCGGTCGTGGCCATGTCTTCCTCGGGTTCGGGATCCGGGACCGGTGAACGTCGGCGAATGCACGGAAAGGCGTTCGGCGGTTGCGCGACGCTTTGTTCTCCGGCTGAAAGATATCGGGGGGACCTTGCGGAACGCACGGCCGTCTTGCACTCCTGTAACGAGCCTCTGTCCCTTCCTTTTGGATTTTGCAGTCCTCTGACGAACCTTTGCCCTGCCCTTTCGCAGCCTTGACGCGGCGCCCCGCTCCGGTGAAGCTCTGAAACACCCGGCCGCCTTCTCGCGCCGCCATGCCGAATTCATCCACGCGGTTCCCCTCACGGCCTTTCGCCCTGCGTGCGCCGGGTCCTGCAGGAGCAGCCGTCAAGAGTGCGTCACGGAGCGGAGGAAGCAACGAGACATGACATCCACGGCGTTCGTCTTTCCCGGCCAGGGTTCGCAGCGCGTCGGCATGGGCGCCGACTTCGTACAGCGGCGTCCCGATCTGGTCGACACGTACTACCGCACCGCCGACGAGCTGCTCGGCTTCCCCCTGTCCGACCTGTGCCGGCAAGGGCCCGCCGAGGCCCTGCGCGACACCGCGGTCACCCAGCCGGCGGTCTTCCTGACCAGCGCCGTCGTCCTCGACGTCCTGCGCGCGCACGACGTCGAGCCCGACGTCGTCGCCGGTCACAGTCTCGGCGAGTACACGGCCGCGGTGTGCGCCGGCGTCCTGTCCTGGCAGGACGCCCTGCGCCTGGTGCGGCTGCGCGGGCGGCTCATGGCCGAGGTCAACGAGCGGGTGCCGGGGGCCATGACGGCCGTGGTGGGCCTGGACCTGCCCGCCGTCGAAGCCCTGTGCGCCCGGGCGGCCGCCGAGACGGGGCAGGTGGTCGAGGTGGCCAACGACAACGAGCCCGCCCAGACCGTGGTCTCGGGCCAGACGGCGGCGGTCGCGGCGGTGGCCGAGGCGGCGCGGCGGGCGGGCGCCCGGCGGGTCGTTCCCCTCGGGGTGGGCGCGCCGTTCCACTGCACGCTGATGCGGGACATCGAGGCGGAGTTCGCCGAGGCGCTGGCCGCGGTGGACTTCCGCGATCCTTCGGTGCCCATGGTCTCCAGTGTCACGGCCGCCCCGCTGACCAGCGCGCAGGAGATCGTCTCGGTGCTGCGCAGGCAGCTGTCCGCACCG
Organism: Streptomyces sp. NPDC052701; assembly: GCF_040678355.1. Lineage (NCBI taxonomy): Bacteria > Bacillati > Actinomycetota > Actinomycetes > Kitasatosporales > Streptomycetaceae > Streptomyces > Streptomyces sp. NPDC052701. The sequence continues at coordinate 16,330 of NZ_JBFATO010000063.1, forward strand.
GTGCGGTGGACCGGGACCGTGCGCGCGCTGGCCGACCGGGGAGTGCGGCGGTACGTCGAGGTCGGGCCGGGCCGTGTGCTGGCCGGTCTGTGCCGCAGGATCGACCCCGGCGCCCGCACCCACACCACCGGAACGGTCGCCGAACTCGCCGCGACCGTGGACGCCTTCGGGGCGGACGGGACCGGTACCGACCAAGCCGGCGCGCAGGCGGTCCCCGCCTGACACCCGCCGTTCCACCACCCGGCCCGCCTCACGCAGGGGCTTCGCCCCGCAGGCGTACGGGACACCGCTCCGTCGTGGCCGCCACCGCCACGCGGCCCCACCCACTCCCACCCGTCCCGTACGGCCCCACCCCACGGCGTGCGGGATCCGACCCCACGGTCTTTGGAGGTATTCGCGTCATGCTGCGCAAGGTGCTCATCGCCAATCGTGGCGAAATCGCTGTCCGCGTGGCCCGGGCCTGCCGGGATGCCGGGATCGCGAGCGTGGCCGTCTACGCC
>NZ_JBFATO010000064.1:0-15865 GCF_040678355.1 Streptomyces sp. NPDC052701
CCAGCAGCACGGGCAGCGGGTCCTGCTCGCCGTGCGGGTCGAGGTCGAGGTGGACGCACCGCAGCCCGCTCAGTTCCTCCCCCAGCGACTTCAGCGCGGCACGCGCGCCTGGTACCCGCACCGGCGGGCGGCCGGAACCCGGCACGCGCCGCGGCGGGCGCGGTGGCCGGCGCACCGGGCGCCGACGAGCCGGTCGGGTTCGAGCGGCGCGCCGGCCGGGCCGTGGCCGGCGCGCGGCGCGCGAGAGGTGCCGACCCGGCTCAGCCGGGCGCCCCGGGGTGCCGGACGTCCCGCGGGTGCCGGACGTCCCGGGGGTGCCGGACGTCCCGGGGACGCCCGGTGTCCCGGAGATGCCCGGTGTCCGGGGGTGCCCGGTGTCCGGGGGTGCCCGGCGTCGGGAGCGGCGGCCCGGGCCCCGGCTCGTGCACGGCGGGGTGACGCGGGAGGCGTGGCAGGGCGCACCCGCGCGAGGCCGCGCCCTGGGCTCGCCCGGCGTGCAGGGCGTACGCGCGGCCGGTCACGCCCCGCGGGGAGCACCACCACCGCGACGGGCGGGGCCGTGCAGGACGACGACCGGGCTCACGGAGGGTGAGGCCCGGCCCCGAGCGTGGTTCCGCTCAGCGCGCCGCGAGCCGGAACAGCATCCGCCCGAAGCCGACCTGGTCGCCCTCGCGGACGACGGCCGCGCCCACCACCCGCCGCCCGTTCACCGTCGTGCCGTTGGTCGAGCCGAGGTCCCGCAGCACCCACAGACCGCCCTGCCGGCGGAGCTCGGCGTGCACGCGGGAGACCGTCTCGTGGGTGAGCCGCAGCCCGCTCGCGGGGTCGCGGCCGATGCGCAGCGGATGGCCGTTCGCCGCGTGGGGCAGCAGCAGCTTGGGCAGCCGCTCGGCCCGCCAGGCGCTGCGCAGCCGGACCGTGAACCCGGAGACCGCCTCGACGGTGCCGAACACCAGACGCGCGAACCGGTTCTCCGTGGGCAGGTCGGCGGTGAGCGCGGCGAGCTCGTCCGGGTGGCGGGCGGCGAGCGCCAGCTCCATGCGGTGGACGAACGTGTCGTGGGACAGCCGGCCCACGGCGACGCCGTCCCGGAGCACCTTCAACGCCCTGTCGCGCTCCGCGTCGGAGAGCCGCGCGGGGTACGTGTTGAACTCGAAAGACGACGTCACGCACGAAATTGTCGGTCAGTGAACCCCGGGTGTCCAGGAAACGGGAAACGGCCGCCGCACGCGCGTACCGGGCGTGACACCCACCGCAAAAGGGAGGATCCGGAAGCGGATTGATCGCGTATGACGCACCATGGACGGGCTACATCACGGTGAGCAGACGAAGGGGAACCGTCCGTGCAGTTCGAGGTGTGGGCACCACAGGCCGGCCGTGTGACGCTTGAGTGCGACGGCGTCACACGCGCGTTGGAACGCGATCCCGAGCGGGAGGGATGGTGGCGGGGGGAGGCCGAGGCGCACGACGGCTCCCGGTACGGGTTCGCGCTGGACGACGGCCCCGTCCTGCCCGACCCGCGCTCGCGCCGGCAGCCGGACGGCCCGGACGGGCTGAGCGCGGTCGTCGACCACGCAAGGTACGCCTGGCGGTCCGAGTGGTCCGGACGGCCGTCGGCCGGCGCGGTGCTGTACGAGCTGCACGTGGGCACGTACACCCGTGAGGGCACCCTGGACGCGGCCGCCGAGCGCCTCGGCCACCTCGTCGAACTCGGCGTCACCCATGTCGAGTTGATGCCCCTGTGCCCCTTCCCGGGCACGCACGGCTGGGGGTACGAGGGGGTGTCGCTGTGGGCGGTGCACGAGCCGTACGGCGGGCCCGAGGGGCTGAAGCGCTTCGTCGACCGGGCCCATGGACTCGGGCTCGGCGTCGTGCTCGACGTGGTCCACAACCACTTCGGGCCGTCCGGCAACTACCTGCCCGTCTTCGGGCCCTACCTGACGGACACCCACCACACCCCCTGGGGGGCCGCGGTCAACCTGGACGCCCCCGGCTCGGACGAGGTGCGCGCGTTCCTGATCGGCAGCGCGCTGGCGTGGCTGCGCGACTACCGGATCGACGGGCTGCGCCTGGACGCGGTGCACGCGCTGGTGGACACCCGCGCGTGCCACTTCCTGGAGGAGCTGTCGGCGGCCGTGGACGCGCTGGCCGCCGAGGTGGGCCGGCCGCTGTTCCTGGTCGCCGAGTCGGACCTGAACGACCCGCGGCTCATCACCCCGCGCGAGGAGGGCGGCCTCGGGCTGGACGCCCAGTGGAACGACGACTTCCACCACGCGTTGCACACCGCGGTGACCGGCGAGTCGCAGGGCTACTACGCCGACTTCGCCCGCGCGCCGCTCGCCGCGCTCGCCAAGACGCTCACCGGGGGCTACTTCCACGACGGGACGTACTCGAGCTTCCGGGGCCGGCGCCACGGCCGCCCCCTGGACCGTACGCGCGTGGCCGCGCACCGGCTGCTCGGCTACAGCCAGACCCACGACCAGGTCGGCAACCGCGCCCAGGGCGACCGCCTGTCGGCCCTGGTCTCCCCCGGGCTGCTGGCCTGCGCGGCCACCCTGGTCCTGACGGCGCCCTTCACACCGATGCTCTTCATGGGCGAGGAGTGGGCGGCGGGCACGCCGTGGCAGTTCTTCACCGACCACACCGACCCCGAACTCGCGGAGGCGGTACGGCGCGGCAGGCGGCGGGAGTTCGCCGCGCACGGCTGGAAGGAGGAGGACGTCCCCGACCCCCAGGACCCGGCCACCCGCGACCGGTCCTGCCTGGACTGGTCCGAGCCGGAGCGCGAGCCCCACGCACGCGTGCTGGCCTGGTACCGGCGGCTGCTCGCGCTGCGCCACGAACTGCCGGACCTCACCGATCCCGACCTCGGCGACACCAAGGTGGCCCACGACGAGGACCAGCGCTGGATCGCCTTCCGGCGCGGGGACGTCTTCGTCGCCGTGAACCTCGCCGGGCAGCCGGCCGCGATCCCCCTCGGCGCCCCCCACGCGCGCGTGCTCGCCGCGTGGGAGCCCGTCGAGGCCCCCGGCGCGGACGGCGTCCTGCGCGTGCCCGGGGAGTCGGGCGTGGTGCTCGCGCAGGCGTGAGCGGCGGGCGGCCCCGCGCCGGCGCACCGTTCGGCTACGGCGCCTCCTCCGCGTCCCCGCCCCGCAGGTCCGTCACCCGTTCCAGCAGGATCGCCTCCCAGGCGCGGCCCAGCCGGGTGCGCAGCAGGGGCAGGGGGTCCGGGCCGCGGCCCCCGAGGGCCTCGGCGAGGTGGAGGACGGTGTCGCAGCGGGCCAGCCACAGGCCGCGCAGGCAGGGGCGGGCGCCGTAGCCGGCCAGCGTGGCGGCGCGGACGGCGGCCGGTGCGCCGACGGCGCGGGCGAGGCCCGCGATGTCCTCGGCGGGGTCGCCGAGGACCGCGTCGGCCCAGCCGAGCACGCCGCGCACCCGGCCGTCGGCGCCGACCACGAGGTGGTCGCCGGTGAGGGCGTGGTGGACGAGGACCGCCGCGCCCGGCTGGGCGGCGAGCCGGACGGCGGCGGGCGGGGCGAGCCGGGCCAGGCGCGCCGGGTCGAACTCGTCGGCCTCGGCCAGGCGGCGGGCCGCCGCCACGGCGGCCCGCCGCAGCCCTTCCAGGGAGCGCGGGGCGACGCGCGGCACACCGAGGGCCTCCGCCTGCCGGACCGGCACCTCGCGCAGCCCGGTGAGCAGCCCGGCCAGGTCGGCCTCGCCGACGGCCGACACGTCGTGCCGCTCCCCGGACCCGCCGGGCACCCTGGCGTCCAGGGTGTAGGTCAGCCCCGGCGCCCACTCGCCGTGCGCGACGCTGACCGGCACCGCGACCGGCACGTGCGGGCGGACCAGGTCGCGCAGCCGCAGTTCGCGGCGCCGGCGGACGGCGGCCTCACGGTCGGGGGCGAGGCGCAGCACGTGGCGGGTGCCGACCCACCAGGTGGCGTGCCCGGCGTCCTCGGCGACGGGCCGGACGTCGGGGCCCGCGGCGGTGTCCGCGCCGCCCCCGCCCTCCTTGCCGCTCCCGCCGCTCCCACCGCTCCCACCGGCCTCCTTGCCGTTCCTGCCGTCCCTGCCGTCCTTGAGCAGGGAGCGCACGAGGCGGCGGACGGTGTCCGCGGTGGGTGTCGGTGCCTGGGTCATGGTCGTGCCGTTGCCGTTCGGGAGGCGTGGTGGGGTCATCGGGGGCCGCTCACTCCACTATGACCATCTCGCGGGTGGTGGTGTTCAGGCGCCGTCCGCCGTCCTCGGTCACGGCCACGATGTCCTCGATGCGCACCCCGAAACGGCCGGGCAGGTAGATGCCGGGTTCCACGGAGAAGCACATGCCGGGCACGAGGGGCTGCTCCTCCCCCTCGATCATGTACGGCGGCTCGTGGGTGGTGACGCCGATGCCGTGCCCGGTGCGGTGGACGAAGTACTCGCCGTACCCGGCGTCGGCGATGACCGCGCGGGCGGCCCGGTCGACCTCCTGGCAGGCGGCGCCCGGCCGCACCGCCTCGTAGCCGGCCTGCTGCGCCTCGCGCACGACGGCGTGGACCCGGCGCTCCTCGGGCGTCGGTTCGCCGACGTGGACGGTGCGGGAGGTGTCGGAGCCGTAGCCGTCCTTCAGGCCGCCGAAGTCGAGGACGACCATGTCGCCGTGGGCGATGACGCGGTCGCCCGCCTCGTGGTGCGGGTCGGCGCCGTTCGGGCCGGAGGCGACGATCGTGAAGTCGACCCGGCCGTGCCCGGACCGGCGCAGCAGTCCGGCGAGGTCGGCGGCCACGTCGGACTCCCGGCGGCCGGCGAACGCGACCTTCCGGATCTCCTCGAACGCCCGGTCGGCGGCCGCTCCCGCCGCCGCGAGGAGTTCCAGTTCCGCCGCGTCCTTGACGGCGCGCAGCATGGGCAGGGCCTCGGTGAGGGCGGCGTAGGACGTGCCGGGCAGCGCCTTCTGCAGGCCCAGCAGGTGCAGGGCCCAGGTGTTGTCGCTGATGCCGTAGCGGCCCGAGCCGTCGAGGAGCCGGGCGGTGGCGGCGTAGGGGTCCTTGCCGTCGGCCCAGTCGCGCACGGTCAGGGCGGCCTCGCCCACCGCGTGCCGCGCGTCCGGTGCCTCCAGGGTGGGGACGACGAGGACGGGGTCCTGTCCGGCGGCGAGCACCAGCAGGGTGAGGCGTTCGGTGACGGCGGTCGGGGCGTACCCGGTGAGCCACACCAGGTCCGGCCCCGGCGCCACCAGCAGCCCGGCGAGTCCCGCCTCGGCGGCCGCCCGCGCGGCGCGCTCCCTGCGGACCCGGTAGTCGTCGGCGGTGAAGGGCGCGAGCGCGGTACCGGTCATCCGGGCCTCCAGGACGGCGAAGAGCCTACGGGCAGCATCCTGCCCGGCCGAGAGGGGCGGTGCGAGCCGGTCCGCCGTCTTCGCCCGGACCTCCCCGTCGTGGCCGTCTTCCGTGTGCCGGGCGGCGCCGGACGGCCGGCGGGCCGCTTCCGGGCGGTCACGTGACGATGCCCGGCACGACCGTCAGCCGCCGGTGGCCGCCGCCGCGGTGGCGGACGGTCAGCTCGGCCGCCCTGCCGGGGCGGGCGGCGGCCACCGCACGGGCCAGGTCGGCGGCCGAGTCGATGCGGGTCCCGCCGAAGACCAGCAGGACGTCGCCTCGCACCAGGCCCGCCGAGAAGCCGGGCCCGGGGACGTGGACGGCGACGACCAGGGCCCCCGGCTTCCCGGCGTCCGCGACCTCCACGCCGAGGGTCGCGCGGACGGGCGCGGGCGAGGGGGCCGGCGGGGAGGGGCGGGCCGAGGGGTCCGGGGCGGCCGGCCGGTCCGTCCGCGGCTGCGGTCCGGCGAACCGGCTCGTACCGGTCACCGTGGCGCCCACCGCCCCCAGACCGATCCCGGACAGCAGCAGGACCGTCCCGGCCAGCACGGCGAGCAGCACGCCCGCGAGCCGCCGGCCGCGCCGCCGCCCGGGGTGCGGACGCCGCCGGACGGGGTGGCGGGGCCCGTCGGCACGGATGCCGGTGCCCGTGCCCGTGCCGGGAGCGGTACCGCCGGGGTCCTGGCCGGGCATCCGCTTGGGTCGCAACGCTGCCTGTTCCATGATCGCCTCCGGTTGGTGCTCTACCCGGCGCACCGGTACGCGACGAGCCACGAACGAGTGAGACTGACCGGTGGCCGGGAACGGGAAGCCACGGGTGCCGCGCGGAGCCGTCCGGCGACGGCACGCGCCCGCGCCCCGGCGGCCGGGTGCGGGCGCCGGGTGCGGGCGCCGGGTGCGGGCGAGCACGAGGACGGGCGGGGCCCGCCCGGGCGGAGGTACCGGGACCGGCCGCACGACCGACCGGGACCGGTCGCACGATCGTCCGTGATCGGCCGCGCGACCGTCCGGGTCAGCCCGTGTGCCCCTCCCCGTGGCCGCCGTGTCCCCCGCCGTGGTCGAACCTCAGCGCCTCGGGCGGCATGACGACGAAGGGCCGCATCATGCCCATGTCCTCGTGCTCCAGCAGGTGGCAGTGGTACATGAACCGGCCGTACGCGCCGTCGAACCTGCCCATGACGCGCAGCATCTGGTTGCCGGGCACCCTGAAGGTGTCCTTCCAGCCGAGCTCGTTGGGTGCCAGGGGGATCGACGTGCCGGCGTCGTAGCGGATCGGGCCGAGGGTGCCGCCCACCGCCGGGTCGAAGCCCGAGACGTCGTAGGCGTCACGGCCCAGCAGCTGGAAGTCGGCCAGGTGGATGTGCATCGGGTGCACGATCGGCGCCAGGTTGAGGAAGCTCCACTGCTCGTGACTGCCCTCCGCGACGGTGTAGCCGAGGGCGTCGTTGAACGTCCGCGCCGTGCGCCGGTACGTCCTGGTCCTCCCGTCCGGGCCGGTGATCTGGATGACGCCGTCGGTGGGGACCCGGAGGTCGCCCGGGTTCGTGACCTCGGTCATCTCCCACATCTCCGGGTGCCCGCCCGCGCCCTTGGTGCCGGGCGGGGTGAGGACGACCAGGCGGTGGCCGTGGGGGACGGCGTGGGTGAGCCGGCGGAAGGAGCCGGACAGCACCCGGGGCAGCTCGAAGGTGTCCGGCTCGCGGGTCTCCCGGACCCGGAACTCCATCACGTCCGGGTAGGGCACGTCCCCCGCCGGGTCGGGCACGCCCGGCGGCTGGTTGCGGCCCTTGTCGACCAGGCGCAGCCGGCGGCCCGCCAGCCCCCGGAAGTCGACGAGCAGGTCGAAGCGCTCGGCCGGCGCCGCGGTCAGGGCGGGCAGCTCCCCGTCGAAGCCGACCGGGACGGGCCGCGGCAGCAGCCCGCCGTCGCTGCCGATCTGGTGGACGACGCCCGGCACCGGGTTGTCGTCCTCGTCGACGAGGACCAGCTGGTAGATGCGCGCGTTGGAGGCGTTGACCAGCCGGAAGCGGTACCAGGCGTCGTCGACGTCGGCGTACGGCCAGATGCGGCCGTTGACCGTGGTGTACGGGCCGGTGAAGGGCAGCGAGACCGGCTTGCCCGTCTCCGGGTTCTTCTCCTGGACGATCACCGTCTTGTGCAGCAGCCGGCCGTTGAGGCGGCCGTCCTCGTCGGTGTCGAGGTTGCGGTCGGCGAGCAGCAGCGGGATCTCGCGCCGCCCGCCCGGCAGGTGCAGGGCGTCCTCCTCGTCGTCGCGGACGAGGTAGGTGCCGTACAGGCCCGTCATCACGTTCCACCGGGTGATGTTCATGGCGTGGTCGTGGTACCACCACTGCACCGCCGCGTGGTCGTTCGGGTACTCGGAGAGCTGGGCGTCGCCGGGGCCGACCGCGTTGTCCGCCCAGCCGTCGTTGCCGCCGCCCGTCTGGGCGCCGTGCAGGTGGGTCACCGACCAGGCGGGCAGGGCCGCCACGTCCTTGTTCGGTTCGACGCCCTCGCGGCCGGGTTCCGTGGTGGCCTGCGGGCGGCCGTCGGTGCGCAGCCGCACCTCGACGGAGGTGACCGGGTACTCGCCGTCCTCGGGAATGCGGTTGGTCCAGGCGATGCGGACCCGCTGCCCGCGCCGCACCTCGATGGTCGGGCCCGGCACCTGGCCGTCGTAGCCCCACATCAGGGTGGGCGGGAGCTGCGGGTGCAGGCGCACCCAGGTGGGGCGCAGGGCGATCTCGGTCTCGCGCAGGACGTCGCCGGACGCCGGGCGCAGGACGGGCGGGACGGTCAGCGGCGCCATGTACGGCGTCAGTTCCGCCGCGGCCGGTGCGGGCCCCTCCGTGCCGTCGTCCGTGGTCCTCTCGATGATGTCGGTCACTGTACGAACACCCCCGTGTGTTCCGTTCCGTGTGTCCCCCGTGTCCGGAAGGACTCCCGGAACCCGGCCGCAGTTCCGGGAATGTCCCATTCCGCCCAAAAAGAGGCGGAAGCCCGGGATCCGCGTCAGCGGGCCACCGGGAGGCCGGGGGGAGCGGGGAGGAGGGGGCGGGCGGGCGGCCGGTCCGGAAGGAAGCCGTGGGTGCGGCGGGCGAGGTACCCGGCCTTGTAACGGTCCACGGACCGGTGCCAGTTCAGGATGCCGGCCATCCAGTTCTGCAGGTCCGCCACGTACTCCCGCATGATCGCCCGCGCCTCCTCCGGGAGCTGGAAGTCCTCGTAGAGCACGGGCAGTTCGTGCTCTACGACATGCTCGAACTGGCGCATGCGCTGGTCCATCAGGTCGTGGACGACGCCGAGGGCGGCCGGGTAGTCGCAGCCGAAGAAGTTCTGCACGACGAGGATCGCGTTGTGGATCTCGCCCTCGTACTCGATCTCCTTCTGGTACGAGAAGACGTCGTTGAGCAGGCAGGCGTAGTCGATGGCGGCGTTCTCCAGGGAGCGGACGGGGCCGCTGCGGTAGACCTCGGGCGGGACGGCCGGGCCGTGGCCCATCCGGCACAGGCTCAGCGTCAGGTCGGAGCCGAAGGTCCGGCGGCGCATCTCCAGGTAGTCGACCGGGTCGGGGACGCGGTTCTGGAGCTGGTTGGACAGCTCCCACACCCAGGCCTCGGTCATCACGTTCACCGCGTCCTTCAGCGTGCGCCGCTGGCCGGGTGTCATGCCGGCGGTCGTGCGGGCCCACAGGTCGATCAGGCCGCGCTCCATGGCGTTGGCCGGGACGGGTGCCTCCCGCCCGTCGACGGGCATGCAGTCGGACAGGCGGGCCGTGGTCAGCCGGGCGGCGGCCAGGTCGCGGCGGTGGCCGTGGACGAGCGGGTAGTAGTCGTCGCCGTAGGTGCCCCAGGCGAGCCAGTGCGCGCTGAGGTCGAGGGCTTCGGGGGTGGCGTCCGGGTCGAGGCCCGCCGAGCACAGCGCCAGGTCGTTGGCGGCGAGCTTGTCCTCGTCCCAGACGCCCTCGCTGAGCATGCCCATGCGGCGCGTCCAGTCGGTGAGGCCGCGGCGGGCGGTGTCCAGGTGCGGGCTGAGCTCCAGCCGGAACGGCATGCGGATGTCGGGGATCAGGGACGGCCCGACCTTCCGGTACGGCACATGCGTGTAGGCCCGCAGCCTTCCGGCGCCGGCCGAGGCGAGCAGCGCGCGCACGTCGGCCGCGGAGGTGCCGGGGCCGCCGGCCCCCGGCCAGGGCCGGGCACCGCGCGCGTTCCCGTTCATGTAGCGGCTGGAGCGCAGGTGCCATTCGTGGCCGCCGGACTGCCAGTCCTGCAGGCCCTTGGCGTACGCCGCCACGGCCGCCACCTCGTCCGGGGCGAGGCCCTTCTCCAGGGCGAGGGCGGGCACTTCGGTGAACGCCGTGTGCTCGAACTGGTGGAGCCGGGAGGTGAGGATGTCGTTGACGGTGTCGGCGGCCTCCTGGGTGGTGCAGCCGAAGAAGGTCTCCAGGACGAGCACGCCGTTGCTGTTCTCCCCCTCGTCCTCGACCTCCCGCTGGTAGGAGAACAGGTCGTTGCGCAGGTGGACCGCGTCGGAGAACGTCTCCATCAGCACCCTGAGGGGCCTGGACCCGGCCACGGCGGCGGGCACCTCGGCGGTGGCGTACTCGACGAGCCCCGCCGACCAGGGCGCGCCGCCCACCTTGCGGCGCATCTCGATGTACTCGACGGGGTTGGCGATCCGCCCCTCGTTGATGTTGGACAGCTCCCACAGGGACTCGTTGAGGAGGTGCTCGGTGGCCACCGCGAAGCGGCGGCGCCAGCCGGCGGACATCTTCGGCACCGTGCGCGCCCACAGGTCGGCCAGGCCCGCCTCGACCGGGTTCTCCGGCTCCGGCACGGCGGTGGCCGGGTCCGGTGGCATGAACAGGGGCAGCCGGTCCAGGTGGGCCTTGCCGGCGGCGCGGTCCTGGGAGCGCTTGTACCTCTCCAGGAAGTGGTCGTCGAAGAAGAAGACCCAGACGTACCAGTCGGTGATCAGGCAGAGGTCGGGTCCGTCGCAGTCGGGATGGGTGTAGGCGCAGAGCAGACCGTAGTCGTGCGCGTCGAGGTCGGCCTGCTCCCAGACCCCGGAGCCCTCCAGCATGCCCATCTCGCGCGCCCACGCGGTCGAGTGCGCCCGGGCCTGCTCGACATGCGGGTTCAGCCGCGCGGGGTGCGGCATGTAGAAGTGCGGGAGTTCGAACGGCTGCGTCATGGCCGGGCCCTACCCGGGGGCCCGCGGCGGCATCCGCCGGGCCGGACATGATCACACCATCGCGTGAACCGGGAGCGCGCGGCCCCTCCCGCCCCCGTCCGCGGCGCCGTGGACTCCGCGGAGTCCCGGGCCTGGCGACGAGGTGGCCGCCCGCCACCCCCGCGCCGGCCGCGGCGGGCCGGTGGGGTGACCGGCGGCGGTGCTCACGCCCGCACCTGGATCAGCGCGTGCGTGCCCGCGGTGCGCCACCGCTGCCCCTCCCGCGCCACCAGCGCGGCCTCGGTGCGCGCGTCGAGGCCGGTGATCACGTCGGACTTCAGCGTGCGCAGGGCGGCGACCGGGCCGGGGAAACGAGCGGTGACGTCCGCGAACGGCGTGGTCGCGGGCCACTGCCGGTCGCCCACCAGACGGCGGTAGTTGAGGTCGCCCTTGACCACGGTGACCGCGGCGGAGGCGAACTCCTCGCGCAGGTCGCGGGGCATGTCCCGGTAGGGCAGCGGGGCGCAGGAGAAGGGGTGGGCGCGCACGGCGAGGCGGCCGTCGGCCATGGCGGACCACAGCAGGCGCCCGTGGCCGGCGGCCGCTCCCCCGGCGCGGACCAGCCGGCGCAGCGCGTCGACCACGTCGGCGGTGGTGGCGTCGGAGACGTAGTACGGGTACGGCTTGACGTGCAGGACGGCCCGGCCGACGTGCCCGTGGGCCAGCAGGTGGGAGACGAGCAGCAGGTCGGGGACGAGTTCGCGGCCCGCGTTGTCGGCGACCAGGCACAGCGTGCCGGTGCCGGAGGTGTCGAGCAGCGTCCAGAGGGCGTCGCTGTCGTCGGCGACCAGGCCGGGGGCGGCGGCCGCGGCCCGGGCTTCCCCGGTGGAGAGGCGGAAGCCGAGGTCCGCGCGGTTGCCCCACAGGGAGCCGTGCAGCAGGGCCCGCCCCTGTTCCTCGGCGGGCCGGCCGGCGAGGTCGTCGAGGGCGGCCAGTTCCCGGTCCGTCCCGGGGGCGTCGAGCTCGGCCTGTTTGAAGGGGCGGAAGGGGTCGATGCCCTGCCAGGGACCGGGGGTGAAGTAGCCGACGGCGTGCAGGAGCCGGCGGTAGAAGTAGCTCTCCGCCCAGAGCCAGGGCACGTCGAACCAGGACCGGCCGACGTGTCCGGGCATCCCCCAGCTCTCCCAGAGGTCCCGGTCGTGCGCGTCGGCGGGGAGGGGTTCGATGCCTCCCCCGGCGCAGTTCGCGAGCAGCGCGTCGAGGGCGCGGTGCTGCCCGGGGCCGTACGGGAAGGCCTCGCGCACCTGCCGGATGATCGCGGGGTGCCGCTCGGCGAGCACGCCGTGGGGGAAGGAGCCCGGTTCGTTGCCGAGGATCACGGGGGCGCAGGGGGTGTCGGGCATGCGGCTCACCGTAGCGCGCGGCCCGGGCCCGTCCGGCCGCCGGCGCCCGCGCGTCCTCCCGCACCGCGGTCCGCCGGTGCCTTTTGGTCCGTCAGACCGGTGCGATCTCCCGCTCCAGGCGGGCGGCGAGGCTGAGGTAGCGGGCCCGCCGGGTCACCGGGACCAGGCCGCGGATGAGTATCTGCCACATCTCGGCCAGCCGGCGGGGCTGCCGGGTGACGGGTTCGCGCGAGCGGCCCACCACACGGGTGCCGACGAAGAAGCAGACGAGGGAGTGGGCGACGGCGTCGACATCGGTGTCCGGGGGGACGTCGGACTCCTTGACCGCGCCGAGGAGCCGGGTGGTGACGATGTCCAGCCACTCGGTGAACGGGTGCCGCAGCGGCGGCCGCACCCGCACTCCGCCGGTGGCGAGCCGGAGGCCGCCCCGCAGGACCGGGTCCTCGACGGAGAGGCGGACGACGCCGAAGGTGAGGCGCATCAGCGCCTCCAGGGAGGAGTAGCCCCGGCTGTCGGTCTCCCGCGCCAGCCGGCGGCAGGTGTCGGACTGCAGCTCCAGGATCGCCTGCGCGAGGTCTTCCTTCGCCGCGAAGTGGAAGTAGAGGGCTCCTTTGGTGACACGGGCGTGCTCGACGATGTCGCTGAGACTGGTCGATTCGTAGCCGTGGCGGTCGAACAGGTCGGCGGCGGCCGCGATGATCGTCGCCCGGGTCTGCTCGGCTCGTAACTGCCTCGCCATCGACTGAACTCTCCTGGTACCGGAAAGGAACGGGTCATGCCGTTTGTTTTTACCGCCTGTACACGATAACTCACCGTACGGCGGCGTTCATCACACCAGTGTGCCGGAGTTGCGGTGCAGATCCGGCAAAACAAACGGAAGCGCCGTAAGAAAACAGCGCGTTCGGTATCTGAAGGGAGGGCTCCGGGGGGACGAAAAAGGGCGGGCCGGCCGGTGCCCCATCCGCACCGGCCGGCCCGCCCGCTCGTGGCAGTACCTGTTCAGCCTTTGTGAGTCGTTCCGCCCGCGTGGGTCAGAAGGTGAGCCTCCAGCCGTTGAGCGTGCCGGTGTCCCGCGCCGCCGTGTCCTGCACGCGCAGCTTCCAGGTGCCGTTGGCGGCCTCGCCGGAGGCGTTCACCGTGTAGGTGGTGGTGACGTGGTCCGCGGAGTCCGAGGAACTGGCGGACTTCAGGCGGTACGCCGAACCGTCCGGCGCGACCAGGTCGATGACGAGGTCGCCGCGGTAGGTGTGGGTGATGTCCACCCCGACCTGGAGGGCGGAGGGCGCGTTGCCGCTGCGGCCGCCGACGGTGATCGGGGACTCTATCGCCGCGCCGGCGTCGGGGATGGCGACCGCCCCGGTGCTGGAGAAGGTCGTGCCGGTGGACGTGCCGCCCCTGACCGCCTGGACGGTCTTCGCGGCGTCTGCCAGGCCCGCGCCGCAGCCGCCGGAGCAGGTGCCGGGCAGGGCGCGGGCGTTGGACTTGATCGCGGACTCGATCTGGGCCGGGGTGAGGGCGGGGTTGGCCGACTTCATCAGGGCGGCCAGGCCCGCGACGTGCGGGGTGGCCATGCTGGTGCCCTGGTAGTAGGCGTAGTTCTCGGCCGACGGCGTCCTGGTGCCGGAGTTCAGCGTGGACAGGATGCCGTTGGACGTGGTGGTGCGGGTCTCGCCGCCGGGCGCGGCGATGTCGACGGTCGTGCCGTAGTTGGAGTAGGAGGCGCGGCTGCCCGCACGGTTGGTGGCGGCGACCGTGATGACGTTGTTGCAGTTGGCCGGGGAGGAGTTGGCGGCGTTCTGGTTCTCGTTGCCGGCCGCGACGACGACCGTGGTGCCGCGGTTGACGGCGGCGTTGATGGCGCTCTGGGTGGCGGTGGAGCAGGCGCCGCCCCCGCCGAGGCTCATGTTGACGACCTTGGCGACGTTGGTGTTGGCGGGGACGCCGGAGACGGTGCCGCCGGACGCCCAGGTGATGGCGTCGATGATGTCGGAGTCGTAGCCGCCGCACTTGCCGAGGACGCGCAGCGGGGAGATCTTCGCGCCGTGGGCGACGCCCGCGACGCCCTTGCCGTTGTTCGTGGCGGCGGCGATGGTGCCCGCGACGTGGGTGCCGTGCCAGGAGGAGCCGCTGCCGGCCTGCTGGCCGCACTCGCCCGCCGCGTACCAGTCGCCCGGGTCGGCCGGGTTGCCGTCGCGGCCGTCGCCGTCGACGGAGACCGCGGTGTCGGAGATGAAGTCGTAGCCGCCGACGACGTTCGCGGCGAGGTCGGAGTGGGCGACGTAGCCGGTGTCGATGACGGCGACGGTGACGCCGCTGCCGGTGGTGACGTCCCAGGCGCCCGGTACGTTCATGCCCGCGGTGGACTCGAACAGGTCCCACTGCTTGGCGTACTCGGTGTCGTCGGGGGTGGCCAGCGGCTTGTTCAGGCGGTCCGGTACGGCGTAGGCGACCTGCGGGTCGGCGCGGTACTCGGCCAGGACGTCGGCGACGTCCTTCCCGGTGGCGTTCCCGCCGAGGGCGACGAGGGCGGCTCCGGTGCCGAGGCGGCGCTGGAAGTCGACGTCCTCACCGGTCCGGCCGGCCTTCGCCTCGGCGTCGGCGGCGGCGGCCCGGTTCGATTCGGCCTCGGCGGCACCGGACTTGTAGCCGACGATGAGCCGCTCGGCCGGGACGCCGGGGGCGGCCTCGGCCTGGGCCGCAGGGACGGCGGGGGCGGGGCCGGAGGACTCCAGGGCGACGGCGGCCTGGGCGGTGGCGGCGGTCAGGAGGGCGGCGGAGACCGCCGCGACGGAGACCAGCTTCCGTCTCGGCGAGGAGCCCGGGGAGTTCGGGGAGGTGCGCAAGGGCTTGCCTTTCGTGCCGTGGCTCCGGGCCGTGGGGCAGCGCGGAGCGGCGGTCGATTCGCTTCGTCCTCGAAGCGGAGGGGGGTGGGAACCGAAAAGCGTCGGCGATGGCCGGCCAGGCGTGAGCGGTGACCCGTTCGGGGTTACCGGTGGGTCAGCTGTGCTGGAACGATAGGCAAGGCCGAGGTCACCGGGATACGGGGGAAACCCTCGATCCGGCCGGAAACCCACCCTCGGTGCAGGGCGGTTGACCGGGAAGGGACCGCTTTGACCGGGACGGTGGCGGCCTGAACGCGCCGGGCCGGTTTCCCGTACTCCTGCCGTACCCCCACGGCAGCACGCCGTTCCCGCCCCGGCCGAGGAGACGCCGACGGATGCCCCGGACGAGAGCCCACCGCGCCGCCCTCGCGGCCGCCCTGACGACCCCGTTCCTGCTGCCGCCGTGGACGGCGGGACCGGCGCACGCGCACGGCGCGCCCACCGACCCGGTGAGCCGGGTGGTGGCCTGCTCCCCGGAGGGCGGTGTCCGCGCCGGTTCGGCGGCGTGCCGCGCCGCCGTCGCCGCCAACGGCGCCCCCCTCGCGGCGTGGGACGACCTGCGGGTGGCGGGCGTGCACGGCAGGGACCGGCAGGTCGTGCCCGACGGCAGGCTGTGCAGCGGGGGCCTGCCCGCCTACCGGGGCCTGGACCTCGCCCGCGCCGACTGGCCGTCGACCCCGCTGGCGCCCGGCGGGACCCTGACGATGACGTACCTCTCGACGATTCCGCACACCGGCACCTTCAGGCTGTACCTGACGAAACCCGGATACGACCCGACCAGGCCGCTGACCTGGTCGGACCTGCCGCGCAAGCCCTTCGCGCAGGTCCGGGACCCGGAGCCGGCCGACGGCGCGTACCGCATCACGGCGACCCTGCCGGACGACCGGAGGGGGCGGCACGTGCTGTACACGGTGTGGCAGAACAGCAGCACCCCGGACACCTACTACTCGTGCTCCGACGTGGAGTTCCCGGGCGGGCGGGAGGGTGCGGCCGGGACTTCGCCGTCGTCCTCCCCGGCCGGGGCCGCCCGGTCGGCGCCGCCGGG
>NZ_JBFATO010000065.1:0-9630 GCF_040678355.1 Streptomyces sp. NPDC052701
GCCCCGCCCCCCGCCCCGCGCCCCCCCGCGGCTCGGCGCCGGCCTGCCGGTCCGGCCACGGACCGGCAGGGGCCGCGGCGCGGCGCCGCCGGGTCACCGGCGGGTGCCCGCGGCGCCGGCGCTCGCGGGGTCCGCCCGCCCCGCGACCGTGAGGGGGAGGGTGGTGTGCCGCCCGGTGGCGGAGGCCGGGACGCGCTCCAGGACGCCTCCCGCGAACACGTCGTACAGCGGCAGTGTCTCCAGGTGGACGTAGCCGATGTGGCAGTCGCAGACGGCCAGCGGACACGGCCTCGGGCGCAGGGCGGCGCGGTAGGAGCCGTCGTAGAGGTTGCCCAGTTCCGCGCGGACGAAGTGGCAGCGGCGGACGGTGCCGTCACCGTCGACCGAGATCACCGACTCGCCGGTGCGGCAGGGCAGGCCGGCGCTGGTGTGCGGGGTGCGGCTGTAGGGGAAGAGGGGGTCGAGCGCGGTCCACTCCTCGGCCTCGGCGTCCTCGTAGGTGTGCCCCTCGGCCGCGTTGATCCACAGATAGACGTGCGCGGGCAGGTCGGCGCGCAGGCGGCGGGCCGCCTCCAGGTGGCCGGGCAGGCCGACGACGCCGACGCTGAAGCGGACGCCGCGGTCGGCCAGGTCGCGGCACTTGGCGAGGAAGCGGTCGTAGGGGGTCTGGCCCGGGTGGTAGGTGCACCACAGGGCGAGGGTGGCGAGGTCGGCGTCGGCGAGCCAGTCCGTGCGGCAGCTGAGGTTGGTCTGGATGGCGACGCGGCGGATGTGCGGCAGGTGGGACAGCTCCGCGAGGGCGCGGCGGTACCAGGAGCGGACCAGGCCCTCGCCCCACGGTGTGAACAGCAGGGAGAGACGGTCCTCGCGCTGGGCGCCGGCCCACCGCGCGAAGCGTTCCAGCGCGGCGCGGTCGGCGCGCAGCCGGGCGGGGGAGTCGCGTCGCTTGGCGAACGGGCAGTAGGGGCAGTCGTAGTCGCAGGAGGCGAGCGGGCCGCGGTAGAGGAGGGTCAGGTCCATGGCGGGCCGGTCACCTCCTCTCGTAGGCGGCCATGGCGGCCCGTACGGCGGGGGAGAACAGCTCCGGGCCGACGGCGTCGGAGTGGGCGAGCCCCTCCGGGGTGAGCCGCAGGTGTGCGGGGTCGGCGGCGTCGAGCCAGCCGCGCTCGGCGAGGACGCCGAGTTCCGCGCCGAAGTCGTCGGCGGGGGTGCTGCCGAAGCGGGCGCGGTAGTCCTCGCTCGCCAGGCCCTCCGCCTGGAGCAGGGACTGCAGGAGGTGGCGGCGGCGGGCCTCGTCGGCGTCCATGCGGTAGCCGACCTCGGCGTGGGCGAAGTCGGCGGAGGCGACGTAGTCGTCGATGATGCCGCGGATCTCGTGCATGCCGACCGCGTAGTCGAAGGAGTAGTGCAGGCCGGCGGTGTAGGAGCGGGCCCCGCAGCCCAGGCCGATCATGCCGTCGGTCTGGCAGGCGTAGTCGTCGGCGCCCTGCGGCGGGGCGTCGGCCCGGCGGAACATGCGCATGGACCGCTGGACGTAGCCCTGCGCGAGGAGGTGGTCGCGGCCCGCGCGGTACAGGCGCAGCCGTTGCTCGTCCCAGGCCGGGTCGGCGCCGGGACCGGCGCGGTGGCGGTCGAGGCCGGTCAGCGGCCGGACGTACAGCGGGTAGAGGTAGAGCTCCTCGGGCCGCCAGGCCAGGGCCGCGTCCAGGGAGTGCCGCCACGTCCGTTCGGTCTGGCCGTCGATGCCGTAGATCAGGTCGATGTTGAGGACCGGGATGCCGGTGTCCCGGACGCGGGCCAGGGCGGCCTCGACGTCGGAGCGGCGCTGCGGGCGTACGGCGGCCCGGGCCTCGGCGTCCACGAAGCTCTGGACGCCCAGACTGAGCCGGGTGGTCCCGCGCTCCGCCAGGACGGCGAGGCGGTCGGCGGTGGCCGTGGCGGGTGACGCCTCCACGGACAGGGGGATCGCGCGCAGGCCGGCGCCCATGCGGTGCTCGGCGATGTCGCAGAGGCGTTCCAGTTCCGCCGCGGTGAGGAAGGTGGGGGTGCCGCCGCCGAAGGCCGCGGTGGCGAACCGGACGTCGTCCGCCTCTCCGAGGGCCTCGCGTACGGCGCCGGCCTGCCGTTCCAGGGCGTCCAGGTAGGCGCCGGTCAGGCCGTCGGGGGCGCCGATGCGGGTGAAGAGGTTGCAGAAGCCGCAGCGGACCTCGCAGAACGGGATGTGCAGGTAGAGGGAGAGCGCGCTCTTGTCCTGCGCCGCCCACAGCGCCTTGAGCGCGGGCCGGTCGGGGAGCCGGCGGTAGGCGGTCTTGTGGGGGTAGGCGTAGACGTAGTGCTGGTACGGCGTGGTGAGCTGCGCGGTGGTCATCGGGCGGCCTCGGCGGGGTCGAGGAAGAAGTGGGCGTACGGCACGGTCCACACCGACGCGTGGCCGAGCCGGTGGCCGGTGTAGCCGTCGTCGCCGTAGGCGGTGCCGTGGTCGGAGCAGACGATCGCGAAGCAGCGGCGCCGGGAGCTCGCGGCGGCGAAGAGGCGGCCGACGTGCCGGTCGACGTACTCCAGCGCGGCGGCGTGCGTGGCGCGGCTGTCGCCGGCCTCGCGGGTCGCGCCGGGCAGGTGGAACCAGTTCGGCTGGTGCAGGGCGGAGACGTTCACGAAGAGGAACAGCCGCTGTTCGGCGGGGAGGCGCGCGACGACCTCTTCGGCGCGGGCGATCTGGTTCTCGAAGGAGTGCGGTGAGGTGACGCCGAACTCCGGCTCCCAGTGGGACTCGTGGAAGAGGCCGGGCAGCACCGAGCCGAGCGGGCCCTGCTTGTTGAAGAAGCCCACGCCCCCGATGCACACCGTGTGGTAACCCGCCTTCGCCAGCCCGGAGACCAGGTCGGGGGTGTCGTAGACGAAGGTGCCGTCGGCGGTGGTCTCGCTGCCGGCGAAGCTCGCCGCGAACAGGCGCGGGTGCGGCCCCGGCCGGGCCGGGGTCGGCAGGAAGCCCGCGAAGATCGCCTGGTGGGAGGCGTAGGTGAAGCTGCCCGGTGCGTGGCGTTCCTCCCAGCGGCCGCCGGGGAGGTGGCGGGCGAGATGCGGGATGCGGCCCCTTGCCGCCAACTCGGCGGCCACGTCGTGGCGCAGCGTGTCCAGGGTGACGAGGAGGATGTCGTGGTGGCCGACGACCTCATTCATGTCGGGCTCAGTCATGGGGCGTTCCTGTTCTGTGCGGACGGAGCGGGCCCGGCCGGGCGTGGGCGCGCAGGGCGGCCGCCACCTGCGCGCCGTAGGTGTCCAGGCCCTCGGCGCCGCTGCCGGGCAGTCCGGTCAGCCCCGGCAGCAGGTCGCCGAAGGCGTTGACCTCGCCGACGAAGGCCCTGCGCCAGCCGACGGCCGGCAGCAGGTCCACGCCGACGCACAGGGTGCGCGGGAAGCAGGACGCGGCCCGCTCGCACACCTCCAGCACGTCGGCCCAGCGGGCGCCGGCCGCCTCGACGGCCCGCCGGGCCGCGTCGAGGTCGCCGCGGCTGCCGCCGAGGTGGAGGTTGGTCAGCGGCCAGCGGCTGGTGCGCACCACCGCGTGGGTGGCCCGGCCGGCCACCACGACCACCCTCAGGTCGGCGGCGCGCCCTTGCTGGGAGGCCTTGGGCAGCCAGCGTTCGACGTGCAGACCGTCGGGTGCGAGTGCGTCGACGATGGCGGCGAGGTCCTGTTCGCGTTCGTAGCGGCGCACTCTGAGGGAGTTGTGAAGACGGCCGTCCGGGGTGAGTTCCACGGAGGTGGTGGCCCTGATCCGGCCGCCGCCCGTCTCGACGGCGAGGACCCCCGACGCGGACGAGCCGTGGGCGGGTTTGACGAAGACCCGGGGCATCCGGTGCTCGCGCATCAGCGCCCGCACGTCGTCCCAGCCGCGCACCGGCGCGCCGTCCGGGCCCGACGTGGGGGAGGCGGGGACGGGGACCCCCGCCCTGTCGAGCACGGCGTGGCAGCTGCGCTTGTCGAACAGCACGGCGAGGTCTGCGGGGTCGTCCAGGCGGATCCCGCCGCGCAGACCGCGCAGGGCGGCGGTGAAGGCGGCGTACCAGCGGGCCGAGCCCTCCACACGGGTGGGGTCCGGGACGCCCCGCAGGAGGCGGTCGACCTCCGCGTCCTCACCCGGGGAGTCGACGCGGACGATCTCGTCGGCGGCGAAGTCCGCTCCCCGGTCGCGCAGGACGTCCCCCCAGGGCACCACGCGCGGGCCGGGCAGGCCGGCCGCGCGCACCGCGTCACCGAAGAGGGACACCCGGCGGTTGCCGGGGTTGCCGACCACCGCGAAGCGCAACCCGCGGGGAGAGCCCGGTCGAACCATGGGCAGTGCGCTCACTCGCCCACGGCGACGTAGCGCCAGACCCTGCCGTCGCCCTCCGTGTCCTCCTCCGCGTTGCCGCGGTCGAGGTCCACCTCCACGCCCGCGGGCTCCAGGGTCTGCCGGACGCGCTCCACGAAGGGCTCGCTGAGGTAGTGGTGGTGCAGGTCGAGCTTCTTGAGGTGGGTGAGGGGCTGGCCGCCCAGGAGCGCTCCGGCGCCCTCGTCGGTCAGCACGCCCATGGACAGGTCCAGCACCTCCAGACGCTCCACGACGGGGGCGGAGGCGACGGCCGCGGCCACGGCGTCCTGCATCTCGCTGTTGCGCAGGGCCAGATGGCGCAGGCGCGGCAGCCGGGCGCCGGACAGGATGGGCTCCAGGTCGGCGGCCTCGCTGTCGCCGCCGTAGTCGGGGGTGCCCAGCCACAGGTCCAGGTGCTCCAGGGCGGGCAGGTCGCTGGCGCCGATGCCGCGCACCGCCTCGGCGGGCAGCCCGCCGCTCTCCACGACGAGTCTGCGCAGCGCGCCGTGGCTCAGGGCGGGGAAGCGCAGTCCCGTTCCGCCGCGCACACCGAACTCCTCCAGGGCGGGGAAGCCGGCGAGGAGCGGGGTGACGTCGGTCTGGTTGATCCAGGAGATCTCGCACTCCTCCATCACCATGTCGCCCAGGAACAGCGCGCGCAGCGCCGGGAAGCGGTCCCGGGCGGCGAGCAGGGCCTCGATCACGCCGGACGGGGGCAGTTCGTAGGCCTCCACCCAGGCGCCGACGATCAGGGCCCGCACCCGTGTGGTGTCGACGGCGGCGCAGAAGCGCGCGAAGACCTCGGCCCAGTCCTCGCCGTCGCCGTACGCGTCGGCGGTGATCCGCCAGGCGACGGCGTCGGGTTCGGGCAGGTCCTCCGTCCTCGCGTCGGGGCCCGGGAAGGTGTGGGCGGGCAGCCGGTACAGAGAGTGGAGGTGGTCACCGATGGTCATACGGCTGCTCCCGAGGAGAAGAGTGTGCGGTCCGTGATGCCCGCAGTTCTACCAACCGCCACTGACAGCACCCGTCGGCGGGGCGGGGTTCGGGGCGTTGTCAGTGGCGGCCCCTACGGTCTTGGTCATGAGGCCGGGGCACCGTGCGCCCGGCGGTGAGGGGACAGCCATGTACCGGCAGGGAGACGTACTGATCGTGCCCGTGACGGCGGAGGCGGTGCCGGAGCACGTGGCTCACGCGCCGCGGGAGCGGCGCGACGCGCGGGGCCGGCTCGTGCTGGCGCTCGGCGAGGTCACCGGTCACGCCCACGCGGTCGTCGGACCGGGGGAACTGGTGCGTGAGCCGGGGCCCTTCGGCCCGCTGCTGCTGCACCTTCCCCAGGGCGGCCGGGTGGTGCACGAGGAGCACGCGGCGATCGCGCTGCCCAAGGGGTGGTACCGCGTGATCAGACAACGCGAGTACGTGCCCGGGTCCGTCCGGATCGTGGCCGACTGAGCGCGCGGCGAACACCACATGACGGAGGGACGAACGACCATGACGGACATCGACACGGCGACGGCGGAGGCGGGGCCCGCCGACGGCCTGGGCCTGTGGCGCGCGTGGGCCTCGGCCACCGCGCCCGCCGACCGCACGGCCGCCGAGGAGGGCGTCCGGGCGGCCTACCGGCGAGCGGGACTCGCGGAACCGGAGCAGGTGGTGTGGGCCGGTTCCCCGCGCGCGGCCGTCACGCTGATACGACAGCTCCCCGACCGGGGTCCCGGCGTGCGCGAGG
Source organism: Streptomyces sp. NPDC052701 (assembly GCF_040678355.1). Lineage (NCBI taxonomy): Bacteria > Bacillati > Actinomycetota > Actinomycetes > Kitasatosporales > Streptomycetaceae > Streptomyces > Streptomyces sp. NPDC052701. The sequence continues at coordinate 6,081 of NZ_JBFATO010000065.1, forward strand.
AGGTGCGCAGCGTTCCCTGGGCGCGCGAAAGACGCCGGCTGCACGCCGAGCTGGGAGCCGCGGGCTGGTCGGCGCACTGGGCGGCGACCGGGGGGCGGCTGTGGGAGTCCACCCAGGCACTCGTGGACCGGATCAGGGCCGGGGTGATCGAGGACCTGGTGGGCCGGGACACCGGCGGGGAGGCCGCCGAGGTCCGGCTGCTCCTGCTGGACGCCGTGCTCGGCCAGCACGACGCGCCGTGGCTCGCCGCGTTCCCCACGGACGGTCCCCCTCTCGACGCGCTGGCCACGGTGTGCCGCAGCGCGGGCTGGTGGTGGCCGTTCGCCCGGGTCGCGGTGGTGTCGGAGCGGCCCGTGGCCCTGCACCGCGACGAGGCGGGCCGCCTCGACCGCGGGGACGGCCCGGCGCTCGCCTACCCCGACGGCTTCGCCCTCCACGCCTGGCGCGGCATGCCCGTACCGGCCGCCTTCCTCGCGGAACTGCCCTCCCTCACACCCGAGCGGATCCGTTCCGAGGAGAACGCCGAACTGCGGCGGGTGATGCTGGAGCACTACGGCTACGACCGCTACCTCGCGGACTCGGGCGCCCGCCCCCTCCACCGGGACGAGACGGGCACCCTGTGGCGGATCGACCTGCCGGACGACGAGCCCGTGGTGATGGTGGAGGTGCTCAACTCCACGCCGGAGCCGGACGGGACCCGGCGCACCTACTGGCTGAGGGTGCCCCCGTCGACCCGCACCGCGAAGGCGGGCGTCGCCTGGACGTTCGGGCTGCAGGCCGACGTGTACGCGCCGGTGCGGGAGACCTGAGACGAACGTTCCCGTGCCGCCCCCTCCGGCAGGGCCGGGGGACGGCACGGGAACGGGTGGGCCGCTTCGCCGGGCGGGAGAACCGCCGGACGCCGGCGCCCCGCCCGGGGCGGACCCGCCCGGCACGGACTACGCGGCCGACGGCAGCCAGGCCTCCCGGAACCGGCGGCGGGCCCGGTGCAGGCGGGACCGGACGGTCCCCACCGGCAGGGAGAGGGTCTGCGCTATCTCCTCCTCGGTCAGTCCGTAGGCGCGCAGGGTGAGCACCTGCCGGTGGGAGGTGGAGAGCCGTTCCAGTACGTCACTGATGTGCACGGTGTCCAGCGGGTTCGCCTCCTGTCCCGAGTCGACCCGCACGTAGGTTCCCTCCTCACCCGCCCGTTTCGCGGTGCGGACGGCCTCACGAACCGTCACCGAGCGCACCCAGCCGTAGAACGCGGCCGGCTCGCGCAGGGTGCGCAGACCGCGGTAGATGGCCAGGAGCGCCTCCTGGGTGGCGTCGGCACCGTCGTCGTGGGTGACGGACCGGCACAGACGGGCCACGTACGGGGTGATCCCGGTCAGCAGGTGGTTCATCGCCTGCTCGTCTCCCGCCTGGGCTCGGTGCAGCAGCGCAAGGGGCGGGGGGATCTGGCTGAGGGTGCTCATGTGGGGGAGTGCTCCTTATGGCAGCCGGTGCGGTCGGGCGCGGTGGGCCGGGGTGGCCGTCCTCACCGTGCGCTCGCGGGCGCGGGCAGGGGCTCGGAGGCGTCCGCCAGGGCCAGGAGCCCGGCGAGGACGTCGTCGCGGAAGGCCCGCATGAAGGAGGGGCTGAAGCAGGCGGTGAAGTGCGGGAACTCGATGGCGAGCCGCCCTTCGAAGGAGACGACGCACCCCAGGACGGGGCTGCGGCCCGCCTGCGGGAAGTAGTTCTCACGGGCGGGCATCAGCCGGACGTCGGCGGCGTGCACTCCGGCCGGCAGCCGGGGACCGGGGACGACACCCATGTTCGTGACGACCACGGTGGCCAGCTGCAGCGCCGGGTTCCGGAGGATCTCCGGAGTGATCCGCATCTCGTGGTGGTGGTCCGCGCGGGCGATGAAGTCGCGCAGCCGGGTGTGGACGGTACGCGCCAGCGCCATGGGATCGGCGTCCCCGGCGACGTCGAGGGTCTGCAGGTGGGTGGTGACGGCCGGCACCATGACCGTGGCGGGCAGCGGCGGGGACAGCCTGGACCGCAGGTCCACGGGGGACAGACAGCCGAGCGTGCGGGGACCGTCGCCCTCCAGGCGGCGCCGCGCGGTGGTGAGCATCGCGGCGGCGATGAGGGAGTGCACGGACACGCCCGCCTGGCGCGCGGTCTGCCGCAGCCGGGTGGTGCGCTCCTTGTCCAGGGTCAGCCGGCACACGTCGATACGGCCGTCGACGGCCGGTTCCGCGTCCGGCCCGGCGCCGGCGGCCGGCCGCGGCACGTCGTAGGGCACCAGCTCCACGGGGTGCCGGCGCGCCTGCTCGACGCGCCGCTCCAAGTAGGCCGCCGTGACCCCCGGATCGGCGTCGGGCAGCAACCGGCTGACCGGCTGCGGCCAGTCGGGGCCGTCCCCGGAATCCTCCCCGACGCCGGCGGCCGGGTCGGCTGCGATCGCCTCCTGCGCGCTCCCGCCGCCCTCGACCAGGACCCGGTAGTGATCCCAGACGGCGTTGTGCACGGCGATGCTGCTGTGCCCGTCGGTGACCACGTGGTCCACGACGAGGACGAACAGATGGCGGTCGCCCTCCGGCGCGCTCACCAGGACGGCGCGGCTGAGCGGGCCGCCGATCGGCAGGGGGGTGTTCAGCTCCGCCGCGTGGGCCTCCTCGCCGCCGGTGCGGGTGATCAGCCGGGGCCGCTCCTCCTCGCCGAGGAGGTGCAGCGCGAAGCCCTCGCCGTCCGGGACGATGCGCGCGCGCAGCGTCGGGTTGGCCTGCGTGACGGCGTCGAAGGCCGCGGACAGCGCCCCGACGTCGATCCGTCCGCGCAGGTCGCAGGAGAGCACCGCTCTGCTGCGCTGCCCGACGTACAGCGTCTCGACCGGACACAACGTACGGTGCATGCCGCCAGCCTTCTTTCCGTTTTCCGTGTTTGCTGTTTCCTTGCTCTACGGTTCGGTGACGGTCCGTCACCACCGGGGCTCGAACAGCCGACGCCCGTCCGAGAGTGCATCGCCGGGGGCGGACGAATCCACCTGCGGCAGAGGGACGGGAGAAAGCCGGGGGAATTCCTTAAAGCTTTTCCGGGACCGGAACTATCCCGCCCCCCGCTTTCTTCAGAGAAACACCTGGATTCCCGGCGCGGGCCGGTCCAGGGCTTGATCGGTTTCGTCGCCCCGCCGCACGCTGGGGGCACTTGCAGGACCGGCGGTGGGGCCGTACCGACCCCACGCTCTCGGCGTGCGACCGCCCCGTTACTCCTCGGGCCAAGGCCGCACTCCCGTCCACCCGGCCGGGTCATCCTCGGCCGGGACGTCACGATCTGCCACGTGAGGGTTGTGCCATGTCACTCCACGAGGACGACCACCGACCGCTGTCCGGAGCCCAGGAGGGACTCTGGTACGCCGGGCGGCTCGCGTCCGACAGCGCCGCGTACAACACCGCAGAGGCGGTGGAGATCCACGGTGCCCTCGACACGGGTCTGTTCGAGACCGCGCTGCGCCGGACCGTGGGCGAGGCCGACACCTTCGCCCTGCGCTTCCTCGACACCGACGACGGCCCCCGCTGCCACC
>NZ_JBFATO010000066.1:0-9034 GCF_040678355.1 Streptomyces sp. NPDC052701
CGCACCACCGCGAGGACCGGGTGACCGTTGCGACGCGCGTCCGACAGACGCTCCACCAGGAGCATGCCCGCGCCCTCGCCCCAGCCCGTGCCGTCCGTCGAGGCGGCGAAGGAGCGGCAGCGACCGTCCTTGGCGAGGCCGCGCTGCCGGCTGAACTCGACGAACACCTCGGGCGTGGCCATCACCGCGACACCGCCCGCGAGGGCCAGGGAGCACTCGCCGGAGCGCAGCGCCTGCACGGCCAGGTGCAGGGCGACCAGCGACGACGAGCACGCCGTGTCGATGGTGACGGCGGGGCCCTCGAGGCCGAAGACGTAGGAGACCCGGCCGGAGGCGATGGCGCCCGTGCTGTTGTTGGCGGCGTAGTCGTGGTACATCATGCCGACGAACACGCCGGTGGCACTGCCGCGCAGGGTGGCGGGGTCGATGCCCGCGCGTTCGAAGGTCTCCCAGGCGGTCTCCAGCAGCAGCCGCTGCTGCGGGTCCATCACCAGCGCCTCGTTCGGGCTGATCCCGAAGAAGGCTGGGTCGAAACGGTCGGCGTCGTGCAGGAAGCCGCCCTCACGGGTGTACGTGGTGTTCGGGCGCTCGCCGGTCGGGTCGAAGACCTGGCCGATGTCCCACCCGCGGTTGGCCGGGAACTCGGAGACCGCGTCCGCCCCGTCGGCCACCAGCCGCCACAGGTCCTCCGGCGAGGCCACACCGCCCGGATAGTGGCAGGCCATGCCGACGATGACGACCGGGTCGTCGTCGGCCACGAGGACCGGGGACACCGTTGTGAGATCGTCCTGTGCTCCGGCCACCTCTTGGAGAAGATGGGCGGTTAGGGCTTCCGGTGTCGGGTGGTCGAAGACCAGGGTGGCCGGCAGGCGCATGCCGACCGCCTCGCCGAGGGAGTTGCGGAACTCGACGGCGGTCAGCGAGTCGAAGCCGAGTTCCTGGAAGGCGCGGCCCGACTCGATCGTCGAGGCGTTCGCGTAGCCGAGGACCGATGCCACGCGTCCGAGGACGATGTCGAGGAGCACGCCGTGCCACTCGTCCTGCGGCAGGGCGGCCAGTCGGCGGCGCAGGGCGCTCGACTCACCGGCCGCGCCGGAGGAACTGCGCCGACGGGCCGCCGGGACGAGGGTCCGGAAGACGGTGGGCAGCCGATCGCCCTGGGCGTGCAAAGCCGGGAGGTCGAGTCCGGCGGGCAGCAGCAGCGGCTCCGGCGAGGTGCGTGCCGCGTCGAAGAGGGCGAGCCCTTCCTCGGGGGTCAGCGCGTGCATACCGGTGCGTGCGATGCGGGTCAGGTCGGTCTCGTCGAGCGTGTCGGCCATACCGCTGGACTGTCCCCACAGGCCCCAGGCGAGGGACTGGGCGGCGAGTCCGGCGTGGCGGCGGTGGGTGGCCAGCGCGTCGAGGAAGGCGTTGGCGGCGGCGTAGTTGCCCTGACCAGGGGCGCCCAGGACGCCTGCGGCCGAGGAGAAGAGGACGAACATCGACAGGTCCATGCCCGCCGTCAGCTCGTGCAGGTTCAACGCGGCGTTCACCTTGGGCCGCATGACCGTGTCGAGTCGGTCCGGGTTGAGCGAGGAGATCACCCCGTCGTCCAGCACACCGGCGGTGTGGACGACGCCGCTGAGCGTCACCCCGTCCAGGAGCCCGGCAAGAGCGTCCCGGTCGGACACGTCGCAGGCGCGCAGTTCGACCTCGGCGCCCAACCCGGTGAGTTCGGCGAGGAGTTCAGCGGCCCGTGGCGCGCTCTCGCCGCTGCGGCTGGTCAGGAGGAGGCGTCGTACGCCGTGCTCGGTCACCAGGTGCCGGGCGAACAGGGCACCGAGGGCGCCGGTGGCGCCGGTGATCAGGACGGTGCCCTCGGCGAGCCGTGACGCCCGCTCGTCGCCATCGTCGGAGTGACCGCCGGGGGCGCTGGCGCGGTTCAGCCGCGCGGCGTGCAGGATGCCGCCGCCACGCACCACCAGCTGCGGTTCGCCCGAGGCCATGACGGCGGCCACGAGGGAGTCGAGACCGGTCGGGTCGTCGATGTCCATCAGGACGATCCGGTCCGGGTTCTCGGACTGCGCGGCCCGCACCAGCCCCGAGACCGAGGCCGCCGCGAGGTCCGTCACGTCCTCGCCGGGCAGCCCGACGGCTCCCCGGGTGACGACGAGGAGCCGGGAGCGGGCATGACGGTCGTCGGCGATCCAGGTGCGCAGGACCTCCAGGGCACGGTGCGCAGCCCCACGGACGGCGTCTGCGTCGGCGTCGGCCGGCGTTTGGGGGCAGTGCCACACGACGACGTCCGGTACGGCCGCCTGCGGCGCTTCCGCGGCCACGGTGTCGTCCCAGTGGCCCCAGGTGACCGGCTCGGCCGTCCGGGCGGGCAGCGGCGCCCAGTCCAGCCGGAACAGCGAGTCGTGGTGTCCGGCGGAGGCCGCTGCCAACTGTTCCGCGGAGATGGGTCGCAGCGCCAATGACTCGACTCGGGCGACCAGGCGTCCGGACGGGTCCGACAGCTCCACGGTCACCATGCCGGAACCGGTCGGCGTCAGACGCACGCGTACGTCCGATGCGCCCTCGGTGTGCAGCGTCACTCCGGACCAGGCGAACGGCAGCGCACCCTGCTCTCCGATGGCCCCGGTGAAGGCGGCCGCGTGCAGACAGGCGTCGAGCAGCGCCGGGTGCAGGGCGAACTGTTCGGCCGCCGCGCGCGCCTGCTCGGGGAGGGTGACCTCGGCGTACACCTCGCCGCTGTCGCCCGAGCGCCATACAGATGTCAGTCCGCGGAACACCGGACCGTAGGTCATCCCGGCTTCGGTGAACCCCTCGTACATTCCGCCGAGTTCGACGGGCAGTGCGCCGGCGGGCGGCCACGACGAGTCCGGCCGGTCGTCGTCCGCCGGGCGGCCGACAGGGGCGAGCACACCACTGGCGTGCCGGGTCCAGGGCAGGTCTGCCGAGGAGTCCTGGCGCCGAGAGTGAACGGTGACAGCACGTGCACCGGCCGCGTCCGCAGCGCCGACGGCCACTTGTACCTGCACGCCGTCGTGCTCGGGGAGCACGAGAGGCGCCTCGATGGTCAGCTCCTCGATCAGGCCACAGCCGACCTGGTCACCCGCCCGGATCACCAGTTCCAGGAAACCGGTGCCGGGGAAGAGGACGCTGCCGCCGACCACGTGCTCGGCCAGCCAGGGCTGGGTGTCCGTCGACAGCCGTCCGGTGAGGACGACGCCGTCACTGTCGGCGAGGGTGATCGCGGCGCCGAGCAGGGGATGCTCGGCCGTGTCCAGACCGGCGGAGGCGATGTTGCCGGCACCTGCCTGGGCGTCGATCCAGTACCGCTTGCGCTGGAAGGCGTAGGTGGGCAGGTCGACGCGGGTGACGTTCCGGCCGGCGTAGAAGCCGTCCCAGTCGACCTCGGCCCCGGAGACGAACAGCTCGGCCAGCGCGGTCACGGCGGTGGTGTCCTCGGGCCGGTCCCGGCGCAGCACCGAGGCGAACGTGACCTCGTCGTCCTCGTCGAGGATCTGGCGGGCCAGGCCCGTCAGCACCGCGTCCGGACCGCACTCCACGAACCGCGTCACACCCTGGCCGCGCAGGGCGGTGATGCCGTCGGCGAAACGCACCGCCTCACGGACATGCCCCACCCAGTACCCCGGATCCGTCAACTCACCCGGGGCGGCGACCGTGCCGGACACGTTGGAGACCACCGGAATCGACGGCTCGGCGAACGCGAGCTGGGCCACCACGGCCCGGAAGTCCTCCAGCATCGGCTCCATCAACGGCGAATGGAAGGCGTGCGAGACCCGCAGCCGGGAGACCCGCCGCCCCAGTCCCGTGAAGTGCGCGGCGAGCGCTTCCACCCCGGCCTCCGCACCGGAGACCACCACGGATGCCGGCCCGTTGACGGCGGCGATGCCCACACCGTCGCTCAGCAGCGGGCGCACCTCGTCCTCGGCCGCGGCCACGGCCAGCATCGCCCCGCCCGCCGGCAGTGCGTCCATCAGCCGGCCCCGCGCCGCCACCAGCCGCGCCGCATCCTCCAGCGACAGCACCCCGGCCACATGCGCGGCCGTCACCTCACCGACCGAATGCCCCGCCACGAAATCGGCCCGCACACCCCACGACTCCAAAAGCCGGAACAAGGCCGTCTCCACCGCGAACAGACCCGCCTGAGCGAACACCGTCCGCTCCAGCAGACCCGCGTCCTGGCCCCACACCACATCCCGCAACGGCCGCCCCAGCAACCCGTCCAACACCCCGCACACCGCATCGAACGCCGACGCGAACACCGGGAACCCCGCATACAACCCCCGGCCCATCCCCAACCGCTGACTACCCTGCCCCGTGAAGAGCACCGCCGTCAGACCGTCCGCCACCACACCGCGACACACACCCGCCGCAGCCCCACCCCCCGCCACAGCGTCCAGCCCCGCCAGCAGCTCCTGCCGGCCCGACCCCACCACCACCGCACGCCGCTCCAACGCAGCCCGCGACACCGCCAGCGAGAAGCCCACATCGGCCGGCTCCACACCGGGGCGCTCGCGCACCCACTCCGCCAGCCGACCCGCCTGCGCGCGCAGGCCGGCGGAGCCGAATCCGGAGACGGGCCAGAGCAGGGTGTCCGTGGCGGTGGCCGGGGCGGGAGTGGCGGGCTCGTCCGCCGAGGGTTCGTCGAGTGCGGGAGCCTGTTCCAGGATGACGTGGGTGTTGGTCCCGCTCACGCCGAAGGAAGAGATGCCCGCCCGGCGCGGGTGGTCGGTCTCGGGCCAGTCCACGGGCTCGGTGAGCAGCCGTACCTGGCCCGCCGACCAGTCGATGTGGGAGGAGGGCTGGTCCACATGCAGGGTGCGGGGCATCCTGCCGTGGCGCATCGCCATGACCATCTTGATCACACCGCTGACGCCTGCCGCGGCCTGCGCGTGCCCGATGTTCGACTTGATCGAACCCAGCCACAGCGGACGGTCCTCGGGCCGGTCCTGACCGTAGGTCGCCAGTAGTGCCTGGGCCTCGATCGGATCACCCAGCGTCGTCCCGGTGCCGTGGCCCTCGACCACGTCGACCTGCGCGGGCGTCACCTGTGCGGCGGCGAGGGCCTGCCGGATGACCCGCTGCTGGGAGGGACCGTTGGGAGCCGTCAGGCCGTTGCTGGCCCCGTCCTGGTTGATGGCGCTGCCCCGTACGACCGCGAGGACCGGGTGGCCGTTGCGGCGCGCGTCGGACAGTCGCTCGACGAGGAGCATGCCCGCGCCTTCGGCCCAGCCGGTGCCGTCGGCCGCCTCGGCGAAGGCCTTGCAGCGGCCGTCCGGCGCGAGGCCCCGCTGCCGGCTGAAGGCGATGAAGGGCGACGGCGTCGACATCACCATGACGCCGCCGGCCAGTGCCATGCCGCACTCGCGGCGCCGTAGCGCCTGGCACGCGAGGTGCAGGGCGACGAGCGACGACGAGCAGGCGGTGTCCACCGTCATCGCCGGGCCCTCCAGGCCGAGCGCGTAGGAGACGCGGCCGGAGATGACGGCTGCCGCGCCGGCGGTGGTCATGTACGCCTCGGCCAGCTCGGGAGCCGCGTCCAGGAGGGCGTTGTAGTCCTGGATCCCGGAACCCGCGAAGACGCCCACGCGGCTGCCGCGGACCGAGGACGGGTCGATGCCCGCCCGCTCGAACGCCTCCCAGGCGACCTCCAGCATGAGCCGCTGTTGCGGGTCCATCGCCTGCGCCTCACGCGGGCTGATGCCGAAGAAGGCGGGGTCGAAGTGGCCCGCGTCATGGACGAAGCCGCCTTCGCGGACGTAGCTGGTGCCGGGCCGGTCGGCATCGGTGTTCAGCAGTCGTCCGATGTCCCAGCCACGGTCGGCAGGGAACTCCGAGATGGCGTCACGCCCCTCGTCGACCAGCTCCCACAGCTCCTCGGGCGTGCTCACCCCACCGGGGTAGCGGCAGCTCATGGCGATGATCGCGATCGGCTCCCGCTCCTCGCTCTCGACCTCCACCAGGCGCTGTCGGGTCTGAGCGAGGTCTGCCGTGACGCGCTTGAGATAGTCGAGAAGTTTGTCGTCGTTCGCCATCTCAGTCTCTCCGAGTCCTGTGGTCCGAAAGGCCGATCACGTGGTGGGGCGCCCGTCCCGCGGTGTGCGGGCCGGGCGCGAGGTGGCTCTGGCCCCTGCCGGGCGGGCCGATCGTCCGCGTGGGGGCGGTGACGTGCCGGACGGACGATCGGCCGCATGCCCGATCAGGTGAGGCCGAGTTCCTTGTCGATGAAGTCGAAGACGTCGTCGGCGGAGGCCGATTCGAGCTTCTGCCCGACGTCCGGGGTGCCGGCACCGGCGGTGGCACCGGCACCGCCGGTGCCGGCCACGCCGCTCCCGGCGGCCGCCACGATCTCGGTGAGCCTTGACGCGAGGGACCGCAGCCTGGTGACGATCCGCTCGGTTTCGATCTCCCGCGCGCCGAGGCCCGTCAACGCGGTCTCCATCCGCTCCAACTGCTCCAGCGCGGACAGCTCCGGGCCGGTCGGGGCGGGCAGCAGCTCCGTGAGCAGGAAGTCCGACAGCGCGGCCGGGTTCGCGTAGTCGAAGATCATGGTGCTCGGCAGCTTCCGGCCGGTGGCCTTCGTCAGTCGTCCTCGGAGGTCGACGGCGGCCACCGAGTCGAAGCCCAGGTCGTCGAAGGCGCGCCGGGTGTCGAGGGCGAGGGCGTCGTCGTAGCCGAGAAGAGCGGCGACGTGCGAGCGGACGAGTTCGTGCACGGCCCGGGTCGCCTCCACCCTCGGCATCCCGACGAGCCGTGCCGCCAGCGCGGGCGCGTCGGCGGACGTCTCCTGCTCGGCGCCGCCGTCGAGGGCCGCCACCGCCTCGGGAATCTCGTCGAGCAGCGGCCGCGGGCGGGCGAGAGTGTACGCGGGCGTGAAGCGGGACCAGTCGAAGTCCGCCACCACGAGGTGGCTCTCGTCGTGCTCCAGGGCTTGGCGCAGCGCGCTGACCGCGATGTCGGGTGCCATGGCAGGGGCTCCCATGCGCCGCATGACGGCGCTGAGTTCCGCGTCGACCATGCCGCCGTCCCAGGAACCCCACGCGACGGAGGTGGCGGTGAGTCCGCGCGCCCGGCGCCGGTGGCACAGACCGTCCAGGAAAGCGTTGGCGCTGCCGTACGCCGCCTGGCCTGAGCTGCCCCAGACGGCGGAGCCGGAGGAGAACAGGACGAACGCGTCCAGCGGGGTGTCCCCCAGCAGTTCGTCCAGATACCGCGCACCGAGCGTCTTCGCCCGGCCGACCTCGGCGAACTCCTCCAGATTCAGCTCGGGCAGGGCGGCGATGCGCTGCGGCAGACCGGCGGCGTGGACGACCGTCCGCAGCGGCGGTCCGTCGGACAGTGAGGCGAGCAGAGCGGCCAGCGCCTCACGATCGGCGACGTCACAGGCGGCGACGGTGACGCGTGCGCCCAACGACTCCAGTTCCTTCGTCAGCGCGTCGGCGCCCTCCGCGGCCGGACCCCTGCGGCTGGTGAGGACCAGGTGCTCGGCACCGTCCTCGGCGAACATCCGGGCCACATGTGCCCCGAGTCCGCCGGTGCCGCCGGTGATGAACACCGTGCCGCCCTGGGAACGCCGCCGGGCGCTGTCCTGCCCGTCTTCCGGCGTGGACGACGGTGACACCGAGGTCTCGCGGCGGACGGTTCCGCTCGCCACCGCGAGCGGGGAGCGGACCATGCGCCGGGCGAACACACCCCCGGCGCGGACCGCGAGTTGGTCCTCGTCGTCGTCCGCGCGGAGTGCCGCGACGAACAGGCCCAGGGCACGGTCGTCGAGGTTCTCCGGTACGTCGATCAGGCCGCCCCAGCTCTGCGGCTGGTCGAGGCCGAGGCCGGCGCCGAGTCCCCAGAGCGCCGACTGGCTCGGGCTGACGAGTTCGGCGGAGTCCTGAACGGCCACGGCACCGCTCGTGACGCACCACAAGGGGGCGGGCGTCCCGGCGTCCGCCAACGCCTGCGCGAGGACCACCGTGGCGGCGGCGCCGTGGGTGAGCGAGGGGTGCTCGGCATGCGGTCGGTCGTCGAGCCCGAGGAGGGAGAGGACCCGGTGCGGGCCGACGGCCGCCACCTCCGTCCGTATCCGTTCGGTCAGCGCGGCCCGGTCGCTGTCGACGACCTCGAAGGGTATGACGGTCACCTCGCCGACGAGCGCGTCGACGATCCGCTCCACGGTCTCGCCTCTCAGGCCGGCCGGAGGCCGGACCACGAGCCACGTCTCGTCCCGCTTGCCTGCGTCGACAGCCCGGCGTCCGACGGGCTTCCAGTCCACCCGGTACCGCAAGGAGTCCAGCGAGGCCAGCTTCTTGCGGTGCTCCCGCCAGGCGGCCAACGCATCCACAACGGGACCGAGTTCACCGCTCGGCACGTCGAGTTCCTCGGCGAGCGAGGAACTGTCCCGGCGCTCCACGGCGTCCCAGAAGACGGCGTCCACGGAGTCCGTTCCCCCGGATCCCAGGACCGGGCTGCCTGCCTCGTTCGCCTCCGAGACGGTGGCCTGTGCGGCCCAGTAGTGCTTGCGCTGGAAGGCGTAGGTGGGCAGGTCGACGCGGGTGACGTTCCGGCCGGCGTAGAAGCCGTCCCAGTCGACCTCGGCGCCGGAGACGAACAGCTCGGCCAGCGCGGTCACGGCGGTGGTGTCCTCGGGCCGGTCCCGGCGCAGCACCGACGCGAACACGATCCCCTCGCCGCCGTCCTCGTCGTCCTCGTCGAGGATCTGGCGGGCCAGGCCCGTCAGCACCGCGTCCGGACCGCACTCCACGAACCGCGTCACACCCCGGCCGCGCAGGGCGGTGATGCCGTCGGCGAAACGCACCGCCTTACGGACATGCCCCACCCAGTACTCCGGATCCGTCAACTCACCCGGGGCGGCGACCGTGCCGGACACGTTGGAGACCACCGGAATCGACGGCTCGGCGAACGCGAGCTGGGCCACCACGGCCCGGAAGTCCTCCAGCATCGGCTCCATCAACGGCGAATGGAACGCGTGCGAGACCCGCAGCCGCGACACCCGCCGCCCCAGCCCCGC
>NZ_JBFATO010000067.1:0-8372 GCF_040678355.1 Streptomyces sp. NPDC052701
CATGATCGCTCTCCTTTCCGCCCCCGCTTCCATCGCACCACGGACGTGCGCCGCGGGCGAAACGACAGATCCGGCGACACCCCAAGGATCCAGCGCCCGCGTTCCCCGACCACCGGGCGGCCGTCCTCCCGCCCGATCGACGACCCGCCGGGCCCCGCTCCACCGGGCTCCGCTCCGCCGGGGCCCGCCAGGAGCCGGGAAACGCCGGCTGTGCCTGCTAGAAGGCTGGTGAAGATCTTGGGTCCTGGCCCTGCCTCGTCAGCGGCAGGGCCAGACTCGTTGTGTGGCGATGGGTGAGTGGGTCGGCGAGAGTGTTGGGCCGGATGTGTGGGAGACCTGCCGGGGGTTGATCCCGGCCGGGAGTGTGTTCGCGTTCCTGACCGGGCACCGCGGCGAGCTGTTCCCGGCGGCAATGTTCGCGGACATGTATCCGTCGGCGAACGGGCGGCCGAGCATGCCGCCGCAGATCCTGGCCGCCGCGATCACCTTGCAGGCCCTGCACGGGCTGTCGGACTTCGAGACGGTCCAGGAACTGCGGTGCGATCTGCGGTGGAAGGCCGCCTGCGGGCTGGGCCTGCACGACATGGCGTTCGATCCGTCGCTGCTGGCCTACTTCCGCCGCCGGCTGGCCCGTTCCGCCCGCCCGAACCGGATCTTCGAGGCCGTGCGCGAGGTGGTGAGGGCCACCGGTGTCCTCAACGGCAAGCACCGCCGGGCGCTGGACTCCACCGTGCTGGACGACGCGGTCGCCACCCAGGACACCGTCACCCAGCTCATCGCCGCCGTCCGGGCGGTGATCCGCCAGGTCCCCGGCGCCGACGCGGTCGCCGCTGCCCGGTGCAGCGCGCACGACTACACCGACCCGAGCAAGCCGAGGATCGCCTGGAACGACGCACAGGCCCGGAAGGCCCGCCCGCTCGCGCAGCTGCGCGCGTGGTGGAAGGCGAGCGCGATCCTCACCTCCGGTGTCGCCGCCGACGTCATCACCTCCCTCCTCGAGCACGCCCGCGCCGCAGCGGCAGCGATCCGGGCCCGGGTCGCCGCCGTGGTCGACGTCGCCCTGGCGGCCGTGGACGTCGCCGCGACCGTGTTCGTGATGAACGGCGGCGGGGCTTCCACCGCCGGCACCTGCTCGCCGAAGCCCGCCGCCACCTCGCCCTCGTCCTGCGCGGCCGCCGCCGCGGCCCCGACCTGGACGACAGAATCGTGGCAGCCGCCATCTCTGCCCACTGCCTGGACATCAGCGAGCCGACAACCACGATCGGCCTGCTGTCGGACTACCGCCTCTACACCGCCCGGTGGTCCCTGTCCGACCTCCCCGCCCGCCGCCGGCCTCCGACCCCCGCCCCCGCCCCGGACCGGCAACCCGCGGCCGATCCCGGCGAGCCGGCCGCGCCCCGGCCCCCGGGCCAGGACGCGGGGGAGTGGGAGATCCCCCGCATCCCGCTCCAGTACGAGCGAGCCGTCCTCGCCGGCGCGGTGGTGCGCGAGCAGCTGCGCACCACCACCGCCACGGCTGTGCGGGGCCGGGCGTACGACGTCGTCGCCCATCAGCAGGCGGCGATGCCCGAGCAGCTCGCGTCCCCGGCAGCCGACCCCGAGCACGACGACCAGGACCCGGAGGCCGGACGCCGGGAGGCGATCGACCTTTCGGCGCTGCGGGCCTTGCGCGAGTCCCGCACGGACGTGGAAGCCCTCGATCTCACGGCCGACCGGCTGCGCCGTCTCCAGGACGCGTTCGCCAAGGTGGGCGACGACTCACGCGTTCGCGCGGACCGCGTTCGCGCGGGCCGCTACACCGGCCAGGACGACGACACCGGCGCGGTGCGCCCGGTGCGCCCAGACGACCAGCAGGCGCACCACCCGCAGGAGCCCGGACCGCACCGCGGCCGGGAGGCCGGCCACTGAGTGGACCCGATGGTGCGCACCCGGTGCGGTGGTGCGCACCGACGATGCCCGGCTCCACTCCATCGAGTGGAGTCCACCGTCGGAGTGGATGCCACCGCGCTCCGCACCCACTCCACTGAGTGGAGCCCACCCGGTGGAGTGGACGACGTCGCCGGGACGATGCCGTGCATCCACTCGGTGCGCACCCGCCGCATTTCTCCTTGACCTCGGCCCGTGTCAAGACATCTCAGGGGGATAAGAAGTCAAGAGGGACCGCGAGTCTTGATCGCTACTGAGGCCGCTGGTTGGCTGGCCGACATGAATGATCTCGGACCCGTTGCGTGGCCACCTGCATCGATCAAGACGGAGAGGCTCGTGCTGCGTGAGCCCGAGGCGAGGGACCGTGCGGCGTTCATCGAGCTGCACGCCTCGCCGGAGGTGCACACCTACCTCGGCGGTCCCCGGCCGCGTGACGAGCTTGAGGGCGAGATGCCCGAGGTGCCCGGGCGGCGGTCCGGGAGTTTCGTCGTCGATCTCGACGGGACGATGATCGGCCAGATCCTGCTCAGGAGAGTAACGGAGCACGTTTGTCCCTCTGCCGTGGGAAAAGTCGATCTCGGCTACCTGTTCCTGCCGCAGTCCTGGGGATTCGGGTATGCCGCCGAAGCGTGCGCGGCGGCACTGGACTGGCTCGAAGACGTCCTTCCAGGTGAGCCGGTAGTGCTCTCCACCCAGACCGCCAACGCCCGCTCGATGCGCCTCGCGGCAAAGCTGGGCTTCACCGAAATAGAGCGGTTCCGGGCCTGGGACGCCGATCAATGGCTCGGCCTGCGGGCCCCGGCCACGCCCTCCGATTGAGTTCGCGCTTCGGCAGGGTGGAGCTTTCGCAACGCCCTTGTTCTCGTTGCCGAGGTGCGGTTTTGCGGGTCATGCAGGCGCTGGAAGGAGTGGCGCGAAGGCACGCTGTTCGTCGAACAGCTGCCGGGTCTAGAGACAGTGGTGGAGCTGTCCGAGGAAGCGGTTGAGCAGGTGACGCTGGGCGGCGTTGTGCCAGTCTCCGTGTTCGCGTCGGCGCCGGTAGTGGGCGTTGGCTCCTGGTGAGGCGGTGAGGGCTGAGAAGGCCCAGAGGAAGCCGGCGTGCATGAGCCGGTTGTTCTTGACGAAGCGGCGGCCGACGAAGTGCTTCTTGCCGGAGGCCCGGGTGATCGGGGCCGAGCCGGCGTACGACTTCAGGGCTCGGGCGTCGGCGAACCGTGTCCGGTCGTCGCCGACCTCGGCGAGCAGCCGGGCTCCGAGCAGGGGGCCGAGGCCGGGGAAGCTGAGCAGGATCTCGCTGTCGGCGTGCTCCTTGAACGCTGCTTCGGCGGCCGTGGTGAGGTCGTCCGCGGCCTGGCAGGCGGCATCCAGCTGCTTGAGCAGAGCCAGCAGCTGCTGGCCGAACGCGTCCTCGACGGCCGGGCGATGCCGGGCGTACTCGGAGCGGAAGATCTCCCGCAGGCGGTCGGTCTCGGTGTCGAAGCCGCGGGTGCGGCCGCTGCGCTTGAGGGCGGCGCGCAGCTGGGCAAGGGTGAGTTTCGCGGCCTTCGCCGGGGTCGGGGCGAGGACAAGGACCACCCGGGCGTCTGCCCTGGTCAGACCGCCTTCTTTGCTCTGGAAGGCGTGCAGGGCGGCGGGGTAGTACTCGCGCAGCAGCGAGCGGACCTGGTTGGCGACCTGCTGGCGGCTCCAGACGGCGTCCTGCTGGGCTCGGGCCAGCACGGTGATGGCCTGGGCGAGTTCGCTGTCGGCGGGCAGCGGCCGGTGGGCGTGCATGTCGGTGCGCAGGATATTCGCCAAGACCAAGGCGTCGCCGGGGTCGGACTTCTTGTGGCTGACGCCGTGCCGGTCGCGGTAGCGGGAGGCGGCGAGCGGGTTGATCGCGAAGACCTTGCGATCACCGGTGCGCAGGGAAGCCACGAGCAGGCCGCGGCTGGTTTCGATGGCCGCGGGTATGGGGGTCTCCGGGCTGTCGCCGTGTTCAGCCAACAGGTCCAGGAGTTTGCTGTAGCCGGCCGCGTCATCGCTGATGCGGGCCTTGGCGAGCAGGGTGCCGGTGTCGTCGACGAGGGCGACGTCATGGTGGCGCTCCGCCCAGTCGATGCCGCAGAACACGGTCAAGCCATCCTCCCAGATCCGGTCATTTATGCAGGTCACGAGCACATGCGGGTCGCGCAGCGTCCTAATCCCAGGACTCACAGGTCCGCCATCTCAGTAGCCGTTCGCGACACCAGCGCACCCCAGGGGCTCGGTCTGTCTGCAGAGCTCGCGGGCTCGTGGATGAAACGAGAGGTCGACCCTGGGGCGGGCTCGTGCCGTGACGATCAACGTCCGGCGGGCGGCTCGGAGTTTCACGGTGATCACGGAGGCCCCGGGCTGTGCCGCTCTTGACAGAGGTCTCGAAGACCAGGGGAAACGAAGGCATCAGCCCGGCGCCCGCGTCATCACCGCGAGGTGCGGACGGTGGTGGGGTCCGTGGCCGTGGCGAAGGCGCCGGGTCTCGCCGCTCTAGGCGAAGGCCTCTCGGGCCAGGCTGACATCAGGCATTGCCCGACGCCCACGACACCGCCACGGATCCCACCGGTGGACAGCGGCGCCAGTCTCAGAGCGGGTCTCCAGGACCATGAGGGCCGAAGGCGTTCCGCTGCCCGTTGTCGACCGCTCACCCAGCCCCTTGCGAAGACCGGACCGAGCCGCCTACACCCCGGATTAGGGGAAACGCGCCGCCCTCAGCCGGTCCACTCCACCGCACCGAGTCCATCCGATGCGCACCACTTCCGCGCGCCTGCCGCACCGGTGCGCGCACCGCCCACCGAGTGGATGCGCACCGGATGGATGGTGGTGCGCACCGGGTGGGTGCTCCCCACCGCACCACCGCACCGGCGCACGTGGTGGTGCTGCTATCGGTGCGCACCGGGTTCGGGGTACACCGCGTGGGCCAGCGCCAGGCGCTCGTTGTGCATCGCCTCCAGGGTGTCGGCGGTGTCCGGGTGGTCGGGGTCCGGGATGACGTTCGCCCTGCGCCCGCACGATCCGTACTGCTGTGTGGCGCTCGCCTGCGTGGACGGGCTGGGCGCGCTGGGGGACGGCCGGGCCGCACCCGTGCTGAACGAGGCCCTGGCCCATCCGGCGCTGGCCGAGACGGCGGTACGGGCGCTGGGACGGATCCCGAGACAGAGGTGAGCGAGACAGAGGTGAGTCAGAGCGGTATGGCGTAGCGCACCTCCGGCACCCTCACGCCCTCGACCTCGAAGGGCTCCTCGGCGCCGTCCGGCCGCAGACCGGCCCGTTCGTAGAAGTGGCGGGCCCGGACGTTCTCCTTCAGCACCCACAGCAGGAGACGGCCGTGGCCCGCAGCGGCGCAGCGCGCGAGCGACTGGGCGAGCAGGGCCTGCCCCGCGCCCCGGCCGAGCTGGTCCGGGTGGACGTAGATCGCGTACAACTCGGCGTCACCGGTGAGGACTTCGCCCTCCCGGTACGGGCCGTGGCAGGCCCAGCCGACGACCTCGCCGCCCGCGTCCTCGGCGACCAGGTTCACTACCGCACCGTCGGCCCGCGCCAGGTGCTCCCGGCGCCGCTCGGCGTCGCGCGCGACACTGAGCCCGTCGAGGTACGACTGCGAGATCATCCCGCGGTACGCGTGCTGCCAGCCGCGGACGCGGATCTCCGCGACGCGGTCGCAGTCGGCGAGGGTCATCTCCCGGACGCGCAGGCCCGTCACCGCGGTACCACCGCGAAGGCCTCGATCTCCATCAGGCAGTCGGGGCGGACCAGCCCCGCGACCCGCACCGCCGACGCGGCCGGCAGCCGGTCGTCGGGTATGTGCGCGGCCCGGGCGGCGCGGATCGCGGGCATGTGGGCCATGTCCGTGACGAAGTAGGTGAGTTTGACGACGTCGTCGAAGGTCGCCCCGGCGGCGGCCAGGCACCGCCGGAGGTTCTCGAAGACCTGGCGGGCCTGGGCCGCCGGGTCGCCCGCGCCGACCGTCCGGCCCTCCTCGTCCAGCGGGAGTTGACCGGCGACCGCCACGAGACGGCCCGTGCCCGTCACCACATGGCTGTACTGCGCCGCGGGGGCGACTCCGTCGGGGGCGGGGATTCTCGTCAGCTCACTCATGGGTCCATAGTGGATCACGGGTCCGACAATGTCCGCCCCCGGCGGACGGGCCGGGGACGGCTCAGCCGCGGAAGCCGAGCAGGCCGTGCAGCGTCGAGCCCTTCGAGGAGGCCGACCCCGCCTTCTTCGCCGACCCCTCGGCCGCCCCCGGTTTCGGGTCCGGCAGCGCCTCGCACACCGTGTCCGCGGTGCCGTACCCGCGCGGCACGGTGCCGTCGGTCAGATAGGCCGCCAAGTGCTCGTCCAGGCAGGCGTTCCCGCTGAGCGTGATGCCGTGGTTGCCGCCGCCCTCCTCGACGACCAGGCTGGAGCGGGCCAGCAGGCGGTGGGCCGTGACGGCGCCCTCGTACGGGGTGGCGGCGTCGCCGGTCGCCTGGAACAGCAGCACCGGCGGCAGCTTGCCGTTGGCGACGTTCACCGGCCGCAGCGAGTCCGTCGGCCAGAAGGCGCAGGGCGCGTTGTACCAGGTGTTGTTCCAGGTCATGAAGGGCGCCTTCTCGTACACCGCCCAGTTGTCCTCGCGCCACCGCCGCCAGTCGCGCGGCCATGCGGCGTCCCGGCACTGCACGGAGGTGTAGACGCTGTAGCCGTTGTCCCCCGAGGCGTCGACCGCGCCGAAGTCCTCGTACGCCTGCACCAGCGGCTCGGGGTTCTTGTCGTTGACGTACGCCGCGAACGCCTCTGCGAGGGACGGCCAGTAGCCGTTGTAGTAGCCGTCCGGGATGAAGGTGTCCTCCAGCTCCGAGGCGCCCACCATGCCGCCGGCCGGCTTCTTCGCCAGGGCGGAGCGCATGGCGTACCACGTGGCCTCGACCCTCTCCGGATCGGTGCCCAGACGGTACGTCGAGTCGTACCGGGCGACCCAGGCCAGGAAGGCGCGGTGGCGGTCGTTGAAGGCCAGGTCCTGGTTGAGGTTGGCCTCTTACCAGACGTCGGTCGGGTCGACCACCGAGTCCAGCACCAGCCGCCGCACCCGCTCGGGGAAGATGAACCGAATGATGCTGCGGGCGATGCCCAACGCCGCCGTGGTGGGGGAGTCCCGCGCCCAGTCCCGCAGCGCGGACAGCAGCACGCACCCGACCTCGTCCAGGACGAAGGAGTCGGCGCAGGGGTCGGAGTCGTCGGGCAACGCGGTCGCGGGGAAGACGATCAGTTCCGCGATGGCCGACAGCAGTCCCGGCAACTGCTCCACCTCGGGCGCGAGCCGCGCGGCCTGGACGTCGTCTCCTGCCTCCACCGCCAGGACGTAGTCGAAGCCGAGCTGGACCAGGTGTGGGGGCAGCGAGGGAACTATGGGGGGACATGGGCAGCTCCTGACGTACGGTCGCCATGCCGATCACGGCGACGTCCCAGCAGGGTCGGCCCGCCAGCCTGTGGACAGAGGACAGGGAACTCTCCCTCCCGCTCCGAACCGGACGAATCGGGGCTACAAGGGGCAAATCCGTCCCCCTTGTCCGGCGTGGTCGGCCCGACCACGAACCCGACCATGACCCCTTGTCCACCTCTGCTACCGCCCCGACCACGACCGCGTTTCTCCTTGACCACGGCCGATACCGGCCACGGTCAGACCGCCGACAAGGGGGCCCCTGCACGCTGCTCCCTCGATTCCCCGCCCACCAGGGCGGTCTGAAGCGAAGGAGCCACCGCGATGACCACGCACCGGCCACCGGCAGGCGCCCGGCGGGCCCGTCCCGGCCACGGGCCCGACCAGCAGCGGGTGAGCCGTCCCGGCCTTCTGCGGTGGGCACTTGGGGGGCCACTGTGGAGCCCACTTTGGTGTCCGGCATCGATCCGGATGGAGAAAGCCCAGGCCACCACGTAGATACGGCCGCGTGTCGCGTTGTCACGACCCTCTTGTCTCCTTCTGAACGTCTGTGTGATGTCCGTGGAGGAGGAGATCATCGGGTTCGGGGGCCGGGTGCCTCCTGCGGCCGGGCGCGGTCGGCGTTCGGCAGGTGGCCGCGCGCGACAGGTGACGGGGGAAGCGGGGCTGATGGCGGTCAAGCGTGAGGGGAATCCGGCGGGGTCGTCGAACAATCTGTGCGGTGACGTGTTGCGGGTGTTCGGGGTGTTGAAGGTTGCGACGGTCGGACAGATCCAGCAGATCGCGGCCCCGTACCTGAGCTACCGGCACAGCGACAAGCCGATGCCTGTGAAGCGGAAGCAGGCCCGCACCGCCTCGCACACGGGTGCGCTGTCCGATCTGCGCAAGCAGGGCCTGGCGGAGAACGGCGGGCAGATCCTGGGCGGGGTTTGGGTGTCATCGTTCAGGACGGTGGTGGCTTCGATGTCGTCGTCTACCGTTCGGCGGTTCACGGTGACGCGGAGCGCGA
>NZ_JBFATO010000068.1:0-8367 GCF_040678355.1 Streptomyces sp. NPDC052701
GTGAAGCCGTGGCCGCGCAGGACCGTGCGGGGGCCTCGGACGACGGTGAGGTTCTCGGCGCGGATCGCGGGGCCGTGGGCCGGACCGCCCGGTTCCGCATGCGGCGGCGCCGCCCGGGCGCGGACCGTGCGCGGACCGTGCGCTTTGCGCCCCGGTCGCCCTTGCCTTGACGCCGACGTCAAGCCGTACGTTCGTCCCCATGCGAATCGGCGAGCTGGCCGCACGGGCCGGGACCACGACGCGGACGCTGCGGTACTACGAGGCGCGCGGGCTGCTGCCCGCGCGGCGCACCGGCAACGGCCACCGGACCTACGACGAGTCCGACCTGAGGCTGCTCCGGCAGATCCGGACGCTGCAGGACTTCGGGTTCGGCCTGGAGGAGACGCGGCCCTTCGTGGAGTGCCTGCGGGCCGGGCATCCCGAGGGCGACTCGTGTCCCGCCTCGCTCGCGGTCTACCGGCGCAAGCTGGCGGAGCTGGACGCGCTGATCGGCGAGTTGCGGGGCGTGCGGGCGAAGGTCGGCGCGCAGCTGGCCAGAGCCGAGCGGGCGCGGGAGGAACTGGCGGCCGAGGCGGGGGTTCCGGGGGGTCCGGAACCGGTGTGCGAACTGGGAGGGCACGGATGAGGGCCAGTGGTGTGACCGAGGTGACCGACACGGACTTCGAGACGGAGGTGATCGGCGCGGATCTGCCGGTGCTGGTGGAATTCACCGCCGACTGGTGTCCGCCCTGCCGCCAGATGGCACCGGTGCTGGCGGCCCTCGCCGCGCAGGAGGCCGGCCGGCTGAAGGTGGTCCAGCTGGACGTGGACCGCAGTCCGGCCACGACCAACGCCTACAAGGTGCTGTCGATGCCCACCTTCATGGTCTTTCGCGCCGGCGAGCCGGTGAAGTCGATGGTGGGGGCGCGGCCCGGGCGGCGGCTGCTGCAGGAGCTGTCCGACGTGCTGTAGCCCCGGAAGGGCACGCTCCGGCGGAACACGGCGGCCGGATACGGGGAAATCCCCCGGGCAATTGCGCCCGGGGGATTTCCTTGCGTATATTCATTGATTCGCGACTTCGGTTCAGTTGAATCCGGTTCGATCGAATCCTGTGGAAGTCGCGGTGAAGTTCAGTGAGCACAGTATATCCGGGCGGGAGCGGAATTGTCAAACACCGAATATCCGGACGATGAATTCCGGCAGGAACAGGAATTCATCGACGGGCTGTACGCGCGTGTGGACGCGCTGCGCGGCGACGCCGAGGCCTCCGTCACGGACGCGCTCGCGCAGGGCGCCACCCCCAGGCAGGCCAGGCTGGAGCGGGACATCCTGGTCGCCGAGCGCTCGGGGCTGCTCGCCGCGCTGAACGCGGTGGACGGCTCCCTCTGCTTCGGCCGCATCGACCTGGCCTCGGGCACCACCCACCACATCGGCCGGATCGGGCTGCGCGCCGACGACACGGAGCGCACGCCGATCCTGATCGACTGGCGGGCCGGCGTCGCCCGCCCCTTCTACCTGGCCACCGGCCACACCCCGATGGGCCTCAGGCGCCGGCGGCACATCTCCACCGAGGGCCGCCGCGTCACCGCCCTGCACGACGAGATCCTCGACCTCGGCGACACCACCCGCACCGGCCACGAGGACCCGACGGGCGACGCCGTCCTGCTCGCCGCGCTCAACTCCGCGCGCACCGGCCGCATGGGCGACATCGTCCGCACCATCCAGGCCGACCAGGACCGCATCATCCGCGCACCGCACCGGGGAGTGCTGGTGGTGGAGGGCGGCCCGGGCACCGGCAAGACGGCCGTCGCCCTGCACCGCGCCGCCTTCCTGCTCTACGAGCACCGGGAGCTGCTGGCCAGGCGCGCGGTCCTGATCGTCGGCCCGAACCCGGCGTTCCTCGGCTACATCGGCGAGGTGCTGCCCTCGCTCGGCGAGACCGGCGTGCTGCTGGCGACGGTCGGGGAGCTGTTCCCCGGGGTGCGGGCGACGGCGGCCGACACGCCCGAGGCGGCGGCCGTCAAGGGCCGGGCCGGGATGGCCGACGTCCTCGCCGAGGTGGTCCGCAGCCGGCAGGCGCTGCCCGACCCGGTCATCGCGATCGAGCACGACCGCGAGATCCTGATGCTCGACGACGGCCTGGTGGGCGTCGCCCGCGAGCGCACCCGCGCCACGAGGCTCCCGCACAACCCGGCCCGCGAGCACTTCGAGGGCCACATCCTCAACACCCTCACCGAGCTGTACGCCGAGCGCATCGGCACCGACCCGTACGACGGCTCCAGCCTGCTGGACGCGAGCGACCTCACCCAGATCCGCGACGAACTCGCCGAGAACCCCGAAGTCCGGTCCGCGATCGACCGGTTGTGGCCGCGGCTCACCCCGCAGCAGCTCGTCGCGGACTTCCTCGCCGCGCCCGAGGGCTTCCTCCCCGACGAGGACGCCGCCGCGATCCGCCGCCCGGTGACCCGGCGGTGGACGGTCGCCGACGTGCCGCTGCTCGACGAGGCCGCCGAACTCCTCGGCGAGGACGACCGATCGGCCCGCGAGCGCGCGGAGCGCGAGCGCGCGGCGCGGATCGCCTACGCGCAGGGCGTCCTCGACGTGTCGTACGCCTCCCGGACGTACGAGTTCGAGGACAAGGAGGACGACGACCCGGAGGCGTCCGAGGTGCTGTCCGCGCACGACGTCATCGACGCCGAGCGGTTCGCCGAGCGCCACGAGGAGGACGACCACCGCAGCGCCGCCGAGCGCGCGGCGGCCGACCGCACCTGGGCGTTCGGGCACATCATCGTCGACGAGGCGCAGGAGCTGTCGCCGATGGCCTGGCGGCTGCTCATGCGGCGCAGCCCGACCCGCTCGATGACCCTGGTCGGCGACCCGGCGCAGACGTCGGAGGCGGCCGGCGTCGGCTCGTGGGCGGAGATCCTCCGGCCCTACGTCGAGGACCGCTGGGAGCACACCCGCCTCGGCGTCAACTACCGCACCCCCGCGGAGATCATGGACGTGGCGGCGGCCGTGGTCCGCGCCGAGCACCCCGGCTTCGAACCGCCGAGTTCGGTGCGCTCGACGGGCCTGCGGCCCTGGGCCCGCGCCACCGACGACCTCCCGGCCGCCGTGGCCGAGGCGGTGCGGGAGCTGACCGCATCCTCCGGGTCCCCGGCCTCGCACGAGCGGGGAAGCGCCCCTGCGGGGCGGCTCGCGGTGATCGCCCCGCGCGAGCTGCACCGCGAGCTCGCCGCCCGGCTGGACGGCGTCACGGCGGGCGCCGAGCCCGACCTCACCCGGACCGTGGTGCTGCTCGACCCGCGCCAGGCCAAGGGACTGGAGTTCGACTCCGTCCTGGTGGTCGAGCCCGCCCGGTACGCCACCAGCGACCTGTACGTGGCCCTGACCCGGGCCACGCAGCGGCTGGGCGTCCTGCACACCGAGCCGCTGCCGCGGGCGCTGGCCGCCGCCCTCGCGCAGGAGTCAGGGCAGGCGTAGGAGCCGTGACGGCGCGGGCCCGGTCCCCGGGGGCCGCCCCCCCCCGGGGACCGCTCGGGCCCCGTCGGACCGCCCCGTCAGGCCGGGCGCAGCCACACCGTGGCCAGGGGCGGCAGGGTCAGGCGGACGCTGGCCGGGTGGCCGTGCCAGCCCTGCGGCTCCGGTTTGACGACGGCGGGGTTGGTGACGTCGCTGCCGCCGTAGCGTCCCGCGTCGGTGTTGAGGGCCTCGTGCCAGGCGGGCACGTCGTCGGGGACCCCGAGGCGGTAGTCGTGACGGACGACCGGGGCGAGGTTCGACACCGACAGCAGCGGGGAGCCGTCCGCGTCGAAGCGCAGGAACGCGAAGACGTTGTCCTCGGCGGCGTCCCCGACCACCCACTGGAAACCGGACGCCTCCGTGTCCCGCTGCCACAGCGCCGGGGTCGCCAGGTAGACCGTGTTGAGGTCCCGGACCAGGTCGCGGACGCCCCGGTGGTCGGGCTCGGCGCCGTAGTTCGGGTCCAGCAGCCACCAGTCGGGGCCGCGCTCCTCGGACCACTCGGCGCCCTGGGCGAACTCCTGCCCCATGAAGAGGAGCTGCTTGCCGGGGTGGGCCCACATGAAGGCGAGGTAGGCCCGGAGGTTGGCGCGCTGCTGCCACCAGTCGCCCGGCATCTTCGACACCAGCGAGCCCTTGCCGTGCACGACCTCGTCGTGGGAGATCGGCAGGACGTAGTTCTCGCTGTAGGCGTACACCATCGAGAAGGTCATCTCGTGGTGGTGGTACTTGCGGTGCACCGGCTCGTGGGCCATGTACGCCAGCGAGTCGTGCATCCAGCCCATGTTCCACTTCAGCCCGAACCCGAGCCCGCCGAAGCCGCTCGGGCCCTGGTGGTGGGTGGCCCGGGTGACGCCGTCCCAGGCGGTCGACTCCTCCGCGACGGTCACCACGCCCGGCACCCGCCGGTACACCGTCGCGTTCATCTCCTGCAGGAAGGCCACCGCGTCCAGGTTCTCCCGGCCGCCGTACTCGTTCGGCACCCACTGGCCCGGCTCGCGCGAGTAGTCCAGGTAGAGCATGGAGGCGACCGCGTCCACGCGCAGCCCGTCGATGTGGAACTCCTCGCACCAGTACAGGGCGTTGGCCACCAGGAAGTTGCGCACCTCGTTGCGCCCGTAGTCGAACTCCAGCGTGCCCCAGTCGGGGTGCGCGGCGCGCAGCGGGTTCTCGGGCTCGTACAGCGGGCGGCCGTCGAACTCGGCCAGCGCCCAGGCGTCCCGCGGGAAGTGCGCCGGCACCCAGTCCATGATCACGCCGATGCCCGCCTGGTGCAGCGAGTCGACCAGGTACCGGAAGTCGTCCGGGGTGCCCAGGCGGGCCGTCGGGGCGTAGAAGCCGGTGACCTGGTAGCCCCAGGAGCCGCCGAAGGGGTGCTCGGCGACCGGCATCAGCTCGACGTGGGTGAAGCCCAGGTCCTTGACGTACGCCGGGAGCTGCTCGGCCAGTTCACGGTAGGTCAGCCCCGGCCGCCAGGACGGCAGGTGCACCTCGTACACCGAGAAGGGCGCCTTGTGGGCCGGGGTCCGGGCGCGCTGGGCCAGCCACTCCTCGTCCCCCCATCGGTAGTGCGAGGAGGTGACGACGGACGAGGTCGCGGGCGGGACCTCGGTGCGGCGGGCCAGCGGGTCGGCGCGCAGGGTCCGGGAGCCGTCGGGGCGGGTGATCTCGAACTTGTACAGCTCGCCCTCGCCGATGCCCGGCACGAACAGCTCCCACACCCCGGACGAGCCCAGCGAGCGCATGGGGAAGCCGGTGCCGTCCCAGAAGTTGAAGGTGCCGGCCACCCGCACCCCGCGCGCGTTCGGCGCCCACACCGAGAAGCGGGTGCCGGTGACGCCCTGGTGCGTCATGGGGTGCGCGCCGAGCGCGTTCCACAGCTCCTCGTGCCGGCCCTCGCCGATCAGGTGCAGGTCGAACTCGCCGAGCGTGGGCAGGAAGCGGTAGGCGTCCTCGGTCTCCTGGACCGTCCCCTCGTACGCGACGAGCAGCCGGTAGGCGGGGAGCTCCCGCAGCGGCAGCAGCCCGGAGAAGAAGCCCTCGCCGTCGTCGTGCAGCTCGACCCGCAGGTCCCCGGCGACCACGGTCACCGACAGCGCGTACGGCCGGAAGGCCCGGAAGGCGATCCCGCCCGGCACCGGGTGCGCCCCGAGCACGGAGTGCGGGTCGTGGTGCGTGCCGTCGAGCAGCCGGCCGCGGTCGGCGGCACCGACGGCCGGGGAGACGGCGACGGCGGCCTCCGGCGGGGCGGCGGCAACGGGCGCGAGCTTCTCGGCGGCGGTCTTCCCGGCCGCGGCCTTCGCGGCCGTCGCCTTCCCGGCCGTCGTCTTGCCGGCGGTCGCCTTCTTCGCCGCCGCCTTCCCGGCCGCCGTCTTCTTCGCCGCGGTCTTCTTGGCTGCCGCCTTCTTCACCGTGGCCTTCGTGGCGGTGGCCTCGGCGGCGGCCTTCGTCGTCACCGCCTTCGCCGCGCTCTTCGCGGCCGTGGTCTTCTCGGCCGCGCTCTTCTTCGCCGCTGTCTTCTTCGCCGTGGCCTTCTTGGTTGTGGCCTTCGCCGTAGCGCCGGCCGCAGCCGCGGCCACCTTCTTCGCGGCGGCCTTCTCGGCCGTGGCCTGTTCCGGGACGGCCGTCCTCTTCGCCGCCGTCCTCCCGGCGGCCGGCTTCCCGGTCGCCGCCTGTTCCGGGACCGCCGTCTTCCCGGCTGCCGTCTTCTTGGCGGTCGTCTTCTTGACCGCCGCCTTCTTGGCCGTGGCCTGTTCCGGCACCGCCGTCTTCTTCGCGGCGGCCTTCTTCTGCGCGGCCGTCGGTTGCTCGACGCCGCTGGCCTCGGCCGTCCTCTTCGGACGCGGACCGCTGGACTCGGGGCGGGGGGTCACGGGAGGAGCCTCCTCGGCGAAGGGTGGATCAGGTCGGTCAGGTCAGGTCGGCCGAGGCCAGCCGGTGCACGGCGGCCAGCGGAACCGGGAGCCAGTCGGGGCGGTGCCGGGCCTCGTACACCACCTCGTAGATCGCCTTGTCGGTCTCGTAGGCGCGCAGCAGGACGGGGTCGGTGCGCGGGTCGTGGCCGGCGGCCTCGGCGTACCCGGAGCAGTAGGCGGCACGGCACGTCCGCGCCCAGTCCGGCTGCGGCGGGTCGACCGAGCGCGCCGCGTAGTCGAACGACCGCAGCATGCCGGCGACGTCCTTCAGCGCCGGCTGGGGCATCCGCCGCTCGGCCAGCGGCCGGGCGGGTTCGCCCTCGAAGTCGATCAGCCGCCACTCGCCGGCGGGCGAGCGCAGGCACTGCCCGAGGTGCAGGTCGCCGTGGATGCGCTGCGCGGTCCAGGTGCGGCCCTCCGCGGCCAGGTCGCCCAGCGCCGTGAACGCCGAGCGCAGCCCGGGCGCGTACGGCCGCAGCGCGGGCACCGCCTGGACGGCCGCGTCCAGGCGCTCGATCATGCCGCCGACCGTCTGCTCCAGCTGGGCGTGCCCCAGTGTGACGGTCGGCAGCGCGCGGGCCAGCGCGGTGTGCACCTCGGCCGTGGCGCGTCCCAGGGCCCGGGCCTCGGCGGCGAAGTCCTGGCCCTTGGCCAGCTCGCGCAGCGCCAGTTCCCAGCCGTCGGCCGCGCCCTGCACGAACGGCTGGAGCACGCCCAGGACGTAGGGCTCGCCGGCGAAGTCCACCGAGCCCGTGGCGGCCGCGGAGCCGTCGACGTCCGCCACCATCCAGGCCGTCGGGGGCGGCACCCGCGGGCAGCCCTCACGCGCCAGCGCCAGCGGCAGCTCCAGGTCGGGGTTGACGCCGGGTACCACCCGGCGCATCAGCTTCAGGATGAACGTATCGCCGTAGACGACCGACGAGTTCGACTGCTCGGCGGTCATCAGGCGCGGTACCAGCCCGGCGCGGATCTCCTGGTGCCGGTCCCGTTCGAAACGCAGCCCGCCGATGCGGGCCTGGGTGCGCAGGGCCTCCAGGAGCAGTTCGGCGGGCCGGGGGTCGTGCAGGGCCTCGTAGACCGTCCGTCCGGCCAGGGGCCCCTGGGTCACGTGTCCGATCAGCGCGGGCGCCAGCCGTGGTGGCAGCGCCTCGCGCACGCCTATCAGGAGCTGGTAGCAGTCGCCGGGGTGGTCGGAGGCGCCGTGGGAGGGCACGAGCGGCTGGTGGGCGCGTACCAGCAGGTGGTACAGGCCCAGCTTGGTGAGGGACGTGCCTCCCTGCTCGAGCGGGGCCGGCAGCAGCTCGGTGGCGGCGACCAGGGTGAACCCGGTGACCGGACGGCCCTTGCCCGCGAACCAGCGCTGCCGCGGCAGCCACTCTCTGAGCAGGGGCTCCAGGGAGGCGAGAAGGGCGGAAGGGGGCGTGACGGTGCTGGTGACGGCTTCCGACATGGCGTCGCGTCCTTTCCCCTGTTCTGGTGCGCCTCCGGGGCGCCTTCAGCCGGTGCCGGGAGCCCGGACGCGCCCGGCCCCTCAGAGCCGTGACGCGCTCGGCCTGTCCACACCGGCGGCGCCTGACCGGCTCACGCGGGTCGGCGGGGTGTTACTGATGCGTGCCCCGGGCGGGGCGGGGGAAACGCCCCGCCGCGGGGTTTGCGGCCTGCCCGGCGGATCCGGCCGGGATCGAACGCTACGCGGCCTCCCTGCGGAGCCGGAACCAGTAGAAGCCGTGGCCCGCCAGAGTCAGCAGATACGGCAGTTCGCCGATGGCCGGGAAGCGCACGCCGCCGAACAACTCGACCGGATGACGCCCCTCGAAGGCGCTCAGATCCAGCTCGGTGGGCTGTGCGAAGCGTGAGAAGTTGTTCACGCAGAGCACCAGGTCGTCCTCGTACTCCCGCAGGAACGCCAGCACCGCCGGGTTCGAGGACGGCAGTTCGGTGTAGGAGCCGA
>NZ_JBFATO010000070.1:0-6982 GCF_040678355.1 Streptomyces sp. NPDC052701
GCGCAGCGCCTGCACGGCCAGGTGCAGGGCGACCAGCGACGACGAGCACGCCGTGTCCACCGTCACCGCCGGGCCCTCCAGGCCCAGGGTGTAGGCGACCCGGCCGGAGACGATGCTGCCGTCGCTGCTGCCGAAGCCGTAGTCGTGGTACATCACGCCGGCGTAGACGCCGGTGGGGCTGCCCTTGAGGGTCAGCGGGTCGATGCCCGCCCGCTCGCACGCCTCCCAGGCGGTCTCCAGCAACAGCCGCTGCTGCGGGTCCATCACCAGCGCCTCGTTCGGACTGATCCCGAAGAAGGCGGGGTCGAAGTCCGCAGCGTCGTGCAGGAAGCCGCCCTCCCGGGCGACGGTGCGGCCGGGCTTGCCCGGTTCGGGGTCGTAGACGCCGTCGATGTCCCAGCCCCGGTCGGTGGGGAAGGCGGACACGGCGTCCACCCCGTCCGCCACCAGCCGCCACAGTCCGTCCGGGGTGGTGACGCCGCCCGGGAAGCGGCAGGCCATGCCCACGACGGCGATGGGCTCGGTCGCGGCGGCCGTGATTTCGGCGTTGCGGCGGCGCAGACGCTCGTTGTCCAGCACGGACTTTCTGAGCGCCTCGACGATCTGCTCGACGGATGCGTCCACGGTGAAGACAAACCTCTCGGTCGGTGAAGTCGGCGGGATCGGCGGGATCCGGGCACTCAGCTGGTTTCGTCGGTCGACAGCGCCGCGCGGACCAGGTCGTCCACGTTCATGCTCTTGATCGTTTCGCTGCGGTCGGCGGGTGTCTGGGCCGGTGCGGAGCCGGTCAGGGTGCCCCGCTGGGCGGCGGCGAGTGCGAGCAGGCCGTCCAGCAGGCCGGCCTCGCGGAGGCCGTCGAGGGACAGGGTCTGCAGGGCGCTGCGGACGGCCGCCTCGTCCGCTTCGATGGCGGCGGTGTCCGGCGCGCCGTCGTCCGGGGCCGGCAGGGCGGGTGTCAGTTCGTCCAGCAGGTAGGTGGCGAGCACGGCGGTGCTGGGATAGTCGAACATCAGGGTCGCCGGGAGACGCAGACCGGTCGCGGTCTGGAGCCGGTTGCGCAGTTCGATCGCCGCCAGCGAGTCGAGACCGAGCTCGGTGAATCCCTTGGTGACGTCGATGGCGTGCGGATCGTCGTGGCGTACGGCGGCCACGTGGGTGCGGACCAGGTCGAGCAGGGCGCGCTCGCGCTCCGGGCCGCTCAGCGGGGCGAGCTGTTCCTCCAGCGTGCCCGGGGCGGAGGCGGTGGCCGCGGGGTCGGCGGCCGGTGCCGGCGTCGTACGGGCCTTGGCGGGGCGTGCGGCGTCGCGGCGGGCCGCGCGGACGATCTCGCGGAACAGCGGGGAGAGTTCGTCGTCGGCCGCCGTGGCCAGCGCGGCGGGCTCGAGACGGATCGGCACGAGCAGTGCGTCGTCCAGGGCGACCGCCTCGTCGAACAGGGCGAGACCCTCGTCGGTGGTGAGGGCGGGCATGCCCAGCCGGCCCATGCGGTGCAGGTCGGCGTCGGTGACTCCGCCGCCCAGGCCGGTCCTGACCGTCCACAGCCCGAAGGCCAGGGAGGTGGCGGGCAGTCCGGCGGCCCTGCGGTGCTGGGCGAGGGCGTCGACGAATCGGTTGGCGGCCCCGTAGTTGCCCTGTCCGACGCCGACGAGGAGTCCGGCGCAGGAGGAGAGCAGGACGAACGCGGTCAGGTCGAGGTCGCGGGTGAGCTCGTGCAGGTGCCAGGCAGCGTCGGCCTTCGGCCGCAGCACCGCGTCGATCTGCTCGGGTGTCAGGGCACCCGTCAGGGCGTTGTCCATAACGCCGGCCGCGTGCACGACCCCGCGCAGGGGCCGGCCCTCGGGGATGTCCGCGAGGAGGTCGGCGAGAGCGGTGCGGTCGGCGGCGTCACAGGCCACGGCGGTCGCTTCGGCGCCGAGCGCGGCGAGTTCCGCGAGGAGTTCCCGGACGCCGGGCGCGTCCGGTCCGCGGCGGCTGGTCAGCAGCAGGTGGCGGACACCGTGTTCGGTGACGAGGCGACGGGCCACGAGGGCGCCCAGGCCGCTGGTGCCTCCGGTGACGAGGACGGTTCCCTCGGGGTCCCAGGGAGCGGGCCGTTCGGTCTCGTCGACGGGGATGCCGGTGAGCCGGGGGACGCGGACGTCGCTGCCGCGCACCGCGAACTCGGGTTCGCCCAGGGCGGCCAGCGGTGCGGTGACGCGGCTGCCCGCACCCAGGTCGGTCAGCAGGATGCGGCCCGGGTTCTCTTGCTGGGCGCCGCGCACGAGGCCCCAGACGGCGGCCTGTACGACATCCGCGGACTCGTGGGTGCCGGTGTCGTCGCCGACGGCGACACCTTCGTGGGTGATCACCATCAGCCGGGAGCGGGCGAGGCGTTCGTCGGCCAGGAAGGACCGGATCGTCTCCAGTACCTCGCCCAGCACGGTCCGCACCGCGGCCGGGACGTCCCCGGAGGGGCGGGGGCAGGGGTAGAGGAGGAGGTCCGGCGCGGGTCCGCCGGCGTCCAGGGCGGCGGTGAGGGCCGCCGGCCCCTCGTACGTGGGGGTGTCGTCGTCGACTCCGGCGTCCGCGGGGTCGGTGCCGATGACCGCCCACCGGCCCGCGGTGGTGCCGCCGGCGGTGCCGAGCGGCAGGTGGCTCCAGCCGACCCGGTGCAGTGCCTCCCGCTGCTCGGCCCCGGTCGAGGCGGCCGCCGCGGCGGCGACCCGGTCGGGGGTGACGGCCCTGACGACGAGGGATTCCACCGTGGCGACGGGCAGCCCGGTGCTGTCGGCCAGTTCCAGCCGTACGGCGTCCGGGCCGATGGAGTTGAGCTTGACCCGCATGCGGGCGGCGCCGCCGGCGTGCAGGGAGACCCCGGTCCAGGCGAAGGGCAGGTGGGAGGCGCCGACGTCCTGGGGGCGGTAGCCGCCGAGGAAGTCGGTGGCGCTCAGCGCCGCGTCCAGCAGGGCCGGGTGCACCCGGTAGCCGGTGGCCTCCTCGCGGGCGTCCTCGGGGAGCGCGACCTCGGCGTACACCTCCTCGCCGTGCCGCCACACGGCCTTCAGGCCGCGGAAGGTGGGGCCGTAGTAGTAGCCCTGGCTGGTCAGGTAGTCGTAGACGTCGCTGATGTCCACGGACTCGGCGCCCGGGGGCGGCCAGGCGCCGGCGCCCAGGGGGACGGGCACGGCGGTGGGACTCCCGGAGGAAGCGAGGAAGCCGGAGACGTGGCGGGTCCAGCCGACGTGCTCGGGTGCGTTCTCCGCCCGCGAGTACACCGCGAGGGAGCGGCGGCCGGTGGCGTCCGCGGCGCCGACGAGGACCTGGACCGCGGTGCCGCCGGTGGCCGTCAGCGGCATGATCTGCTCGATGGTGAGTTCCTCGACGAGGTCGCAGCCGACCTCCTCGCCGGCGCGCAGGGCCAGTTCGACGTAGCCGGTGCCGGGCAGCAGCAGGGTGCCCAGCACGTTGTGGTCGGCCAGCCACCGCTGGGTGTCCATGGCGAGCCGGCCGGTGAGGACGACGCCGCCGGACTCCGGGGAGACGACCACGGCGCTGAGCAGGGGGTGGCCGCCGGGCAGCTGGCCGATGTCCTCGGCCCCGCCGGA
This sequence comes from Streptomyces sp. NPDC052701, assembly GCF_040678355.1. Lineage (NCBI taxonomy): Bacteria > Bacillati > Actinomycetota > Actinomycetes > Kitasatosporales > Streptomycetaceae > Streptomyces > Streptomyces sp. NPDC052701. Next base: position 3,585 of record NZ_JBFATO010000070.1, read on the forward strand.
CGTCGGCGTGGCGGTGGCGTCCAGCCAGTACCGGCGCTTCTCGAAGGGGTAGGTGGGCAGGTCCAGCCGGCGTTCGCCGTGGCCGGCCAGCAGGGCGGCCCAGTCGGGCCCCGCGCCGTGCACGTGCAGCCGGGCGAGGGCGGTGAGCAGCGCCTGCGGCTCGGGCAGGCCCTTGTTCAGGGCCGGTACGACGACGTGGTCCGCGCCCTCCAGAGCGGCTGCGGCGAGTGCGCTGAGCACCCCGTCGGGGCCGATCTCCACGTAGCGGGTGACGCCCTCGGCCTCCAGCCGGCCGAGGCCGTCGGCGAAGCGCACGGCCTGGCGGACGTGCCGCACCCAGTAGTCGGCCGAGCCGAGTTCCTCGGGGCGGGCCTCCCGTCCGGTGACGTTGGAGACGATCCGCAGGGACGGGGTGCCGTAGGTCAGGCCGGCGGCGATCCGGCCGAACTCCTCCAGCACGGGTTCCATCAGGGGCGAGTGGAAGGCGTGCGAGACGCGCAGTCGGCTGGTCCGGCGGCCGAGCCCGGCGAAGTGGGCGGCGACGGCGAGGACCTGGTCCTCGTCACCGGAGACGACCACCGAGGTGGGGCCGTTGAGCGCGGCGATGCCGGTGGCGTCACCGAGCAGCGGCAGCACCTCCTCCTCGGTGGCCTGCACGGCCATCATGGCCCCGCCGGCGGGCAGCGCCTGCATGAGCCGCCCGCGGGCGGCGACCAGGGCACAGGCGTCGGGCAGGGACAGCACTCCGGCGACGTGGGCCGCGGCGAGTTCGCCGACCGAGTGGCCCATCAGGACGTCGGGGGTGACACCCCAGCCCTCCAGCAGCCGGTAGAGGGCCACCTCGAAGGCGAACAGGGCGCTTTGTGTGTAGACGGTCCGGTTCAGCACGGGCGTGCCGGTGTCGTCGTCGGCACCGTCGCCGACGGTGAACATGATCTCCCGCAGCGGGCGGTCCAGGTGCGGGTCAAGCTGTTCGCACACGGCGTCGAGGGCGGCGGCGAACTCCGGGAATGCGGCGTACAGGCCGCTTCCCATGCCGGGGCGCTGGGCGCCCTGTCCGGAGAAGAGGAACGCCGTGGGGGCGCCCGGCTCCACGGTGCCCTCGACGGTGCCGGGGCGCTCCTGCTGTGCCGCGAGGGCGGCGAGGGCGGCGAGCGCGTCGTCCCGGTCGGCGGCGAGGACGACGGCCCGGTGGTCGAGCGCGGCACGGGTCGTCACCAGCGACAGGGCGGTGTCGGCGAGGTCGCGTCCGGGGTCCTGCGCCAGCCAGGACGCCAACTGCTCGGCCTGGCGCGGCAGTCCGGAGGCGGTCCTGGCCCCGAGGACCAGCGGCACCACGGGCAGTGCCGGTGCGGTACGCGGTCCGGGGGCGACCTCCGGCTCCTGCGCGGGTGCCTCGTCGGGCGCCTCCTCGATGATCATGTGGGCGTTGGTGCCGCTGAGTCCGAACGACGAGACGCCGGCCCGGCGCGGCTGCTCCCCACGTGGCCAGGGGCGTTCCTCCGTCAGCAGCCGGACGTTGCCCTCCGTCCAGTCGACCTGCGGGGAGGGTTCGTCGACGTGGAGCGTGCGCGGCATGGTCTCGTTGCGCAGGGCCATGACCGCCTTGATGACGCCGCTGACGCCGGCCGCCGCCTGGGCATGGCCCATGTTGGACTTGACGGACCCGAGCCACGCGGGCTCCTGGGCGGTGCGTTCCTGTCCGTAGGTGGCCAGCAGTGCCTGCGCCTCGATCGGGTCGCCGAGGCGGGTTCCGGTGCCGTGGCCCTCGATCAGGTCGACGTCCGCGGCCGTCAGACCGGAGGCCTCGAGCGCCTGCCGGATGACGCGCTGCTGGGAAGGGCCGTTGGGGGCGGTGAGCCCGTTGGAGGCACCGTCCTGGTTGATGGCGCTGCCGCGGATCACCGCGAGCACCGGGTGGTTGTTGCGGCGGGCGTCGGACAGGCGCTCCACCAGCAGCAGGCCCACGCCCTCCGACCAGCCGGTGCCGTCGGCGGTCCCGGCGAACGCCTTGCAGCGGCCGTCCGCGGACAGCCCGCGCTGCTGGCTGAAGTCGATGAACAGCTCCGGGGTCGCCATGACGGTGACTCCGCCGGCCAGCGCCATGGTGATCTCACCCTGCCGCAGCGCCTGGCAGGCCATGTGCAGTGCGACCAGGGACGAGGAGCACGCCGTGTCCACCGTCACCGCCGGGCCCTCCAGGCCGAAGGTGTAGGCGACGCGGCCGGAGGCGATGCTGGCGGCACTGCCGTTGCCGATGTATCCCGTCAGGTCCTCGGGCACGTGCGGCAGCCGGCTGCGGTAGTCGTGGTACATCACGCCCGCGTACACGCCGGTCCGGCTGCCGCGTACGGACTCCGGGTCGATGCCCGCGCGCTCGAACGCCTCCCAGGCGCCCTGGAGCAGCAGTCTCTGCTGCGGGTCCATCGCCATCGCCTCGCGGGGCATGATGCCGAAGAACTCGGGGTCGAACTCGTTGGCGTCGTACAGGAAACCGCCCTGCCGGGTGTACGTCCGGCCGGCGACTCCCGGCTCGGGGTCGTAGAGCGAGTCGAGGGGCCAGCCGCGGTCGTCGGGGAAGTCGGCGACGACGTCGCGGCCTTCGGCGAGCATCCGCCACAGGTCGTCCGCCGAGCGCACGTCACCGGGGAAACGGCAGCTGATGCCGACGATGGCGATCGGTTCGTCGGTGTGCGCCGGCCCGGCGGGAGCCGTCGGGCCGGGCTGCGGCCCTGCGCTCTGCGCCTCGGTGTCCGGGGAGACACGGCTCTTGAGGTATCCGGCGGCGGCCCGCGCGGTGGGGTAGTCGAAAACGAGCGTGGCGGGCAGTCGGACCCCGGCCTCCGCGCCGAGCGCGTTGCGCAGCTCGACCGCGGCCAGCGAGTCGAAGCCGAGGTCCTTGAAGGCCCGGTCGGCTCCGACGGCATCGATGCCGGAGTGGCCGAGCACCGCGGCCACGTGCTTGCGCACCAGGTCCACCAGCAGGCGGTCGCGCTGGGAGTCGTCCAGTCCGGCGAGGCGCCGGCCGAGTGTGTTGCCACCGTCGGCGGCGGTGGCCGAGCGGGCCGTCCTGCGCGCGGGCGTGCGGCTCATGCCCTTGAGGAGGGTGGGGAGTTCGTCGCTGCGGGCGGCCAGGGCGGTGGGGTCGACGCGCAGGGGGATCTGGACGGGCTGGTCGGTGCGGATTACGGCCGCGTCCAGCAGGGCGAGCGCTTCGTCCACCGCGAGGGCGGGCAGGCCCAGGCGCGCCATCCGCACCTCCGCCTCCGCCTGCGAAGAGGCACCGCCCAACCCCGTCTCCGCGGCCCACAGGCCCCAGGCGAGGGAGGTGGCCGGCAAGCCCTGGGCCCGGCGGTGGACGGCCAGGGCGTCCAGGAACGTGTTCGCGGCGGCGTAGT
>NZ_JBFATO010000071.1:0-6004 GCF_040678355.1 Streptomyces sp. NPDC052701
AGCTGTTCGTCTCCGGGGCCGAGGTCGACTGGGACGGCTTCTACGCCGGCCGGAACGTCACCCGCGTCGACCTGCCCACCTACGCCTTCCAACGCAAGCGGTACTGGATCGACGCCCAGGCCGGCCTCGACATGGGTGTGGCCACGGTGGGGCAGCACGCGGTGGACCACCCCGTGCTCGGCGCCGCGATCGGGCTGGCCGACACGGACGGGGTCGTCCTCACCGGCCGGCTCGCGCTCGACACCCAGCGGTGGATCGCCGACCACGATGTCCTCGGCAGCCTGCTGCTGCCGGGCACCGGCTTCGTGGAGCTGGCGACCAGGGCCGCCGAGCAGGTCGGTTGCGGGACCGTGGAGGAACTGACCCTCCAGGCACCGTTGATCCTGTCCGACCGAGGACTGCACGTGCAGGTTTCCGTCGGCGCGCGGGACGAGGAGGGCCGACGCGCACTGCACATCTACTCACGGGATCCCGGTGCTGCAGCCGACGTGTCCTGGACACTGCACGGTGTCGGCGTCCTCGCGGAGGACACCGCGGCCCCGTCCGCCGACCTCACGAAGTGGCCCCCGCCGGGCGCCACGCCCGTGGATGTCACCGGCATCTACGACCTGCTGTTCCGGCAGGGCTACGCCTACGGTCCCGCCTTCCAGGGAGTGAAGGCGGCCTGGCGGCGAGGGGACGACGTGTTCGCCGAGGTGGCCCTGCCGGAAGAGGAGCACGAGGAGGCCCGGCGCTTCGGCCTGCACCCGGCGCTGCTCGACTCGGCGATGCACGCCCTCAGCCTCGGTGAGAGCGGCGACGAGCAGACCTTGCTGCCGTTCTCCTGGGGCGGAGTCTCGCTCCACGCGGTCGGGGCCACCGCTCTGCGGGTCGCCCTGCTGCGGGAGGCCCCCGGCACAGTGGCCCTGGAACTGGCCGACTCGGCGGGTGCGCCCGTCGCCTCCGTGGCGGCCCTGTCGTTCCGGCCGGTGTCGGCCGAGCAGCTCCGCTCGTCCGCGTCCGATGCCGACCAGTCCCTGTTCCGCGTCGAGTGGACCGCGCTCACCGCACCGGACACGGACATCACCTTGCTTTCCCGGGACGAGGCACTCGCCACGGACTCGGTGCCCGACGCCGTGGTCCACGAGTGCGCGGCGGCCCAGGGCGACGTACTGGACGCGGTGCGCGAATCCACCAGGGACGTGTTGCGGAGGGTGCAGACCTGGCTGGCGGAGGAGCGCTTCACCGACGCCCGGCTCGTGGTGGTCACCCGCGGCGCCGTCACCGTACGAGACGGTGAACTTCCGGACCTCGCCACGTCCCCCGTGTGGGGCCTGGTGCGCGCGGCGCAGGCCGAGCATCCCGGGCGCTTCGTCCTCGTCGACACCGACGGCACCGCGGAGTCGAGCAAGGCGCTGGCCGGTGTGGTCGCGTCGGGTGAGCCGGAGGCGGCGCTGCGTGCGGGTGACGTCCTCGTGCCGCGGCTGGCGAGGATCACCGCCGCCCCGGAGGAGCAGCCGCGGCGACCGGATCCCGAGGGCACGGTGCTCATCACGGGCGGTACCGGAGGCCTCGGCGCGCTGCTGGCCCGTCACCTCGTCACCACCTGGGGTGTACGGCACCTGCTGCTGACCAGCCGTCGCGGCCCCGCGGCTCCCGGAGCCGAGGAACTGGTCGCCGAGCTGGCCGGACTGGGCGCCGTCGCCACCGTCGTCGCCTGCGACGTGTCCGACCGTGAGGCCGTACAGGATGTGCTCGCCTCGGTGCCGGACGCGCATCCGCTGACCGGGGTGGTGCACGTGGCGGGCGTGGTCCACAACGGTCTGGTCGCCACCTGGCCGGACGCATGGCTCGACGAGGGCTTCGGCCCGAAGGCGGACGCCGCCTGGCACCTGCACGAGCTGACCCGGGACACCGATCTGGCGATGTTCGCGCTCTACTCGTCGGCCGGGGGACTGGTCCTCGCCCAGGGGCAGGCCGGCTACGCGGCCGCCAACGTCTTCCTGGACGCCCTGGCCGTCCGGCGCCGCGCCGAGGGACTGCCCGTCACTTCACTGGCCTGGGGAGCCTGGGGCATCGACTCCGGCATGAGCCGCGAGCTGAGCCGGGCCGACCTCGACCGCATGAGCCGTCAGGGACTTCCGGCGTTCACCGCGGACGAGGGGCTGGCCCTGTTCGACGCCGCGATGGCGACGGGAGAGAGCGTCGTCGTCCCGATGCGGGTCGACACCGCGGCGCTGCGCGTACGCGAGGGCGAGGTGCCGGCGCTGTTGCGCGGACTCGTGCGCGTCCCGGTCCGCAGGGCCGCCCGAGCTGCGGAGGCGGGCGCCGGTGCCGCGACCGCGGTGGACCTGCTGGCGGGCCTGCCCGCGGCCGAACGCGACCGCCGCATGCTGGAGATGGTGCGGGCCAGGGCGGCCGAGGTGCTCGGGCACAGCCACTCCGAGGCGATCGACCCCGACCGGGGTTTCCTGGACATCGGGTTCGACTCGCTGAGCGCGCTGGAACTGCGCAACCGGATGGTCACACTGGCCGGCCGGAACCTGCCGCCCATGCTGGTCTTCGACCACCCCTCCGCGGCGGATCTCGCGGCCCATCTGAGCGAGCTGCTTTTCGAGACAGAGGGGCCCACGGTCGACGCGGACCTTCAGGACGCGTCCGCCGACGAACTCTTCGACATCCTCGACAGCGAACTCGAGATATTCAAGTAGTAGGGGTCGGATAGGGGATGCTCCGGCCACAAGGCCGGGACCATACTGGGCGACCACGTGGAACGTGGAATTCGCTTGTGTATTCGCGCAGGGAGAGGACGGAATAATGACCGTGGCGAGTGAGGACACGAAAGGCGCGGAGGTCGAACCGCCGCTCTTTCCGATGGAGCGCAAATGCCCCTTCCAGCCGCCGGCCGAATACGCGGAATTGCGGGCGGAAAAACCTGTTTTCAAGGTGAAGCTGGCGGTTTCCGGAAAGGAAGTCTGGGTCGTTTCCCGCCAGGAGCACGTGCGACGCGTGCTGACCGAGCCCAACATGAGTTCGAGCTTCGTCAACCCCGGCTACCCGCTTCAGGTCCCGGTGCCGCCGGAGGCCCTCGCGGCGATGGAGACACCGCTGGTGGCGATGGACCTGCCCCAGCACGCCCAGCACCGCCGGGCCATCATTCCCGAGCTCACCGTGAAGCGTGTCCAGGCGCTGCGCCCCCGCATCCAGGAGGTCGTGGACGAGCACATCACGGCCATGCTGGAGAAGGGCGGCCCGGTCGACCTGCTGAACGAGCTGGCCATTCCGGTGCCCTCGCTCATCCTGTGCGAGCTCCTGGGCGTGCCGCACGAGGACATCCCCCACTTCCGGGACTTCGCGGAGCGCACGGTCCGCAGCGACGTCACCCCCGAGGACATCGGCGCGGCGATGGCCGAGATGGACGACTACCTCGACAAGCTCGTCACGTCGAAGGAGGAGGTGCCGACCGACGACCTGCTCGGCCGGGTGATCCAGAAGAACCGCGAGGACGGCTCACTCGAGCACAAGGAGATCGTCGCCCTTGCCCGGATGCTCATCTCCGGCGGCTTCGACACCCTCACCAACATGATCGTCCTCGGTGTCGGCGTGCTGCTGGAGCACCCCGAGCAGCTGGAGCGGATGAAGCAGGACCCCTCCCTGACCAAGAACGCCATCGAGGAACTGCTGCGCTACCTGAGCATCGCCGACTCCGCGACCTCCCGTACGGCCACGGAGGACATCGAGATCGAGGGCGTCCTCATCCGCAAGGGCGAGGGCATCATCGCGCTCAACGGCTCGGCCAACCGGGACGAGCGGGCCTTCGAGAACCCGGACAGCCTCGACATCTTCCGTGAGATAGGCCTGCACTCGGCCTTCGGCCACGGCATCCACCAGTGCCCCGGCGCCAGCTTGGTGCGGGTCGAGCTGGAGATCGTGTACAACACCCTCTTCGCCCGGATCCCCACGCTGCGCCTGGCCGTGCCGGCGGAGGAACTGCCGTTCAAGAAGTACACGCTCATCCAGGGACTGGACGCCCTTCCCGTCACCTGGTAGGCGCAGTCGCCCTTGGGGCCCGGACGCCAGTGGTGACCCGGCCCCCCGAGACGAGGAAGGGAACGACCGGTGCGAATCCAGGTCGACCGCGAACGCTGCATCGGCTCCGGAACCTGCGTGCTCACCCTGCCCGCCGTGTTCACCCAGGACGACGAGGACGGCCGCGTCCGCCTCACCGAGGACACTCCGGCAGCGGAGAGCCGGGTGTCGGTGGACCACGCGGTCCTCACCTGTCCCGTGTCGGCGATCTCCGTGGAGGACGGCTCGTCCGACTGACGCCGGCACCGTGACCTGAGCACGACGGGAGCGTCCCCGCCCACCCGGGCGGGGACGCTCCCGTCGTGCTCTGCCCGGTTCTGGGACGGGCAGCGATGAGCCGGGGTGTGCGGTCCGTTCACCGCCCACCCCGGCTCGGCCCTCGCGGTGCCGCTCCGGCCCGGTCAGGGCAGCGTACGGACCCACTCCTCGATGTGCCGTGCGGTGTCCTCGGCCCCCTCCTCCAAGATGCTGAAGTGATTGGCCCTCACCGTCCGCACGGTGTGCGACGGGCTCCACGGCTTGGCCTGCCAGTCGCCTCCGTGGGCGGCGGTGTCCTCGGCCGCGCCCGCCGGCGAAAACGTCTCGGTGCACTGGATGAACAGCACGGGCGCGTCGATGTCCTCGGCGGTCAGCTTCGGTACGAGCTCCACGTACCGGCCCATCGTGGACAGCCGGTAGCTGTCGAACCGGCCGAGCGTGTCCTCCTTCTCCAGCATGCTGAGCACCAGGCCCTCGTCGAGGTTGTTGCCGCCCTTGTCGGCACGGTAGCTGTCGAGCAGCACCACGGCCGCCGGCGTCACTCCCGCCACCCTCTCCAAATGCTGGGCCGTGACGTGGGCGAGCAGCCCGCCCGCGGAGTAGCCGACCACTACGAACGGCTCGCCCTCCGCCGCCACCAGCACGCTCGCCGCCAGGGCCTCGATGGCCGCCTCGGGAGTGTCGGGCAGCAGCTCGGCGGAACCGAACCCCGAGACGGGCACCGCCGACACCTGCCGTACACCGCGGAAGTACGAAGCGAGCCGCGCCTGCTGGTAGACGCCGCCCGTGGCCATGGGGGTGCTGACGCAGATCAGCCGGGGGGTGCCGGGACCGTCGGCCAGCTTCACCGGCGGCGGTGCCTGGTCGAGCTCGCTCACCGACGAGAACCCGGGGCGCGTGTTGGCGACGGCCGCCAGGAGGTCGAACGCCTTCGACATGGAGCCCCTCAGAACGGCGCGACGGAACAGGGCGCTCAGCGTGTCCTCGGCGTCCTGGCTGTGCGCGTCCCCTTCCGAGCCCCCGGCCGGCCCCTCCGCCGGTCCCGCGGTGGCGGAGGCACTGAACTGCCCCTGGACGTAACGCGCCAGGGCGGCGGGGTTCTTGTTGTCGAAGACGACCATCGCGGGCAGCCGTAGCCCGGTGGCCGCGTTGAGGCTGTTGCGCAGCTCCATCGCGCTGAGCGAGTCGAAGCCGGCTTCGAGGAAATCCCGTTCGGGGTCCACCGCGTCGGCGGTGGAATGGCCCAGCAGCGAGGCACAGTACGTCAGGACGGCCTCGGTCAGGAGCCCGACCTGTCCTGCGGCGTCCAGTTCCGCCAGCCGGCCCCGCAGAGAGGCCGTCTGCGTGGCCCGGCCGGCCCTGCGGCGAGTGACTGGTACCAGCTGCCGCAGCAGCGCGGGTACGTCCGTCCGCGCGGCGAGGGCGGTGGGGTCGACGCGCAGGGGGATCTGGACGGGCTGGTCGGTGCGGATTACGGCCGCGTCCAGCAGGGCGAGTGCTTCGTCCACCGCGAGGGCGGGCAGGCCCAGGCGGGCCATCCGCACCTCCGCGTCCGCCTGCGCCTGGTTCATGCCGGTGGCCGTGGCCCACAGGCCCCAGGCGAGGGAGGTGGCCGGCAAGCCCTGGGCCCGGCGGTGGACGGCCAGGGCGTCCAGGAACGTGTTCGCGGCGGCGTAGT
>NZ_JBFATO010000072.1:0-4339 GCF_040678355.1 Streptomyces sp. NPDC052701
AGCCACCCGGACGCCTACGTGATCGACGACTGGCGCTGACTCCACCGCCACGCCCGGCTTCCGGGAGAACCCGATGCCGACCCGATCCCTCCAGGAGAGGACCGGCACCGGGACTCCACGCTGAACGGCCTGCCGCTGACCGCCCGTCACCGTTCCCACCGGCCACGCCGGCATACCGCAGGGATCACGAGACGTCAGCCCCTACGACACCACGCTTTGAAGGTCAGTAGGTGTTCGCACGCATACGCACGGCCGGCGGACGTGACGACGGCCGGGACACTCCCTGCCGGTGCAGGCGCTCAAGGAGCCGGCCGCGCCCGGGCCTAACCGGACGGGCGGCAAGCACGGCTCACCGTTCAGCGTGGTGGGTTCCTGCCTCACCTGGTCCGCCATGACGTGCGGGCCGAACCCCGCGAGGTGCTCCTCGGTCACTTCTCTGCTGCGTCGCCCGCTGAAGCCAGCGCGCATGCCCGCGCCGCACTCGTTGCCGTGGGAGGCGAAGAGCCGACTCCACAGTGCCCGGCTCCTGGGCTCGGAGCCGATCAGCGTGCCGTCGAGATCGAACAGAGCGGCTCTCGCCGTGAGGGGTACGTCGACATCGCCGTGGACGGACGTGGAACTCCCTGGGCCGCTTGCCGGATCCGGGGCACGGCCCGGGGCCGGATACGAGCTTGATCTCGTGTTCTTCCCGCTTGTCCCCCGGTTGTGCCGCCTTGCCCAGGGGCACGGGCCAGGGCGTCAGAGCAAGTGACCGGTGGGCAGCCGTTTCCTTGGGGGCTGTCAAGCCTGTCCGGTGATGCAAAGGCAGCTGAGCGTTCAGACGGGTCCGACCGAGACGGGCGTTGGCCTGCAGAATCTCCGTGGATGGCCAGGGTGGACGGTCGAGGTCGGCATCGACCGGCGGCTCCGGTCCGCCGGGGACGTCCGTGACCTCCGCCCCTGGGCACCCATCGCAACTCTCGAAGGCCTGCCGATGGCCTCGAGCCGGCCCGTCGGACCGAGGGGACGGCCGAGGCGGGCCGGTGAGTGCCCGGCCTCCTCGGCTGCCGTGAGGGCTGTCATGGGTCGCTGTCCGGGGGTTCCCGGAATTCGGGCGCGAGCGCACCGCGGTCCCCGCCGTCCTGCCGGGTGAAGGCATCGGTGCTCGTGTCGTCGTCGATCGCCCTGCGCACCGAGACCTCCTCCTCCACCGCCTCGGCGGGCTGGTCACGCAACGCCTCACCCTCCTCTTCGGTGCTCTGCGGCCAGCCGACGTCGGATTCGGCGGGCCGGTCATCGTGCTCGGCGCGCATGCCGGACATCGGCGAAGGTTTGCGATCTTCGTGGCCGGTCATGTTGCGATCCCCTTCCTCATCGACCACCTCCCTTGGCGACGCCCAGGGAGGTGGTAGGTCTGTCACCGGAACCCAGCCGTGTCCCGCAGTGCCTGGGTGTGGCCGGTCTCTGCGGCGCGCGCCGGTTCCGGCGCGCTGGCCTTCGGTCGAGGTGCCGAGCGATGCGTGGGTGGTTGCGGCAGGGCGTGCCGTATTCGCCGTCGGACGCGGCTCGCGCGTTCCTCGTCCCGGTCCTGCGGAGCATTGGTGTCGGAACCCGGCATTTTCCCGTCAAGCCACTGCGGGGCTCCTCCCCGGCCCGCTCCATCAGCCCGCGGCAGGCAGCCGGAACGGGGAATCCCGGCCTGGTTTTGTCCATTCATACCGACAGTCCCTCCGCCTCGGCGGGGGTCAGTCCGGATGGAGAGCGAGAGAGCCGCGCAGCCGTTGCGGCAGGACGTCCCGAACTCCAAGGCGCTCGCCTGCGGTGTTGTGGCCGCGCCCACCAGGCCCTCCGGTCCTCTTCCCGGCACGCATCCGCACTGGGCCTCTCCACCAGGTACCCCTCGACAGTCATCCGTACCGAGCAAGCGGAAGCCCCGGCGGACTCGGGGGAAACCGACCGGGGCGGTCAGGAGACGGGAGGGGAGGGCGGTCGCCTTCCGGCGATCGGTTCCGTGGGGCTTCAGCCGAACCATCGTCCCCGCCGGCGATGGACGGGGTCCCGGGGAAACCCTTTCCTCCACTCCAGTGAGCGATCAGGGCGGCGGCGCCGGGTCATCGAGCGCGCCATGTCGTGGCTCTCCGGCCACCGTCGCAGCCGCTTCGGGCGGCCTCCCTGCACCTGCGGATCCGCGTCTACGCCGAGGCGGCGTAGACCGGGCAGTCCGGCCGCGCAGGCTTCGCGGTCTTCTCCGACGCCCTGACCGAGTCACGGCAGTGCCGCTTCGCGCCGGGGATCGTCCTGCCCGCGAACCCACCGGAAGCGGACCACGGCCGGCTCACCGCCGTCCGCCTCCTTGCCGACGGGCTTGAGGAAGGCCCGAAGGACCTCGGTGCACGCAGCCGGCACAGCCCGGGCAGCGACGTCACAAGGTCGGCCGCCCCGGGCGGTGTGGCGGAAGCGGGGGGACCGGGGATCAGATGGTGCCCAGGTATGTGGTGGCTTCGACGTCGTTGAGGTGTATGAGGATGTCGTGCGCCTGGCCGAGGGCGGACTTGTACTCGACAGGGTCCGGCCACCCGGCGCCGATGTTCCAGGTCACGCGCTCCTTGTCCAGCCAGGCACGCGCGGGGTCGGGGACGGTGCGCAGGTCGAGGAAGTAGTCCTCCTGGCGGGCCTTGTCCAACGTGTGTTCGTTGGAGTCCGGCTCCGCGGCGCCCACCCGGTAGGTGCGCATCACGTTGTCGTCCGTGCCGAATGCTTTGAAGGCACCCTGGTGGAAACTGAACCCGGCGCTGACGTAGTCCTTGCCCAGTGCATCACGCAGGAAGGCCCCTTGTGTCTTGGGGTACCGCGGATCGAACGAGTTGTAGGACACATGCGTGTTGTGTGCCGACAGCAGGATCCGGTCGCCGCTGTGCCGGTGCCACCAGACCACGTTCTCGGCCATCACCTGGTCACGGAGTTTCATCATTTCCGCGATCTGGGCCTCGTCGTTGATGTCGAGGGACAGGCCCTTGGCCATCTGGTGGATCGCCCTGGCGTGCTGCACCGTCCACGTGTGCTCCTGCTTGTCGGCACCCGAGCCGGGACGCTGCTGCCGCAGCAGCTCGTACACCTCCCCAGTCCGCTCCGCTCGCTCCTCGCGCTCGGCCAGGGGCAGCTTCAAGTACTCCTCGCCGTAGGTGCCGGCATCGGTGGCGGGCGCCAAACCGCGGTACAGCTCGGTGACGCGTCCCAGCAGATGCGGGTAGTCGCGGGCCACCCGGTCAGTCACCTTCTCGTACAGCTCCGGCCCGGCGTAGCCCATGTCGTTGCCCATGAACTGCACCTTGTCCTTCGGGTGCTGACGGTTGTAGTCGCGCATCCACTCGACGAGGTCGAGGTAGTCCTGGTTGTTCCAGATCCGGTACGAGCCCTGGAACTCCTCACGCGCTATGTCCTCGAGATCGCCCTCGCCCTTCAGCACGTAATCGTTGAGCCGCAGACCGCTGCTCCAGGGAAGCTCCAGGGAAAAGGTCCTGAAGCCCTTCCGTTCGACCAGGTAACGGAAGACCCGGTGCTTCATGCGGAAGAAGTCCTGCGATCCGTGGGTGGCCTCGCCCAGACCCACCACCTCGGCGCCCTCGACCATACGGCCCAGTGCGTTCAGATCCCGCAGACCGCCCTCGGGCTCGGTGCTCCTCAGTGTGTGGGCGCTGCGCTCGATGGCATCGATCACGCTCTGCGCGTGCTGCCCGGAGACCGATGCGTTCGGTACCGGGACCGGGGCGGGCGGCTCGTGCGCTGTCTGCGCGGTGGCCGGAGTGGCGACTGTCACCGCGCCGAGGGAGAGGAGGACCGAGGGAATGATCACTGCCTTGCGTCGCGTCATGGCTACAGGTTTCCGTCCGCACCGGGGGCGTCACCAACCGGTAAGCCCCCCACTTCCGGGTGGCGCGGGCACCACCGCCGGGACACCGGGTACCGTCACGTACGACGGGGCGGCGCCGGCCGGTGTGAGCGGGTGCAGGCGAGGGCCGGCCAATGGCGCAGGCGAGACGGTTGACCGCACCCGGGGTGCGCTCCATGACCGGTCGAACGAGGGGCCGGAGCCTCTGCCCCTTGTGGCCGCTGCCATCACAGCGGACTCGTACGGTGGCCTGGACGGGATCGCGGTGGCCGGTCCGATGCCGGAAGCCTGCGTGATCTGCGCCGCCGGCTTGGAGCCGCACCGGTGCGGACACTGTTCGAGGCGCTGGCCGGGCCGCCGGCCCGGCCGACGACACCGGGGTGCGATCCGGTCCGTTCCGGACGGTGTCGCCCCGTGAGACGTCCGCCCCGGCCGACTCCGAGCGGAGCCGGGTCTGGCCGGAGCACGTGG
>NZ_JBFATO010000073.1:0-4116 GCF_040678355.1 Streptomyces sp. NPDC052701
ATCACACCGCTGACGCCTGCCGCGGCCTGCGCGTGCCCGATGTTCGACTTGATCGAACCCAGCCACAGCGGACGGTCCTCGGGCCGGTCCTGACCATAGGTCGCCAGTAGTGCCTGGGCCTCGATCGGATCACCCAGCGTCGTCCCCGTACCGTGCGCCTCCACGGCGTCGACCTGGTCGGCGGAGAGCTGTGCGGCGGCGAGGGCCTGCCGGATGACCCGCTGCTGGGAGGGACCGTTGGGAGCCGTCAGGCCGTTGGAGGCGCCGTCGGAGTTGACGGCGCTGCCCCGTACGACCGCGAGGACCGGATGGCCGTTGCGGCGCGCGTCCGAGAGTCGTTCGACGAGGAGGAGGCCGGCGCCCTCACCCCAGCCCGTGCCGTCGGCGGCGGCCGCGAAAGCCTTGCAGCGGCCGTCCGGCGCGAGGCCGCGGTCCTGGCTGAAGCCGACGAAGGACACAGGTGTCGCCATGACGGTGACGCCGCCCGCCAGGGCGAGGGTGCAGTCCCCCGCCCGCAGGGCCTGGATGGCCCAGTGCAGGGCGACCAGGGACGACGAGCACGCCGTGTCCACGGTCACCGCGGGCCCTTCGAGGCCGAGGGTGTAGGCGATCCGGCCGGAGGCGACGCTGGCGAGTGCGCCGGTCCCGCTGTCGGCGGAGTAGTCGTGGTAGGCGATGCCGGTGAAGACGCCGGTCCGGCTGCCTTTGAGGGACAGGGGGTCGATGCCCGCCCGCTCGAACGCCTCCCAGGCCGTCTCCAGGAGCAGCCTCTGCTGCGGATCCGTCTCACGGGCCTCACGCGGGCTGATCTTGAAGAAGTCGGCGTCGAACTGAGCGGCGTCGTGCAGGAACCCGCCTTCGCGGCAATAGGTTTTCCCGGGGGTCGCGGGCTCCGGGTCGTACAGCTCCTGGAGATTCCAGCCCCGGTCCTCGGGGAAGAGGGAGATGCCGTCACCCCCGGCGTCGACCAGCCTCCACAGGTCTTCCGGTGAGGCGATCCCGCCGGGATAGCGGCAGCTCATGGCGACGACGGCGATCGGCTCGTGGTGCCTGGCCTCGCTCTCGCGCAGGCGCCGCTTGGTCTGCTGAAGGTCCGACGTAGCGCGCCTGAGGTATTCACGCAGCTTGTCGTCGTTGCCCATCTGCCCCTCTGCCCCTCGATCGGTGGTGCTCGTACGGTTCCTGGACGGACGGACTCCGGTCAGGCGATGCCCAGTTCGCTGTCGAGGACGTCGAAGAGCTCGTCGTCCGTGGCGGACTCGTAGTCCGTGGACGGCTCACCCGCCGTGCCCCCCTCCTGCGTGTCCCGCCAGGTGCGCAGCAGCGCTTCCAGACGGCTGGTGATGCGTTCGTGATCGCGTCCCGCTGTCCCGGCGGCCAAGTCCGCGAGCACCGCCTCCAGCCGGTCGATCCCGCCGAGGGCTTCCCGGGCCGGGCTGTCGTCGGCGTCCGGCAGGATCAGGCCCTCGATGTACTCCGCCGCCGCCCGGGAGGTCGGGTGGTCGAAGACGAGCGTCGCCGACAGGGACAGACCGGTGGCCCGGTCCAGTCGCCTGCGCAGTTCCACGGCGGCCAGCGAGTCGAACCCGAGGTCCTTGAAGGCGCGATCGGGTTCGACCATCGCCGCGGAGGCGTGTCCGAGTACGGCGGCGACCTGGGCGCGCACGATGTCGAGGAGCCGGCGGACACGTTCCTCGGGAGACAGCGTGTTCAGGCGCCTGCGCAGTTCCCGGCCGGTGTCGGCTTCGCTCGGCCGGCGCGGGACCCGCACGAGGCCGCGCAACGGAGCCGGCAGTTCCTCGGCGCGGGCCCGCAGGGCGCGGTGATCGAGGCGGAGCGGAAGCAGGACTTCGTCGCCCGCGCTGCCGTCGGCCGGGGCGAGGGCGAGGGCGCGGTCGAACAGCTCGCGTCCTTCGTCGGCGTCCAGGTAGGGGATGCCGAGCTCCTTGGCGCGCACCAGCTCCTCCTCCGGGACGGCCGCACCCGTGTCCCAGGGCCCGAACGCCAGCGAGAGCGCCGGCAGGCCCTGCGCGCGTCGATGCCGGGCCAGCGCGTCGAGGAAGGTCGCGGCGGCGGCCTGGTTGGCCTGGCCGACGCCGTGCAGAAGCCCGGTCGAGGACGACAGGAGCACGAAGGCCGTCAGGGCGTGGTCCAGGGTCAGCTCGTGCAGATGCCAGGCGGCCCCCGCCCTGGGCAGCAGCGCGTTCTTCATACGCTCTTGGTCCATGGCCTCGAACAACCCGTTCGCGGCGGTCGCGGCCGTGTGGACGACAGCCCGCACGGGATGTTCGGCGGGTACGGCGGCCAGGGCCCGGCCCAGCGCGTCCCGGTCCGACAGGTCGCAGGCCCACTGTGTGACCTGGACGCCTTCGGCTTCCAGGTCGTCCGTGTCGGGTGCGACGGCGGACTCGTCCAGGAGGAGGAGCAGATGCCGCACACCGTGGTGATCGACCAGGTGCCGGGCGAGTGGGGCACCGTGCCCCTCGACGCCGACGGTCACGACCACGGTGCCGTCGGCCCCGGCCAACGGCAAGGACGGCAGCGTGGACTCGCCGGACACCGCCGACGGGGACCGAGGTGCCGGGTCGACCGTCCGCAGGCGCGAGACCAGGATCCGGCCCTCCCGGACCGCCACGTCCGGTTCCCCGGCGCCCACGACGGCGAGCGCCGCGGGCAGGATCGCGCGGGACTCCTCGGAGCCGTCCAGGTCCACCAGCGCGAACCGGCCCGGATACTCCGCCTGTGCGGACGTCACCATGCCCCGCAGCGCCGCCTGGGCCAGCCCCTGGACATCGCTGGCGGCCACCGCGCCCTCCGTGACCACGACGAGCCGGGCCGCACCGAGCCGGGGGTCCGCCACCCAGGAGCGCATGGTCTCCCGGACTCGGTCCAGGCGGGAACGGGTACCGGCCAGCACGTCGTCCGTGTCGTCGGCAGCGGTACTCGCGGCGAGCAGCACGGTCCGCTCGGCCATGTCGCCGCGCTCGACCGCGTCGGCGAAGGCGTCGACCCCGCCGAACGACGGGGCGTGCGCCTCACCCGTGGACCGGGGGTCGGGATCGCCCAGCACGGCCCATGTCGGGACGACGGAAGCGGCGGCCTCCTGGGAGGCGTCCTGCCATGTCAGCCGGTACAGGGAGTCGGGCCGCGATCCGGTGGCCGTCCGGGCGAGCTGCTCCTCGGTCACGGGGGCCGCAGTCAGCGACCGCACGGACAGCACCGGATCGCCCGCCTCGTCGGCGAGGTCCAGGGCCGCCGTGTCCGCTCCCTCGGCAACGGTGCTGCGCGCCAGGCGGGCGCGCAGAGTCGTCGCGCCAGGAGCCCACCGGGAGACTCCGGTCCACACGCGGGGCAGCGCCGCGGTTTCCTCCGGCTCCGCTCCCACGTGCCGCAGCAGACCGGCGGCTTCGAGCAGGGCGGGATGCACCGCGCAGCCCTCGGCCGTCTGCTGCTCCGCGTCGAGCGTCAGCTCGGCGAACACCTCGTCACCGCGCCGCCACAGCGCCGACAGCGCGCCGAGGGCGGCACCATGGCCGTAGCCCCGCTCGACCAGGGCACGCCGGGCCTCCTCCACGTCCATGGCGTGTGCCCCGGCCGGTGGCCAGACGGTGAGGTCCACCGTCGGCGACGGATCGGCTCCGGCCGTGAGCGTTCCCGTGCCGTGCAGCACGTCGGGGGTGTCGACGCTCTGACTCCGCGAGTGGATGCTCACCGTACGAGCGCCGTTCTCGTCGGCCGCTCCCACGGAGACCTGGAGCGTGGGCGCCTCATGACCGGTGAGGACGAGAGGCACCTCGGTCCGGAACTCGCTCAAGTGATCACAGCCGACGAACTCACCGGCGCTGAGCGCCAGGTCGACGAATCCGGCGGTGGGAAAGAGCAAGGTCCCCAGGACGTCGTTGTCCCCTACCCAGGCGAGCGCGTCGGCGGACAGCCGTCCGGTGAGGACGACGCCGTCACTGTCGGCGAGGGTGATCGCGGCGCCGAGCAGGGGATGCTCGGCCGTGTCCAGACCGGCGGCGGCGATGTTGCCGGCACCTGCCTGGGCGTCGATCCAGTACCGCTTGCGCTGGAAGGCGTAGGTGGGCAGGTCGACGCGGGTGACGTTCCGGCCGG
>NZ_JBFATO010000074.1:0-3303 GCF_040678355.1 Streptomyces sp. NPDC052701
CGAGGGCGAGGGCGAGACCAAGAAGTTCACCTTCCGGGGTGAGGAGAAGTCGGCGCTGCCCGACGTCCCGCCGATCGAGCAGGCGGCCGGCGGAGAAAGGCCCGGCCCGGGTACGGAGTTCTAAGCACATACCGGCCTTGTGTGCGCGCTATTCCCCCACGCCACAGACGTCGAGCCCACCGTGGACCGCGGCGGTTCGGCGCGAGACAGCCTCGCGATCCAGCGGCAAGGATCAAAACTCGTTGTCGCGCGGCGTGATGCGGAAGCCAAAGGGAAGAGTCCCGGGGTCCAGCGCAGTCACACCCCCGTCCACCGTCAGTGCAGCGCCGTTGACGAAGGACGCGGCCGGCGACAGCAGCCAGGCGATCGCCTCGGCAACCTCACGGGGCTCGCCGGGGCGGCGTGCCGGCAGCAGCCGGGTGGCCTCCTCATACGCTGTGTCGAGCTCAGGGGAGGCCAATCCGGCGTCCTCGGCGAACCGGGCCATGCGGCGGTCGGCCATTTCCGTGCGCACCCAGCTGGGACAAACGGTGTTGGCCCGCAAGCCCTGTGGCCCGTAGTCCACAGCCAGCGACCGGCACAACTGCAGCAGCGCCGCCTTGGACGTGGCGTACACGGCGTTGCCCACCCCGTTACGCAGGGCGGAGACCGAAGCGACTGCCACGACAGATCCCCGGGCCTGGAGCAGATGCGGCAGAGCCGCCCGCATCAGCATGAAAGGGCCGGTGAGATTGGTACGCAGCACTGACTCCCAGTCCTCGTCGGACAGTTCCCCGACACTGCCACTGCGCCCCACTCCCGCGTTGACGACCAACCCATCGAGTCGACCGAATCGAGCGACGGCCGTTTCGACGAGGTGACGAACAGCGTCCGAGTCGGCGGTGTCAGCCGGGCAGGCCAAGGCTCCGGTTTCCCTGGCGACGCGGTCCAAAGGCTCTGGGCGTCGCCCTGAAATAACCACCTCGTGCCCAGCCGCCCGAAGCAGCCGTGCGGTTGCCGCACCGATCCCCGTTCCTCCCCCAGTCACGACCACGACTCGGTGATCCGGCATGAGTGTTCGGCCTCCTGTCACTATCGGGTCAGGCAACGTGATCTTACGTGGCTGCGAACTATCGACCAGAGCCGGTGTGGGCCAATTAAGCCGAAGTTGGATTCCTCGCGTGAATCAGCCACCAGCACTCACTCAACGTGTGACGCCCTGAAGTGCCGTTGATCCAGTCCGACCGGTCCGGCAGAGGGCAGCGGGTGCGGCCCATAGCCGAGCGCATGCCACTGGCGCAGGTCGACGAAGCCGTGGCCCGGCTGCACTCCGGAGCACTTCGCTTCTGCAGCATCGTCCTCGACGCCGCCGGTCTTGAGGAGGCGGGCCTCCTCCGGAACCGCCCGGTGCCACGGCGTCGACCGAGACGGCGACCGAGTCCGCCGGATACCCTCGCCGCCGAAGAACGGGCGGCCCAAGCCGTGCTGATGGCTGTTGGGTGGAGGAGACCACACCGCCATCCCGGGCAACCCCTGGAAGACCATGTCAGGCAGCATTCGCGACATACGACGCGCTTCACGTCGTGCACTTCGGGAAACAGGTCGAACACCACCGGCAGCGTCTGAAAAACCCAAGAAAGTTGCAGGTCAGAGTCCCTTTGCAGCAGGCCATAAAATAGCCACGCACTCCACGTGCGAGGTCATCGGAAACACGTCCACTGAGCAGCCCCGCGGGACCCACCGGGTCCTCTTCGTCGGCTCAGTCCGCTTCACGGGGAAACACGCCAGAGCCGGGTGCTGGTGGTCTGCTAAAGGCTGTCTCGTAATGGTGATCGGTGGCTGTAACGTGCCTTGCCGAGTGGAGGGTAGTGGGGGCCTGTGGACATCGTGTCGATCTTGGAGACGCTTGCCGAGCAGGGGGTGACCGCGCTGCTCAAGGCGGACGGTGAGCGGATGCTGGAGCGGTCTCGTCCATGGACCTTCGTTGCCAGCGGTGAGCCGCTGGGCGGGCAGGTGGTGCGGGTCGATGCGGTGTCGGTGGAGGCTTGTCTTGCCGCCGCCGTACCGCGCCTGCGCGCACTCGGGATGAGCGTGCCGGAGTGAGCCTGCTCAGCCGGTGAGGGCGAGGTTGTGTATGCAGGCGACGCCGCTGGTCGCCC
Organism: Streptomyces sp. NPDC052701; assembly: GCF_040678355.1. Classification (NCBI taxonomy): domain Bacteria; kingdom Bacillati; phylum Actinomycetota; class Actinomycetes; order Kitasatosporales; family Streptomycetaceae; genus Streptomyces; species Streptomyces sp. NPDC052701. The sequence goes on from NZ_JBFATO010000074.1 coordinate 2,139, forward strand.
AGTGGACGCCGTCGCCCTTGAGTCGGCAGCCCCGCAGGATCTTCCAGTTCTTCATCCTGGCGAAGACGTGCTCGATGCGAGCTCGGACCTGCCGGTGGGAGGCGTTGTGCTGCTCCTTCCACTGCGGTAGGCGGTCCTGTCCGGCCCGGCGGCGATGCGGGATGAGGGCACCGGTGCCCTGGTAGCCGCCATCGGCGAGCACGGTGGCACGGCCGCTGGCCTCCTCGATACCGGACTCGGTGAAGGCCGTGCAGTCGTTGCGGTTGCCCGGCAGCGGGCGGCCGACCGCCAGCACCAGCCGGGTCTCCGCCTTAATCAGCACCTGCAGGTTCGCCGAATACCGGTAGTTCTTCGAGGAGGCGGCCACCGACCGGTCGCGAGTGGGCACCAGCGTGCCGTCCACGATGACCACCTCCCGCCGACCGGGCTTGCGTCGGGCCGGCGCAAGCGCCAGCAGCGGACCGTGCCGGTCGATGATCCGTCCGACCGCCGCCGGGGAGATCCCGAACAACGGCGCGAGCTGCCGCATGGTGAGGTTGGTGCGGCAGTACATCGCCACGAGCAGCACCCGGTCCTCCAGCGGCAAAGACCAGGGACGACCAGGCCGGATCGGACCCAGAGACGATCCTCCCTCACGCCGCACTGCCTGCACGAGGCGCTGAAATTGCCGCGGACGCAGCCCGGTGAAGACTTCGACAAGCTCACGACGCTGAGCGGAGACCACCTGCACGACCAACCCAACGCGACATCCCGCCAGGAGTTACGAGACAGCCTTTAGCGGGCTCCACGGGGTTGAGCCGGAAGAGTGCCTGCAGGAGGGTCGTCTTTACCCGACTCATTCTTCCCGATGAGGCAGGTGACGTCCTTCTCGACGTCGAATATGTCGGAGTCCTCGACGGACCGGTAATCGGTGATGTGAGCTCTGACCAGTTGCACTTTGTCTGGGGGTCCTTCCTCGGTTTTCGGCGAGGAGGCCCGGCGTGCCGTGCCGAGAGGCGATGATCACAACAGGATGACACTGAGTGCCTTCGGCGTTGTGTTCGAGGTATGTTCCAGACGCCAATCAGAAGCCCCGTTATGTTTTCCGCGGTTCCGCAACGGGACCGTTGGCCTCCGGGCCCGGCATGACTGTTGCCCCCTGTCGATCGGATGACCTGGGGGGTGG
>NZ_JBFATO010000075.1:0-2974 GCF_040678355.1 Streptomyces sp. NPDC052701
TCTTTTACGTTGCATCTCTCGATGCCGGCAAATTCGCGCTTTGCGATTTGCGCATTACCAGTCGTCACACTGATAACGTTTATTTGATGCCTGGCAGTGTCCTACTCTCGCATGGGGAGACCCCACACTACCATCGGCGCTACGGCGTTTCACTTCTGAGTTCGGCATGGGGTCAGGTGGGACCACCGCGCTATTGCCGCCAGGCAAATTCTGTTTCATTCCAACCGCCTCACTTCCATGAAGCCATCAGAACCAATCTCGGAACGTCGCTGAAAATCTCTCTAAAAACACCTTCGGTGTTGTAAGGTTAAGCCTCACGGATCATTAGTACTGGTTAGCTCAATGCATCGCTGCACTTACACACCCAGCCTATCAACGTCTTAGTCTTAAACGTTCCTTCAGGGACCTTAAAGGCCCAGGGAAGACTCATCTTGAGGCGAGTTTCCCGCTTAGATGCTTTCAGCGGTTATCGCTTCCGAACATAGCTACCCGGCAATGCCACTGGCGTGACAACCGGAACACCAGAGGTTCGTCCACTCCGGTCCTCTCGTACTAGGAGCAGCCCCTCTCAAATCTCCAACGCCCATGGCAGATAGGGACCGAACTGTCTCACGACGTTCTAAACCCAGCTCGCGTACCACTTTAAATGGCGAACAGCCATACCCTTGGGACCGACTACAGCCCCAGGATGTGATGAGCCGACATCGAGGTGCCAAACACCGCCGTCGATATGAACTCTTGGGCGGTATCAGCCTGTTATCCCCGGAGTACCTTTTATCCGTTGAGCGATGGCCCTTCCATACAGAACCACCGGATCACTAAGTCCTAGTTTCCTACCTGCTTGATCCGTCGATCTTGCAGTCAAGCACGCTTATGCCTTTGCACACAGTGCGCGATGTCCGACCGCGCTGAGCGTACCTTCGAGCTCCTCCGTTACTCTTTAGGAGGAGACCGCCCCAGTCAAACTACCCACCATACACGGTCCCCGACCCAGATAATGGGCCCAGGTTAGAACGTCAAGCACGACAGGGTGGTATTTCAAGGATGGCTCCACTGCAGCTAGCGCCACAGTTTCATAGCCTCCCACCTATCCTACACAGACGAACTCAACGTTCAGTGTAAAGCTATAGTAAAGGTTCACGGGGTCTTTCCGTCTTGCCACGGGAACGCTGCATCTTCACAGCGATTTCAATTTCACTGAGTCTCGGGTGGAGACAGCGCCGCTGTCGTTACGCCATTCGTGCAGGTCGGAACTTACCCGACAAGGAATTTCGCTACCTTAGGACCGTTATAGTTACGGCCGCCGTTTACTGGGGCTTCGATCAAGAGCTTCGCCTTGCGGCTGACCCCATCAATTAACCTTCCAGCACCGGGCAGGCGTCACACCCTATACGTCCACTTTCGTGTTTGCAGAGTGCTGTGTTTTTGATAAACAGTCGCAGCGGCCTGGTTACTGCGACCCTCTTCAGCTATAGCTCGCACGAGCCACCAAAAAGGGTGCACCTTCTCCCGAAGTTACGGTGCCATGTTGCCTAGTTCCTTCACCCGAGTTCTCTCAAGCGCCTGAGAATTCTCATCCTACCCACCTGTGTCGGTTTACGGTACGGTCTGCGTAAGCTGAAGCTTAGGAGCTTTTCCTGGAAGCGTGGTATCAGTGACTTCGCCATAAAGGCTCGTCTCGGTGCTCGGTCTTAAAGGATCCCGGATTTGCCAAAGATCCAAACCTACCGCCTTTCCCCAGGACAACCAACGCCTGGTACACCTAACCTTCTCCGTCCCTCCATCGCACTTACGCGAGGTGCAGGAATATTAACCTGCTTCCCATCGACTACGACTTTCGTCCTCGCCTTAGGGGCCGACTCACCCTGCGCCGATTAACGTTGCGCAAGGAAACCTTGGGCTTTCGGCGTGCGGGTTTTTCACCCGCATTATCGTTACTCATGTCAGCATTCGCACTTCCGATACCTCCAGCAGACTTCTCAATCCACCTTCAACGGCTTACGGAACGCTCCTCTACCGCGCATAACAAAGTTATGCACCCCAAGCTTCGGTTCTGTGCTTAGCCCCGTTAAATCTTCCCCGCAGACCGACTCGACCAGTGAGCTATTACGCTTTCTTTAAAGGGTGGCTGCTTCTAAGCCAACCTCCTGGCTGTCTGTGCCTTTCCACATGGTTTTCCACTTAGCACAAAATTTGGGACCTTAGCTGTGGGTCTGGGTTGTTTCCCTTTTCACGACGGACGTTAGCACCCGCCGTGTGTCTCCCATACAGTCCGTCTCGGTATTCGGAGTTTGCAATGGTTTGGTAAGTCGCGATGACCCCCTAGCCATAACAGTGCTCTACCCCCGAGAGGATACATATGAGGCGCTACCTAAATAGCTTTCGAGGAGAACCAGCTATCTCCGGGTTCGATTAGCTTTTCACTCCTAATCACACCTCATCCCCTACCTTTGCAACGGGAGTGGGTTCGGGCCTCCAGTGCGTGTTACCGCACCTTCACCCTGGGCATGACTAGATCACCCGGTTTCGGGTCTACTGCCCGCGACTATGCGCCCTTATCAGACTCGGTTTCCCTTCGCCTCCCCTATACGGTTAAGCTTGCCACGAACAGTAAGTCGCTGACCCATTATACAAAAGGTACGCAGTCACTCCTTGCGGAGCTCCTACTGCTTGTACGCACACGGTTTCAGGTTCTATTTCACTCCCCTCTCCGGGGTTCTTTTCGCCTTTCCCTCACGGTACTGGTTCACTATCGGTCGGTCAGTAGTATTTAGCCTTGGAGGATGGTCCCCCCATGTTCAGACAGGGTTTCACGTGCCCCGCCCTACTCGTCTTCACTGAAATGGCCCTTTCAGATACAGGGCTATCACCTTCTATGGCCGCTCTTTCCAGAGCGTTTTCCTAGAACCAAATCAGCTTAAGGGCTAGTCCGCGTTCGCTCGTCGCTACTTACGGAATCTCGGTTGATTTCTTT
>NZ_JBFATO010000076.1:0-2752 GCF_040678355.1 Streptomyces sp. NPDC052701
GAAACAGCGTCCACAGCTCGTCCGGTACCAACCGCTCCACCAGATCCGTCATGCACGACTCAACGAGCGATCACGCCATCAGAAACGTTGTCTTAGCGCTTCGGGGGCCGGGCACGCCGCCGACAGACGGCGCGATTCCGTACTGGGCGGCCTGGGCGATGAACATGCCCCGGGACAGGCCGCGCTTATGGCAGATCAGGTCCGCGGGGATCCTGTCGCCATCTGGTTCGACTGGCGTCAATGTGTTCCCCTCTCGTGGACGTGGCGGTGGCGTCGCCGTGCTCAACGACGCCGCACGTTTTCGAGCATCTGTTCCTTTCGGACGCGTTGTGCGCCCTGTGATTCAGCGGTTTTCCGAGGATGCGCAGTGCATCGACCCTTGCCGCGCAAGGGCGCGGGGCTCGGGGAGGTTGGCCGAAACGCCGACGTTCGGTCGCTGCGGCCGCCGGCTGTCAGCCAGCCCTCTTCGCTGTGACTTCACCCCGTTCGCCCGAGGTGGACGGCAGGCCCAGGCGCAGCGTCATGACCGCGTGGTCGGTCAGCCCCGCTTCGTGGGCTTCCTGGTCGTAGTCGCAGGCCAGGACACGCTCGGCGTGGGGTGTGGAGACGAAGAGGTGGTCGAAGCGGAAGCCGTTGCCGCTGCGCCCGAACCAGGAGTGGGCGACCTCGTCGGGGTGGAGGTGACGGAAGGCGTCGGTGAGGCCGGCGGCCGAAAACGAGTCGTAGAAGGCGTACTCCCACCCGCCGAACACCTTGTGCGGGGGCTGGTGGCCGCGCTCGATGACGTTAAGGTCCCCGGCCACGATGACGGGCATGCCTGGGAAGGCGGCGAGCAGCCGCGGCAGGCTCTCGATGACCGATTCCTGGAAGGCGCGCTTGGCGACGTTGCGTTGGTCCTTCGGGCCGCGGGAGGGCACGTACAGGCCCAGCACTCCGATGTCGTGGCCGCCGACGGTGACGCGGGCCGCCGGGGCGCGGTGGGGGGGTGACGGTGACCGGGCTGGGGACCGGCTGGACGTCGCTGGAGCGGCAGGCGATGACCGTGCGGTAGTCGGGCATGGACGGCTGAGGGGCGATCAGGGTGGTGTATCCGCGCTCGGTGAGCGCGGTGACGAGGGCCTCGCCGCCCCGGGTGGAGGACACCTCGGTGAGGATGGCGATGTCGGCGCCCTCCTGGCCGGCGATCCATTCGGCCTGGCGGCGTGGGCGCTGTCACATTATTGGGTGCGTGGGTCTCTGACCGCGTGTCGGGGCGTGGGGAGGGCCGGGTTTGGGGCCGGTGCTCAAGCCTTGGCGGGTTGGCCGGCGGTGCCGGTGATCTGATCCCGGATCGCGAAGCGGATGGCCATCTCGGTTCGGTAGCCGGGGGCGCTCATCAGGTGGCGGCGGGGTCGGAAGTGGGGTGAGATGCCGCTGAACGCGGACAGGAACCGCTGCGCCCCGCCTACCGAGCGGAATCCCTTCATCGCGCGCTCGCGTTGCCTTGTGGGCTGGTGGTTGTTGTCCGACCGGTCGTTCAGACCCTTGTGCGAGCGATGTTCCACCGAGGGCATGACCTTGCGACGGGCCGCGCCGTAGGAGCGGAGCTTGTCGGTGACGATCACCCGCGGTACCGCGCCGTTCTTCTTCATCAATCTGCGGGGGAAACGCCTGGCTGCGGCCTTGTCCCGGTGGCTCTGCACCAGGATGTCCAACACGTAGCCGTTCTGGTCGACGGCCCGCCACAGGTAGTTGCTCACTGTTGATCTTGGTGAATACCTCGTCCGGATGCCACTTGTCACTAGGGCGGGGCTGTCGACGGTCCAGCTCCGCGTCCAGGTCGTGCTGCTCGGCGGGCGTGGGAGCGTAACCGCTCCACTCCTGCAGCGCCGCGCGCGCCCGCTCGACTCGCTCCTGCGGGGTGAGCAGCGTCTCGGCCAGACGCGCCAGGTAGGCGCGCAGGGACAGGCCCTCCTGCGCCGCTATGGCGGCCAGCCGATCCCTGGGCCTCCTGGGGAATCCGTACGTTGGCGTCCGGCATGCTGTCGCCCCTTCCGCCACCTCGCTACCAGCGTAGGGGGTACGTACCCGTATCCCTGCCAGTCCCCTTGATGCGCTCCAGCTCAGCGGCGCGAGCGCGGATCTCGGTCGGGGTGCTCGTGGTCGGTGCCCTCACTTCTCGGTGGTGCGCTGGCAGGCAGGGCAGGTGACGGGGCTCTTGCCGTCCAGGAACTCGCCGTTCTCAGCGTTGCGGTCGCAGGCGGTGACGCGGTCGGCGTATCCGGGCCGGTAGCTGGCCGCAAGCGCGTTCCCTTGGCGTGATGAGCCCCGGGAGAAATTACTAGGCGGGCTGGACCGCCCGAGGTGAGAATGACGCGGTGTTGATCGTGAATGCCGTCCTGGAGACCCCAGAGACCGTTGACTTCTCTTTCTGGCCGGTGGCTGACCTGCCTCCGTACCAGTTCATGGCTCTGTCAGGCAGTATGTCCCCGCTCGAAGTCGGCAGCGCGCTGGCCATGCTGGCTGACTACAACTCGCGGGCAGGCGACGACGATCGCCCTTTGAGGGACGCCAGCGAGGCGATTCGCCGCCTGCTGGAGACAGACAAGGTCATCGCTCCAGGAGGGCTGCGCGTCCACGATACCCGGACCGACGTCACCATCCGGCCAGGATGTTGTTGAACCGCCCCGGGTTCGGTAGAGATCTCAGTTGGTGGTTGTGACCTGGGGTTTCGTGGTTGTCAGGTAGTAGCTGGTCTCGTATTCGACGGGTG
>NZ_JBFATO010000077.1:0-2427 GCF_040678355.1 Streptomyces sp. NPDC052701
CATGATCGCTCTCCTTTCCGCCCCCGCTTCCATCGCACCACGGACGTGCGCCGCGGGCGAAACGACAGATCCGGCGACACCCCAAGGATCCAGCGGCCGCGTTCCCCGACCACCGGACGGCCGTCCTCCCGCCCGATCGACGACCCCACCGGGCCCCGCTCCACCGGGGCCCGCCAGGAGCCGGGAAACGCCGGCTGTGCCCGCTCCACCGCCTCGCCCCGCCCTGGTCGTCACCGCCGTCGGCAAGTTCGCCCGGCGGACTACTGGAGCCCGCCATGGCTGCCCGACCATGTGCGTGATGTCGTCATGGCGGCCGGCGTCGAAGGCCGGTGCCGGTGAGGCAGCCGCCGAGGACGTCATGGCGGTACTGGAACCGGCGGAGGCCGCGCCGGACGGCAGTGATCACGTCATCGGGGCTGCGCCGGACTCCGATCCGCCTCCTGGTGCTGGCCAACGACGCCCTGAACTGGTCGTACTCGATCCGCGACGGGAACGTCGTCCGACTGGTCCACCCCGAGGCGCCCATGGCGCCCGTCCACGAAGGCGATGTCGCCGCGGTCGCCGTCGCCGCGCCCGGCGGGGCCGAAGAGGAGGCCGTGAGCGCCAGCCTGACCGGCCCCGAGCTGCTGCCCCAGCGCCGTCAGGTGGAACTGATCGACGAGGTGACCGGCAAGGAGATCCGTGTCCAGGAGCTCACCGACGAAGCGGTTTCCTGGGGATGTCGAGTTTGACCGGCCTCCGCCGCATCCCCACTTCTGGCAGCCCGGCAAGGGCACGCTCAACGCTTTGCCGCTGCCCGACGGTGCCTTCCGCGTCCTCGGTGTCGAGGCCGCCAGTACCGGTCTCGATCCGCGGACGGTGCGGCTGCGGCGCGAGGAGCCGCTCGACACCGAGGCGCCGCGGACAAGCATGGTCCGGATCACCGGCGACGACTGGGGACCGCGCACGATGCGTCGGGGGTCCCGGAACACCGACACCACTCGCCACGCCGAGCACAATCGGGTGGGACGGGTGTTCCTCGTCGGAGATGCCGCGCACATCCACCTGCCTGCCGGCGGCCAAGGACTCAACGCCGGCGCCCAGGACGCGGCCAACCCCGTCTGGAAGTTCGCCACCGAGGTCCAGGGCCGGGCGTCGAAGCATCCACGCACCGGACCGCACAGCTACGAGGCCGAACGGTTGCCCGTCGCCCGTCGCCCGTCGCCCGTCGCCCGTCGGCTGGCGGCCAACACCCTCGCCCAGGACGCCGCATCGATGAACTTCACCGCTGCCAACGCCGCTCTGCGCGACCTCCTCGGTGAGCTCATCGACCAGCGGGGCGACACTGTGGCGACGCTGGTCGGCTGCCTCTCGGGCCTGGAGGTCCACTACCCCGCCCCGGCGGGGGCGGCCCACCCGCTGGAGGGCCATCGCACGCCCGACTTGATGACCGAACGCGGACGGCTGCATTCCCTGCTGGCACCCAGGCACCTCCTGGTCGGGCTGGACGGGCGGGCCGTCGACACGACGCCCACTTGATCCTGCTGGAGGGGTGCCCGTGGAGAGCAGGTTGCCGTCGTACAAGGGGCACCGCTGCCCGGCCGAGGTCATCTCCCACTGTGTGGCTGTACCACCGCTTCCCGCTCAGCTTCCGCGAGGTCGAGGAGCTGATGATCGAGCGTGGTGTCGTCGTCTCCTGCGAGACGGTCCGCCGCTGGTGTGTGAGGTTCGGCCCGGCCTACGCCCGCGAGCTGCGTCGCCGCCGGTCCCGGGCGGGGGACATGCGGCATCTGGACGAGGTCTTCATCAAGGTCAACCGTGAGCACGAGTATCTGTGGCGGGCCGTCGACCAGGACGGGATGGCGCTCGGCATCCTCGTACGGAACCGGCGGGACACCGCCGCGGCCAGGTGATTCTTCCGCCGCCTACCGAAGAACACGGGCGCGGTGCCGTGGGTGTCGTCACCGACGGGCTCCGCTCCTACGGCGCGGCCCACCGCGAGGTCATGCCTTCCGTCGAGCACCGGCAGTCGAAGTGTCTGAACAACAGGACGCAGAACAGCCACCAGCCGAGCCGGCAGCGTGAACGGGCGATGAAGGGCTCTCGCGGCGTTGGCGCAGCCCAGCGGTTCCTGTCCGGGGTCAGCGGGATCTCACTCCACTTCCGACCCCGCCCGTCACCTGATGGCGGCCTCCGGCTACCGAGCCGGGATGACCATCCGCTTCGCCATCTGGGACCGGATCACCCGCGCCGCCGGTCGGCCCGTCACAGTCTGAACACACATCCGGACTGCGTACCCACCGCGCCCCGACACACCATCAGACAGCCACTCGCCCAACAACGCGACAACGCCTGAGGTCGGTTTGGGAGTGTCGCTGAGGACGCTGATGGCCTGCAGCGACAGAGGCATCACGGTGACCTGCCGTCCGCGCGGCAGGCGTGCGACTT
>NZ_JBFATO010000078.1:0-2019 GCF_040678355.1 Streptomyces sp. NPDC052701
CGCCCTTGAGCCGCAGGGCGTTGGCGCCGTGGGTGGCCGCGTCGGTGGCGAGCTGGCCGCCGGCCGAGGAGCCGAGCAGCAGCACGCGGTCGGGGTCGACGTCGAACTCGGCGGCGTGGGAGCGGATCCAGGCCACCGCGTCGGCGACGTCGTCGCGCTGGGCGGGCCAGGCGGCCTCGAAGTTGAGCCGGTATTTGACGGCGAACACCTGGAAGCCCTCGGCGGCGAAGCGCTCGGCGGAGGCGGACCAGTCGGTCTGGTGGTACCAGTAGCCGCCGTGGATCAGCACCAGTGCGGGCCTGGGACCGGAGCTGCTTTTGTTCCAGTGGGCGTCGAGGCTCTGGCGCGGGTGGGAGCCGTACTGGTGGGTCGAGGTCGCGGCGGCGAGCTGCATGTTCTGCGCCGTGGGGGCGCGGTCGGCGTCGGGCAGCGTCGATGCGGTGGTGGACAGGGCGGCGGCGCCGGCCACGGCGAGGGCGGTGAGCACGGGCAGCAGGATGCGTCGCATGGTTCGGTGCTTTCGTGGGGGTGAAGGCGTGTGACCGGCCGGTCCCGCGGCACGGTGCGTGCCGCGGAACCGGCCGGACGGGTCTGGGCGAAGGCGTCAGCGGATCACGGAGCCGAACGTCTCACCGGCCGCGGGCAGGCCGCCGGTGCCCGGCTGGAACGTCGTCACCGGCCTGGTGGCGCCGCTCAGGACGTTGTCCCACGGCACGGCGTGCGCCGAGCCTTGGGAGACGGGTCCGTCGGGCAGGCCGAGGTAGAGCTCGGTACCCGTTGCGTGGATGGCGCTGCCCACCTTCTGCGAGGCGCCCAGCGCACCGGGGATGCCGAACTTGCCCGGGTAGACGGTGGCGATGAAGGCGCCGTTGGTCAGGCTGAAGGCGTAGACGGTGCCGCCGTCGGTGGCGCCGGTGCTGTCCTCACCGGGCACGCCCACCGCGAGCAGGGTGTTCTGCGCGGTGCTGACCGCACCCGGGGCGGTGTTCACGGCCGACAGGGTCTGGGCGAAGGCGTCACCGGCCTCGGTGCTGCCCGGAATACCGGCCGCGCCCTGGTAGATGCCGGAGATCTGGGTGAACCCGGAGGCGGTCAGGCGGAAGGTGTCCACCCGGCCCGCGTTGGCGGCCTGGGTGCCGTCCTCACCGGGGGAGCCGACGGCCAGGATCGACTCGGCGCCCGTCGCCGAGGCGTTGGCCCGGTACGGCACCAGCGCCAGCGACGCACCGAAGCGGTCGTCGGCCTCCGCGCCGCCCTCGACGGCCTCCAGGTCCTGGTCGATACCGGTGATCCCGGCCGGCAGCTTGTCGGCGTTGAGGGTGTGGCTGAACAGCGACACCCCGCCGGCCGAGGCCAGCGACCCGATGGCCTCACCGGGGGCGCCCACCGCCAGGTGCTGCGGCGAGCCGGCGATCGCGGAACCGAACCTGTCGCCCGCCTCCATGGCACCGGGCACACCCGCCTTGTCCTGGTGGATCAGGACATTGCCGGTGCCGGTGCCGCGCAGGTAGATCACGCCGCCCGCGTCGGTCAGACCGCCGGCGGCGTCCTCACCGGGGGCACCGACGGCCAGGTACGGCTCACCGGCCAGGGTGGTACCGGCCGCCAGGGCATGACCGAACTGGTCACCGGATTCGGAGGCCATCGCGGCAAGAGCACCGCTGCCCGAGCCCTGCTCCAGGGCGACGGTCGCACCACCGGCGGCCAGTCCGGCCGGCGCACCGTGCAGGATGCTCACCAGGCCCGCGTCGGTGGCCGCACCCAGATCCTCGGCCGGCGCGCCGACGACCAGGTCGGTGCAGCCGTCGAGATCGTGGTCGAAGACGGCCAGCGACGCGCCGAAGCGGTCGTTGGCCTCCGAGCCGCCGGGAACCGCACCGAGGTCCTGGGTGATCTCCGCGGTGCCCTTGCCGCCCCCGTACACCACCCGCACCAGACCCGCCTTCGCGTCACCGCCGACGGCCGCGTCCGGATCGGCGATCGCGGTGTCACGCACACCGTCGCAGTTGAAGTCCGTGA
>NZ_JBFATO010000080.1:0-1890 GCF_040678355.1 Streptomyces sp. NPDC052701
GCGAAGGCCCAGAAGAGGTTGGAGCGGATCGTGCCGAGGGTGCGGCGGGCGAGCCGGATGGCGTCCGCCGCGGCACGCAGGTCGCCCCGTACGAGGGTCAGGTCGCCGGCCTCGATCGCGGCGTCCGTGCCGGTGCCCATGGCCAGTCCCAGGTCGGCCTGGGCCAAGGCCGCCGCGTCGTTGACGCCGTCGCCGACCATCGCGACCGAACGGCCCTCGGCCTGCAGTCGCTTGACGACCTCGACCTTGTCCTGGGGGAGCACCTCGGCGACGACGTCCTGCGGGTCGATGCCGACCTCGCGGGCGACGGACCGGGCCACCGCCGCGTTGTCGCCGGTCAGCAGGATCGGCCGCAGACCGAGGGCGCGCAGCCGCTCGACGGCCTGAGCGCTGGTCCCCTTCACCGCGTCGGCGACCTCCAGGACCGCCCGCGCCTCGCCGTCCCAGGCGACCGCGACGACGGTGCGCCCGGCCTCCTCGGCCGCCGTCGCGGCCCGCGCCAGGGCGTCCGGCAGTTCCACGGCCCTCCCCCGCTGCTCCCGGCTCCGCCCGAGCGGGGAGACCTCCATGGCGAGCAGCCGCTGCCGCCCGACGAGGACCGCGTGACCGTCCACGACCCCCCGCACGCCGAGACCGGGCACGTTCGCGAAGTCCTCGGGCGCGGGCAGGGACCCCAGCTTCCGCAGCGCCCCGTCGGCGACGGCACGGGCCACCGGGTGTTCGGAGGCGTGCTCCAGGGCGCCCGCCAGCCGCAGCACCTCGTCCTCGTCGGTGCCCTCGGCGGTGTGCACGGCGAGCAGGGTCATCCGGCCGGTGGTGACGGTGCCGGTCTTGTCCAGCACGACGGTGTCCACACGCCGGGTGGACTCCAGCACCTCCGGGCCCTTGATGAGGATGCCGAGCTGGGCGCCGCGGCCGGTGCCGACCAGCAGTGCGGTCGGTGTGGCCAGGCCCAGGGCGCACGGGCAGGCGATGATCAGGACGGCGACGGCGGCGGTGAAGGCGGCCGTCAGCCCGGCGCCGTTGCCGAGCCAGAAGCCCAGGGTGCCCAGCGCCAGGGCGATCACGACGGGGACGAACACGGCGGAGATGCGGTCGGCGAGCCGCTGGGCGGCGGCCTTGCCGTTCTGCGCGTCCTCGACCAGCTTGGCCATCCGCGCGAGCTGGGTGTCGGCGCCCACCCGGGTGGCCTCGACGACGAGACGGCCGCCGACGTTGACCGTGGCGCCGGTCACCGGGTCCCCGGCGCCGACCTCCACGGGCACGGACTCGCCGGTGAGCATCGAGGCGTCCACCGCGGAGGACCCCTCGACCACGGTCCCGTCGGTGGCGATCTTCTCGCCGGGGCGCACGAGGAAGCGGTCGCCGACGGTCAGCTCACCGGCCGGGACCGTCCGTTCGCTGCCGTCGGGACGCAGCACGGTGACGTCCTTGGCGCCCAGCTGAAGCAGTGCCCGCAGGGCGGCGCCGGCCCTGCGCTTGGAACGGGCCTCGAAGTAGCGGCCGGCCAGGATGAAGGCGGTCACGCCGGCGGCGGCCTCGAGGTAGATGTTCCCGGCGCCGTGCGTGCGGGCGACGGTCAGCTCGAAGGGGTGGGTCATGCCGGGGGTGCCGGCGGTGCCGAGGAACAACGCCCACAGCGACCACAGGAACGCCGCCAGGGTGCCGATGGAGATCAGGGTGTCCATGGTGGCCGCGCCGTGCCGCGCGTTGGTGAACGCCGCCCGGTGGAAGGGCCAGGCGGCATAGGTGACGACCGGCGCCGCCAGGGTCAGCGAGAGCCACTGCCAGTACGCGAACTGCAGGGCCGGCACCATCGCCATCGCGACGACCGGGACGGCGAGCACCACGGCCGTGACCAGCCGCTGCCGCAGCGGCCGCAGCTCGTCG
>NZ_JBFATO010000081.1:0-1850 GCF_040678355.1 Streptomyces sp. NPDC052701
TGATGGGTAGGGGAGCGTCGTCTGCCGGGTGAAGCAGCGCCGGAAGGCAGTTGTGGACGGTTGACGAGTGAGAATGCAGGCATGAGTAGCGATTCACACGTGGGAAACGTGTGCGCCGATTGACCAAGGGTTCCTGGGTCAAGCTGATCTGCCCAGGGTAAGTCGGGACCTAAGGCGAGGCCGACAGGCGTAGTCGATGGATAACCGGTTGATATTCCGGTACCCGCTGTGAAGCGTCAAACATCGAATCCAGTGATGCTAAGCCCGTGAAGCCGCCGGCCGAGTCTTCGGACGAGGTCGGAGTGGTGGAGCCGGTGGCCCGAGCTGGTAGTAGGTGAGTGATGGGGTGACGCAGGAAGGTAGTCCATCCCGGGCGGTGGTTGTCCCGGGGTAAGGGTGTAGGCCGTGTGGTAGGCAAATCCGCCGCACATCGAGGCTGAGACCTGATGCCGAGCCGATTGTGGTGAAGTGGATGATCCTATGCTGTCGAGAAAAGCCTCTAGCGAGTTTCATGGCGGCCCGTACCCTAAACCGACTCAGGTGGTCAGGTAGAGAATACCGAGGCGTTCGGGTGAACTATGGTTAAGGAACTCGGCAAAATGCCCCCGTAACTTCGGGAGAAGGGGGGCCACATCCGGTGACGGGCCTTGCGCCCCGAGCTGGGGGTGGCCGCAGAGACCAGCGAGAAGCGACTGTTTACTAAAAACACAGGTCCGTGCGAAGCCGTAAGGCGATGTATACGGACTGACGCCTGCCCGGTGCTGGAACGTTAAGGGGACCGGTTAGCTCCATTTCGGTGGGGCGAAGCTGAGAACTTAAGCGCCAGTAAACGGCGGTGGTAACTATAACCATCCTAAGGTAGCGAAATTCCTTGTCGGGTAAGTTCCGACCTGCACGAATGGCGTAACGACTTCTCGACTGTCTCAACCATAGGCCCGGTGAAATTGCACTACGAGTAAAGATGCTCGTTTCGCGCAGCAGGACGGAAAGACCCCGGGACCTTTACTACAGTTTGATATTGGTGTTCGGTTCGGCTTGTGTAGGATAGCTGGGAGACTGTGAAGCGGGTACGCCAGTATTCGTGGAGTCGTCGTTGAAATACCAGTCTGGTCGTGCTGGATGTCTAACCTGGGTCCGTGATCCGGATCAGGGACAGTGTCTGATGGGTAGTTTAACTGGGGCGGTTGCCTCCTAAAGGGTAACGGAGGCGCCCAAAGGTTCCCTCAGCCTGGTTGGCAATCAGGTGTTGAGTGTAAGTGCACAAGGGAGCTTGACTGTGAGACCGACGGGTCGAGCAGGGACGAAAGTCGGGACTAGTGATCCGGCGGTGGCTTGTGGAAGCGCCGTCGCTCAACGGATAAAAGGTACCCCGGGGATAACAGGCTGATCTTCCCCAAGAGTCCATATCGACGGGATGGTTTGGCACCTCGATGTCGGCTCGTCGCATCCTGGGGCTGGAGTCGGTCCCAAGGGTTGGGCTGTTCGCCCATTAAAGCGGTACGCGAGCTGGGTTTAGAACGTCGTGAGACAGTTCGGTCCCTATCCGCTGTGCGCGCAGGAGTCTTGAGAAGGGCTGTCCCTAGTACGAGAGGACCGGGACGGACGAACCTCTGGTGTGCCAGTTGTTCTGCCAAGGGCATGGCTGGTTGGCTACGTTCGGGAGGGATAACCGCTGAAAGCATCTAAGCGGGAAGCCTGCTTCGAGATGAGGACTCCCACCCACTTGATGGGGTAAGGCTCCCAGTAGACGACTGGGTTGATAGGCCGGATCTGGAAGCACGGCAACGTGTGGAGGTGACCGGTACTAATAGGCCGAGGGCTTGTCCTCAGTTGCTCGCGTCCACTGTGTT
>NZ_JBFATO010000082.1:0-1645 GCF_040678355.1 Streptomyces sp. NPDC052701
GATGCCGGGCCACCAGCGCACCCAGACCACCCGTGCCACCGGTGACCAGCACCGCACCAGCACCCCAGACCGCCCCACCCCCCTCGACCGGAGAGATCTGCCCGGCACCGGTGGCACGGGCCAGGCGGGGCAGCAGCACCGTCCCCGCGCGTACGGCGATCTCGGCCTCCCCGGCACCGATCACACCCGCCGCGAGCGCGGCATCCGCGCCGGGCTCCAGATCGAGGAGGGTGAAACGGCCCGGATTCTCCGCCTGCGCGGCCCGCAGCACACCCCACACCCCCGCCAGACCCAGCTCCACACCCGCATCCCCGTCCAGTGCCACCGCACCCCGGGTCACCACCACCAGACGCGAACCAGCACACCGCTCATCCGCCAGCCACCGGCCCACCCGCTCCAGCACCAGCACCGCCGTGGCCCGCGCCCGATCAGGAACATCACCCCCAACCCCGGGCACCTCCCACACCACCACCGGCGGAACCTCACCCGAGACCGGCAACTCCTCCCACAACGGCAGCGACCCACCGGCCGCCCGCGCACTGCCCGCCGGCGCGGGAACCCACTCCACCCGCCACAACAACCGCTCCACACCACCACCCACAGACTCCAACTGACCTGCTGACACCGGCCGGCCCACGACAGAGCCAACGGAAAGAACAGGATTCCCTTGGGCGTCGGCGACGTTCAGCACCAGGGTGTTGTCGGCCGCGGAACCCGTCTGCCCGATGTGGACGCGGAGGCGGGTGGCGCCGGTGGCGTGCAGGGTGACGTGGTTCCACACGAACGGCAGGACCGGCTCCCCGTCCCGCTCACCGCTGTCGTCGACGAGCGCGGCATGCATCGCGGCATCCAGCAGCGCCGGGTGCAGACCGAACCCGCCCGCCTCCTCCCACGACTCCTCGGGCAGGGCCACCTCCGCGAACACGTCGTCACCGCGCCGCCAGGCCGCCTTCAGCCCCTGGAAGACCGGACCGTAGGCATAGCCCTGGCGCAGCAGCGTGTCGTAGGCGTCCCCGATGCCCACCGCGACCGCACCCGCAGGCGGCCACACCGACAACTCCTCGATCCGTCCGACCGGTTCACCGGCGCTGAGCACACCCTGTGCATGCAGGACCCAGCCGTCCGGCCCCTGCCCCTCGGCCTCGGGACGCGAGTGGACCGTCACCGAACGAACCCCGGAGGCATCCACACCCCCGACCGCCACCTGCACCTGCACCCCGCCCTCGGGCGGCAGGACCAACGGCGCCTGCAACGTGAGCTCCTCCAACAGCCCACACCCCACCAGGCCCCCCGCATGCAGGGCGAGTTCCACGAAACCCGTACCGGGCAGGAGGACGTTCCCCAGGACGTCGTGGTCGGCGATCCACGGGTGCGTGTCCACCGCCAAGCGCCCGGTCAGCAGCACCCCGTCCGTGTCGGCCAGGTTCACCGCAGCGCCGAGCAACGGGTGACCTGCGGCGCGCAGCCCGGCGGCGGAGATGTCGGTGCCGTCACCGCCGTACCAGGAGTCCGCCATGTATTCGCGGGTGCCCAGCCAGTACCGCTCGCGTTGGAAGGCGTAGGTGGGCAGGTCGACGCGGGTGACGTTCCGGCCGGCGTAGAAGCCGTCCCAGTCGACCTCGGCCCCGGAGACGAACAGCTCGGC
>NZ_JBFATO010000083.1:0-1586 GCF_040678355.1 Streptomyces sp. NPDC052701
CCACGTCGGGGTGGTGGAGGTCGAAGGCGGGGGATTCGGAGCGGATCTTGGGCAGGGTGGTGAAGTTGTGGCGTGGGGGCGGGCAGCTGGTGGCCCATTCCAGGGAGCGGCCGTAGCCCCAGGGGTCGTCGACCTCGATCTTGTTGCCGATCTTGGCGGTCTTCCACACGTTGTAGGCGAAGGGCAGGGTGGACAGGCCCAGCAGGAAGGCGCCGATGGAGGAGAGGGTGTTCAAGGCGGTGAAGCCGTCGGCGGCCAGGTAGTCGGCGTAGCGGCGGGGCATGCCCTCGGCGCCGAGCCAGTGCTGGACGAGGAAGGTGGTGTGGAAGCCGGTGAACAGGGTCCAGAAGTGGATCTTTTCCAGGCGTTCGTCGAGCATGGTGCCGGTCATCTTGGGCCACCAGAAGCTGAAGCCGGCGAACATGGCGAAGACCACGGTGCCGAAGACGACGTAGTGGAAGTGGGCGACGACGAAGTAGGTGTCGGTG
The DNA here is from genome assembly GCF_040678355.1 of Streptomyces sp. NPDC052701. NCBI lineage: Bacteria > Bacillati > Actinomycetota > Actinomycetes > Kitasatosporales > Streptomycetaceae > Streptomyces > Streptomyces sp. NPDC052701. The sequence continues at coordinate 489 of NZ_JBFATO010000083.1, forward strand.
ACGTGCCAGTCCAGGGGCGGGGAGCCGAGGATGACGCCGGTCAGGCCGCCGAAGAGGAAGGTGACCAGGAAGCCGGCCGCCCACAGCATGGGGGGTTCGAAGGACAGGGAGCCCTTCCACATGGTGCCGATCCAGTTGAAGAATTTCACGCCGGTGGGGACGGCGATCAGGTAGGTCATGAAGGCGAAGAAGGGCAGCAGGGCGGCCTGGGTGGCGAACATGTGGTGGGCCCAGACGGTCACCGACAGGCCGGCGATGGCGATGGTGGCGCCGACCAGGCCCATGTAGCCGAAGAGGGGTTTGCGGGCGAAGACGGGGATGACCTCGCTGATGATGCCGAAGAAGGGCAGGGCCAGGATGTAGACCTCGGGGTGGCCGAAGAACCAGAACAGGTGCTGCCACAGCACGGCGCCGCCGTTTTCGGGGTCGAAGATGTGGGCGCCGAACTGGCGGTCGGCCTCCAGGGCGAACAGGGCGGCGGCCAGCACGGGGAAGGCCAGCAGCACCAGCACCGAGGTGAGCAGCACGTTCCAGGTGAAGATGGGCATGCGGAACATGGTCATGCCGGGGGCGCGCATGCAGATGATGGTGGTGATGAAGTTGACCGCGCCCAGGATGGTGCCGAAGCCGGACAGTGCCAGGCCCATGATCCACAGGTCGCCGCCGAGGTAGGGGGTGCGTTCGCCGCCGCTGAGGGGGGTGTAGGCGGTCCAGCCGAAGTCGGCGGTGCCGTTGGGGGTGAACACGCCGGCCAGCACGATCAGGCCGCCGAAGAGGAACAGCCAGTAGGAGAGCATGTTCAGCCGGGGGAAGGCCACGTCGGGGGAGCCGATCTGCAGCGGCATGATGGCGTTGGCGAAGCCGGCGAAGGTGGGGGTGGCGAACAGCAGCAGCATCACCGTGCCGTGCAGGGTGAAGGCCTGGTTGTACTGCTCGGCGGACAGGATCTGCAGGCCGGGCCGGGACAGCTCGGCCCGGATCGCCATCGCCAGCAGCCCGCCGATCAGGAAGTAGCCGAACGAGGTGATCAGGTACAGGTGCCCGATCTTCTTGTGATCGGTGGTGGTCAGCCAGGACACGATCACCTGCCCCAGGCCA
>NZ_JBFATO010000085.1:0-1521 GCF_040678355.1 Streptomyces sp. NPDC052701
GGTCCGCCGGGCGCGCTGTGGCCGTGCCGGACGTCAGTCCTTGATCTCGCAGATGGCGGCGCCGGAGGTGAGGGAGGCGCCGACCTGGGCGTTGAGGGCCTTGATGGTGCCGGCCTTGTGGGCGTTGAGGGGCTGTTCCATCTTCATGGCCTCCAGCACGACGACGAGGTCGCCCTCCTTGACCTGCTGGCCCTCCTCCACGGCGATCTTGACGATGGTGCCCTGCATGGGGGAGGTGAGGGTGTCGCCGGAGGCGGCCGGGCCGCTCTTCCTGGCGGCCCGGCGCTTGGGCTTGGCGCCGGCGGCCAGGCCGGTGCGGGCCAGGGACATGCCCAGCGAGGCGGGCAGGGAGACCTCCAGGCGCTTGCCGCCGACCTCGACCACGACCGTCTCGCGGCCGGTGTCCTCCTCGGCCTGCGCGGCGTCGGCCGGGGCGGTGAAGGGCTTGATGTCGTTGACGAACTCGGTCTCGATCCAGCGGGTGTGGACGCTGAAGGGGCCGGTGGAGCCGGTCAGCTCGGGGGCGAAGGCGGGGTCCTTGACCACCGCGCGGTGGAAGGGCAGCGCGGTGGCCATGCCCTCCACCTGGAACTCCTGCAGGGCGCGCGCGGCGCGCTGCAGGGCCTCCTTGCGGGTGCGGCCGGTGACGATCAGCTTGGCCAGCAGCGAGTCCCAGGCCGGGCCGATCACGCTGCCGGCCTCCACGCCGGCGTCCAGGCGCACCCCGGGCCCGGCGGGCGGGTCGAAGCGGGTGACGGTGCCGGGGGCGGGCAGGAAGTTGCGGCCCGGGTCCTCGCCGTTGATGCGGAACTCGAAGGAGTGCCCGCGCAGCACGGGGTCGTCATAGCCCAGTTCCTCGCCGTCGGCGATGCGGAACATCTCGCGCACCAGGTCGATGCCGGCGACCTCCTCGGTGACCGGGTGCTCCACCTGCAGGCGGGTGTTGACCTCCAGGAAGGAGATCGTGCCGTCCGCTCCGACCAGGAACTCCACGGTGCCGGCGCCCACGTAGCCGGCCTCCTTCAAAATCGCCTTGGAGGCGCGGTACAGCTCGGCCAGCTGCTGCTCGGACAAGAACGGCGCCGGGGCCTCCTCCACCAGCTTTTGGTGGCGGCGCTGCAGGGAGCAGTCCCGGGTGGAGACCACCACCACGTTGCCGTGCGTGTCGGCCAGGCACTGCGTCTCCACGTGGCGGGGCTTGTCCAGGTAGCGCTCCACGAAGCACTCCCCGCGGCCGAAGGCGGCCACCGCCTCGCGCACCGCGGAGTCGTACAGCTCGGGCACCTCCTCCAGGGTGCGGGCCACCTTCAGCCCGCGCCCGCCGCCGCCGAAGGCGGCCTTGATGGCGATGGGCAGGCCGTGCTCCTTGGCGAAGGCCACCACCTCCTCGGCGCCCGAGACCGGCTCGGGGGTGCCGGCCACCAGCGGCGCGCCGGCGCGCTGGGCGATGTGCCGGGCGGCGACCTTGTCGCCCAGGTCGCGGATGGCCTGCGGCGGCGGGCCGATCCACACCAGGCCCGC
>NZ_JBFATO010000086.1:0-1490 GCF_040678355.1 Streptomyces sp. NPDC052701
CCCCGTTATGTTTTCCGCGGTTCCGCAACGGGACCGTTGGCCTCCGGGCCCGGCATGACTGTTGCCCCCTGTCGATCGGATGACCTGGGGGGTGGTGTCACCGGGTCCGAGGGGTGCCGTCGGAGACGCTGATCAGAGGTCCGACCACCGCCTGGCCGGGCGCAATGCCCGGCCGTTTGCGGGCGGCAGGTCTGCATAACGTGGCTGCGCGAGAACGGTCCCCGACCTTGGGGCCGGCACGCATCGACGCATGTGGGGGCACGGTGATCAGCATCGACGGGGTGGGCGTCTTCCTGGGCCTGGACGTCGGCAAGCACACTCATCACGGCCACGGTCTGAACCCGGCCGGGAAGACGGTCTTCGACAAGCCACTGCCGAACAGCGAACCAAAGTTGCGGGCCGTCTTCGACAAGCTGGCCGCCAAGTTCGGCACGGTTCTGGTGGTCGTGGACCAGCCCGCCTCCATCGGCGCCCTGCCGCTGACCGTCGCCCGGGACGCCGGCTGTCAGGTCGCCTACCTGCCCGGCCTGGCGATGCGCAGGATCGCCGACCTCTACCCCGGCGAGGCCAAGACCGACGCGAAGGACGCCGCGGTCATCGCGGACGCTGCCCGCACCATGCCCCACACCCTGCGCACGCTCGACCTGGCCGACGAGGTCACCGCCGAGCTGACCATGCTGGTCGGCTTCGACCAGGACCTCGCCGGCGAGGCCAACCGCACCTCCAACCGCATCCGCAGCCTGCTCACCCAGTTCCATCCCAGCCTCGAGCGGGTCCTGGGTCCCCGCCTGGATCACCAGGCCGTCACCTGGCTCCTCGAGCGCTACGGATCCCCACAGGCCCTGCGGAAAGCAGGCCGCCGCAGGCTGGTCGAGGTCGTCCGCCCGAGGGCACCGCGCATGGCCGAACGGCTGGTCGACGACATCTTCATCGCGCTCGACGAACAGACCGTCGTCGTCCCGGGCACCGGCACTCTCGACGTGATCGTCCCATCGCTGGCGAAGTCGCTGGCCGCCGTCCACGAACAACGCCGGGCCCTTCAGACCCGGATCGAAGCCCTGCTGGAGGCCCACCCTCTTTCCGAGGTCCTGACCTCGATGCCCGGCATCGGCGTCAGGACCGCCGCAGTCCTCCTGACCACCGTCGGCGACGGCAGCAGCTTTCCCACCGCCGCCCACCTCGCCTCCTACGCCGGCCTCGCCCCAACAACCCGGCAGTCCGGCACCTCGATCCACGGCGAACACGCCCCCAGAGGCGGCAACCGGCAGCTCAAGCGGGCGATGTTCCTCTCCGCGTTCGCGGCCCTGCATGATCCCGCCTCCCGCACCTACTACGACCGCTGCCGGGCCCGCGGCAAAACCCACACCCAGGCCCTCCTCCGCCTCGCCCGCCACCGCACCAGCGTCCTCTTCGCCATGCTCCGCGACGGAACCTTCTACGAACCGAGGAGCCCTCGCGTCGCTTGACGAAAGACATAGAGGCACCCCCCC
>NZ_JBFATO010000087.1:0-1330 GCF_040678355.1 Streptomyces sp. NPDC052701
TGAACCGCCCCGGGTTCGGTAGAGATCTCAGTTGGTGGTTGTGACCTGGGGTTTCGTGGTTGTCAGGTAGTAGCTGGTCTCGTATTCGACGGGTGGGACGTGGCCTATCTCACCGTGCAGGCGTCGGTGGCAGTACCAGTCGACCCACTCGGCGGTGGCCAGCTCGACCTGGGAAAGGGTCTTCCAGGGCCGCTGCGGCTTGATCAACTCGGTTTTGAACAGGCCGATCGTGCTCTCCATCAGGGCGTTGTCGTATGCGTCGCCGACGGAGCCGATCGAGGCCGCTATGCCGGCCGCGTCCAGGTGCTCGGCCAGCTTGAAACTGGTGTACTGGCTGCCCGCATCGCTGTGATGTATCAACTCGCCCCGAACGTGGGGATGTTCATCGCGGTCGCGCTGCCACAGCGCCATCTCCAAAGCGTCCAGGACGAGCCGGGTCTCCTTTGACGTCGCGGCGGACCAGCCGACGATCCGGCGGGAGAAGGTGTCCACGACGAAGGCGACGTAGACCACTCCGGCCCAGGTCGCCACGTGCGTGAAATCCGCAACCCAGCAGCGGTTCGGCGCGCTGGCGACGAAGTCGCGCTCGACGCGGTCGGGTGCCCGCTCGGCTTGCTGGTCGGGGATCGTTGTGATGACCTTCTTGCCACGGACGGCGCCGGCGATGCCCAGCTCGCGCATCAGCCGTTCGACGGTGCAGCGGGCCACCGTGCGGCCCCGCCGGTTCAGCTCCCGCCAGATCTTCCGAGCCCCGTAGACACGGTAGTTGTCGGTGTGGACCTGCCGGATCAGCTCCTTGAGTTCCGTGTCCCGCACGCTACGGACGGACGGAGCGGCCAGTCGTTTCTTGTGGGCGTAATAGGTGGAAGGGGCGATCTTGCAGTCGTGCCCGGTGAGCGTCCTGCAGATCGGCTCGACACCGCCGAAGCGGTCCCGGTGCTCGTCGATGAACGCTACGAGCGCGTGTGTGGCCGGTCGAGCTCGGCCGCGAAGAAACTCGCCGCCGCCTTGAGGATCTCGTTGGCCCGCTTCAGCTCGGCGATCTCCTTCTTCATCGCCTTGAGCTGGGCCGATTCCTCCGTCGTCGTCCCCGGCCGCGTCCCCGCGTCGATCTCGTGCTGCTTCAGCCAGTTCCGCAGCGTCTCGCGGGAACCGATGCCGAGCTTGTCGGTGACCGCCTGCAGGGCGGCTGTCTCGTTCGGGTAGTCGCCTCGCACCTCGGTGACCATGCGCACCGCACGACGGCGGAGCTCAAGCGGGTAACGGGAAGGTCGTGCCATGACTCGATCCTTTCATGAAATCGAGTCTCCATTCGAGCCGGTGCGGTTCA
>NZ_JBFATO010000088.1:0-1308 GCF_040678355.1 Streptomyces sp. NPDC052701
ACACGCACGACAGCCTCGGCCTCAAGCCACTCGTGCGCGGGATCCCGCCCATCCGCTCCCGCCGCGGCCCGCGCCGCCGACGTCCGGCCAAGCTCCACGCCGACAAGGGCTACGACTACGACCACCTGCGGAAATGGCTTCGCGAACGTCACATCCGCCACCGCATCGCCCGCAAGGGCATCGAGTCGTCCACGCGGCTCGGCCGGCACCGCTGGGTCGTCGAAAGAACGGTCTCCTGGCTGGCCGGATGCCGACGCCTGCACCGCCGCTACGAGCGCAAAGCCGAGCACTTCCTGGCCTTCGTCGGCATAGCCGCAGCCCTCATCAGCTACCGCCGACTCACCAACTAAGACAACGTCTTAGTGGGCCAGTTTCACCTCTGTCTGGGCTGGTTTGTCTCTATGTGGCCATGTGGGCCGAGGGAGAGACTGCATGCGGACCGGCCGTCGGCTGTGGCGGCCACCACATACTCGGGAGGACATGTGACCACACGAGTCGGCAGACGTTTTGCCCTCGTCGCAGTGACCGCTGCCCTGACGTTGGGTATCGGACAGACACCCACGAGTGCCAGCCCGCAGTGGTTCATCGACGGATCAAGCTACTCGGGATGCGCGTACGCATCAGGCGACTACAGCTACAGTCGAAACGGTTCTCACGGCGGCCGGGCCAATTACAAGGCGTCGTGGAGCCTCTCGATCTCCCGCTCGAGCTGCGACACCGCTGCCCATCTCCTGGTCCGTTACGACTGGTGGAGCTTCAGCCAGGGCCGGTGGATCGACTCGGGCTGGCGTACGAGTGCAGTCGCGCCAGGAGACAACGACACCACCGGAGGCAGCTATACCGACGTTGCAAACGTGCGGTTCAGGGCCTGCGACTACAGCACACCCTCAGAGGGGCCCTACGCCTGCGGAGTGGTCAGCTGAACCTGCACGCCGCTGAGGCAGGCTCCCTCTCGGGGAGCCTGCCTCGTTTGTGTGTCCGTCGGCCGTACGCGTCAGGCGTTGCGGCCTCATCGCCGACGCCGCCTGTGGCCGCAGCCTCGACCAGGCGAGGCTGTCCGCCGTGTACAGCCTCGCCTCTGCCATCCTCATCAAGCTCGGCTCCTACGACCGCGCCCGGCTCACTGCGGACCGGGCCCGCCCCTGGGCCGACATCTCCGGCTCACCACTCCCAGCCGCGTCCGCGGCTGCGGCCACAGCACGCCCCGAAGGGACATCTGGGGTCGTGTGTCGCACTGACCGCAGCGTTGCCGAACCGGAGATCCGGGCTGCGGCGCGTCGGCAAGCGGCAGCGGAGGCAGCGCTGTCG
>NZ_JBFATO010000089.1:0-1300 GCF_040678355.1 Streptomyces sp. NPDC052701
ACCCACCGGCCGCCCGCGCACTGCCCGCCGGCGCGGGAACCCACTCCACCCGCCACAACAACCGCTCCACACCACCACCCACAGACTCCAACTGATCCGCCGAGACGGGGCGGGTGACCAACGAGTCCACGGTGGCGACCAGTTGGCCGGTGGAGTCCGCGACCCCGATGGCCGACACTTCCTCACCGCGCAGGCGCCGGATGTGGACCCGCAGGGCGGTGGCGCCGGACGCGTGCAGGGAGACGCCGTTCCAGGAGAAGGGCAGCATGGTCGCGCCCTCGTCCTCGTCCGTGCCGTCGAGCAGCAGGTCGACGTGCATGGCGGAGTCCAGCAACGCCGGGTGCAGACCGAACCGTGCCCCCTCCTCCCACGACTCCTCGGGCAGCTCCACCTCCGCGAACACGTCGTCACCGCGCCGCCAGGCCGCCTTCAGCCCCTGGAAGACCGGACCGTAGAGGTACCCGCGGTTCGCCAGGCGCTCGTAGGCGCCCTCGATCTCCAGGCGCCGGGCGCCCTGCGGCGGCCAGGCGGTGAGGTCGAAGTCGGGGACGGTCGTGCGGGGAGCGAGCAGACCCGTGGCGTGCCGGATCCAGGTGCCCTCGGTGCCCTCGGCACGCGAGAACACGTCCACCGTGCGGCGGTCCGTCTCGTCGGCGGCGCCGACCACCACCTGCACGGCCGCTCCGCCGGCGGCCGTCAGCACCAGCGGTGCCTCCAGCGTCAGGTCGTCGACCGCCGCGCAGCCGACCTCGTCGCCCGCCCGGACGGCGAGCTCGACGAAGGCCGTGCCCGGCAGGAGGATGCGGCCCAGGACGTCATGGTCGGCGATCCACGCCTGTGCGTCCACGGACAGCCTGCCGGTCAGCACCACGCCACCGGACTCCGGGGACACGACCATCGCGCTCAGCAACGGGTGGTCGACGCCGTCGAGACCGGCCGAGCCGACGTCACCGGCTCTGTTCCCCGGGATGTCCAGCCAGTACCGCTGGTGCTGGAAGGCATAGGTCGGCAGGTCCACCGGTACGCGGTCCCGCTCGCTGAAGAGAGCGGTCCAGTCGACCTCGGCGCCGGAGGCGAACAGCTCGGCCAGCGCGGTCACGGCGGTGGTGTCCTCGGGCCGGTCCCGGCGCAGCACCGACGCGAACGTGACCTCGTCGTCCTCGTCGAGGATCTGGCGGGCCAGGCCCGTCAGCACCGCGTCCGGGCCGCACTCCACGAACCGCGTCACACCCTGGCCGCGCAGGGCACTGATCCCGTCGGCGAAACGCACCGCCTCACGGACATGCCCCACCCAGTACCC